>JAQYAH010000030.1 GCA_029227635.1 Clostridiales bacterium
AAAACTCAGCTAATCCCAACCCCGTGCTCTCGGGTCAAGGCTCCTTGTGGCCATGTACAGGCAGGCATTCGCTATGGCTGCCGCCACGGTGCTGCCTCCTTTTCGGCCCCGGGCAATGATCGCCGGGATACCCATTGACAGGCAGAGCTCATACAGTTCTTCCTTGCTCTCCACAACATTTACAAATCCCACGGGGACTCCGATGACAAACGCCGGAGGATTCCCGTTTCTGATCTCCTCGGAGATTCGGATCAGTGCAGTGGGAGCATTTCCCACAATAAGGCCCACCGGGCCTTTTTTGCTGTCAAAAAGGGCCTTTCCCATGGCGCAGTAGGCTCTTGTAGTCCCCTGTTCTTTTGCAAGGGATGCGATCTCCGGATCTGCCATGTAGCAAAAGGCCGGGATCCCAAGCTTTTCAAGGGATGCCTTGCTGATTCCCGACAGAGCCATGTTGGTGTCAGTCACAAGGGAGAGTTCTCCAGAAGTCAGGCAGGATAGGATCTTTTCCATTGCCCCCGGAGTAAAACTCAATGTATTTGCGTATTCGAAATCTGCGGTGGCGTGAATCACCCGCTTTACAACAGGGGCCGTCTCCTCAGGAAGCGTGATTCCCATTGACCGGAGCTCCTCCGTTATAATTCTCATGCTGGTGTTTTCAATATCCGCCGGGGTTGTGTGGGTATATTTCTTTTCCATATCTAATCTCTCTTTATCCCCATGATCTCATAGATCTTCTTCATATCCAGAGACTTTCTAAGCTCTGCTGCCAGACGATCATACTGCTCTTCCTTAATATCCCTGTAATCCCGAATTGGTGCGGCCTTGCAGGGAATTTGTTTTTTTGTGCAAAAATACCTTTCCAGCGCCTCTGTCATCTCTCCGGTGTCAAAAAGCCCGTGAAGGTAGGTGCCAAAGGCATTCTTTTCGGTGCAGCCCTCCCTTTTTCCGTCAGGAAGCATGGCGAAGGGTTCTCCAAGGACCTTGGTCTCCCCCATGTGGATCTCATAGCCCCGGATCTTTGCTCCCTTTAATTCTCCTGAAATGGGAGCTTCTCCCACTGTCGCCTCCGTGAGGGTTCGGGTCTTATTGAGGGAAAAGGAAGTTCTCACGGGAAGGATTCCAAGTCCCTGAACCGTGCAGGGAGTTTCCGACTCAGCTTTGCAAAAGTCCGAGATCTCCTCCCCCAGCATCTGGTAGCCTCCGCAGATGCCGCAGATCACCGTGCCGGCTTTGTGAGCCTTTTGAATGCTTGAAAAAAGCCCTGTCTCCCTTAGCCACTTCAAATCCCCAATGGTGTTTTTGGTGCCGGGAAGGATGATCAGATCCGGAAGGCGTTCTAAGTCTCCCGCTCTCTCCACGTAGCGAACTCCCAGGATCTCACTCTCAGATAGTGGAGTCAGATCCGTAAAGTTGGAAATATGAGGCAGCCGGATTACTGCCACATCCACCGGTTTTTGATGAGTTCTCACAGTAAGCTCCGGGGCAAGAGAGTCCTCGTCGTCCAAAAGCAGATGCGTATAGGGCACCACTCCCGCCACCGGGATTCCGGTAAGTTCCTCAATCTGGCGGATCCCTGAATCCAAAAGGGTCACATCTCCCCTGAATTTATTTATGATAAGCCCCTTTATGCGGGCCTGTTCCTTTGGATCAAGGAGCTTTACCGTTCCATAGAGCTGAGCAAAGACTCCTCCCCTGTCAATATCCCCCACAAGAAGCACCGGTGCATCCAGATATTCTGCAAGCCCCATGTTGACGATATCGTTGTCCTTCAGGTTGATCTCCGCGGGGCTTCCCGCCCCCTCGATGACAATGATGTCATTCTCTGAAGCCAGCTTGTCAAATGCCTTTCTTATCTCCGGGAGCAGGGTCTTTTTGTATTCAAAATATTCCCGGGCGGACATGTAGCCCACGGGAACTCCGTTGACGATCACCTGGCTGCCCACGTCGCTGGAGGGCTTTAACAGTATGGGATTCATGGCGGCCTCAGGGGCCACCCCCGCTGCCTCCGCCTGCATCACCTGAGCTCTTCCCATCTCGAGCCCTTCCTTCGTGACATAGCTGTTTAAGGCCATGTTCTGGCTTTTGAAGGGAGCCACCCGATAGCCGTCCTTTGCGAAGATCCGGCAAAGTCCGGCGCAAAGCAGGCTTTTACCTGCTCCGGACATGGTACCCTGGATCATTATGACCCTGGTTTTACTGTTTTTCATACTCATCTCTCATAACCGCCTTTAAGCTGTCAATAAGCACCCGGTTCTCCTCCCCGGTCCTAACTCCGATTCGGAACCAGCCAAAGCTAAGGCCGGCAAAATTGCTGCAGTCCCGAATGGCAATGTGTTTTTCCAAAAGCCTCTGGGCAAGATCCTCAGGCCCTTTAAACAAAAGGAAGTTTGCCTCCCCCGGAATCACTTTAAGTCCAAGGGAGATCAGCTCTCCTTCAAGAATCTCTCTTTGAGCGATCAGGTACTCCCTCTGAGCTTTTCCTTCCCGGGAGAGGGCGCAGATTCCCGCTGCCTGGGCCACATGGGAGACGCTCCAGAGTGGCCCCCTCTCAAAAATTCGGTCTGCGGCCGCCTCGGTTCCGCAGATCAGCCATCCAAGCCTAAGCCCTGCCATGGCGTGAAACTTGGTGAAAGCCCTCAGGCAAAAGACATTGGGATAACTCTTAAGGAGCTCAGAAAGCTTATTCCCCTTATTCTCCGGGAGAAAGTCTCCGAAACAGTTGTCCACAAGACAAAAGATCCCCAGTTCCCAGGTTTTTCTCAGAATGCGGGTGAGAAGCCTTAAGTCTGTCACCCTTCCCGTGGGATTTCCGGGCTCGCAGAGAACCAGAAGAGATAGTTCCGGGGTGATGTCCTTTAAAATGTCTTCTGTGAGGGAGAAATTGTTTTTCTCCGACAGACAATACTCCGAAACTTCCCAACCGTTGTCGGCAAGGGCCCTCTCATACTCCGTGTACACGGGCACCGGAATCAGGGTCTTCCCCTTGGGAAGGGCATGGGCCAGCCGCCAGATCAGTTCCTCCGCCCCGTTACCGCAGACGATGCGGGAGGGGGAGATTCCCTCTTTTGCCCCCAGTGCTTTTCGAAGCTTACGGCACATCGGGTCCGGATAAAGATCCGCGGTGGCAAGGGCCTTTTCGCAGGCCTTTTTCACCTCCGGATCCAAACCAAAGGGGCTCACGCTGGCGGAAAAATCCAGAATGTCTTCACCGTATTTTTCTCTCAGGGTCAGATAGTCCCCGCCGTGAGTGTATTCAAATGCCATATTATTTCCTTTTATCAAAAATCTTATACAAGATCAGTTTACCGGTTCCGAATGCAAAAAGAGCCGCCAGAGCGGAAGCCCTCATGCAGGAGACGGCTCTCGGGATATCCTCCGCCTCGATCTTTCTCCCAGGGTCTCCTATGGTAGGCTTATCGTAGTACTCTCCGAAATAGTATGCAGGGCCCGCCAGCTCCAGATTCAGAGCCCCGGCGCAGGTACTTTCCGTCTGGGCAGAGTTGGGACTTGCGTGGTTTCGCCTGTCTCTCTTCCAGATCTTAAAGGCGTTTTTCCAATCCTGACCGGTAAGGGCAGCTCCGGCAATCCAACACAGGGCGGATAGCCTGGAGGGCAGGTAATTTGCGGCGTCATCCAGCTTCGCCGCTCCCCGGCCGAAGTGCAGATATTTCTCGTTTTTATATCCCACCATGCTGTCCATGGTATTTATCGCTTTGTAGGTGAGTGCCAGCGGAGCTCCTCCAAGCATCATGTAAAACAGAGGGGCGGCCACTCCGTCGGAGAAGTTCTCCGCCACCGTCTCCACTGCCGCTTTGGTGACCCCTTCCTCACTTAAGAAAGCGGTGTCTCTTCCAACTATGAAGGAAACTTTGGTCCTTGCCCCCTCAAGATCATTTTGGGCAAGCTTTTCGTATACCGCGAGGGCGGCATCGGTGAGCCCTTTCGTGGCAAGACACTGGGATAAAAGCCAGATCTCCAGGGCGCGGCCGGTTTTTGGTGCTTTCTTTTTCAAAAGGAAAAGCCCCAGCTTTGAAGTCATAAAGGTGCCGGCAGCAAGAGTTCCGGCAAGGATCTTTCCGGCCCGCTCTTCTTTTGCTTTGTGGGAACCGGTGTTTTTTCTTAAATATCTCTCCAGCTTTTCTATTGCCTTTCCCATGATGACTACCGGATGGGGAATCACTTCCGGGTCTCCCACTCCCAGGTCAAGACAGTAGGCAAAAGCTATCTCCCAAAGGGGTGTTCTTTTTCCGATCTTCATTGTATCCTCAGCTCCCTGATTTTGATCTCTCCTGTGGGAGAAACAAAAAGTTCCCCCTTGTAGCCTTTTCCGCAGGGGATGTGATAGTCGAAATAGCTTTTTTTCGGCTCCCCGAAGGCCTCGCATATGGCCATGATGGTTCCCCCGTGGACTACCAGCACCAAAGGCTCCTCCTTTTGCTCTGAAAGGAGCTTTAGAAAAGCCCAGGTCACTCTTTTGCAAAAATCCTTCCGGCACTCGCCCCCGGGGATCGGCAGCTCGCAAAAAGAATCCACAAAGGCCTGATAATCAGGATCCTCTTCCATCTCCTTTGCGGTTTTTCCCTCAAATATACCGAAGTTCATTTCCGAAAACTCCGGGATCTCCACCTGCTCACATCCGGGAAAAAGAATCTCCGCCGTCTCCTTTGTGCGAAGATAAGGGGAGGTGTACACCCGCCCGGGGTTAAAACCCGCCGGGGAGAGTTCTTCTATTCCCTCCCGGGTAAGGGACAGGTCCGTCTCCGATAGATACCGGCCTTCCAGGTTATATCCGGTTTTTCCGTGTCGAAACAAAAATATTTCCAAAAGCAACTCCTCTATTTCTTTAGAAAGGTTGGTATTCCGCACACCATTTTGATTACCTGGTCTGCTTTTTCTCCCAAAAGGCAGGAAGTGCGGCCAAGCTTTTCTCTAAACTCCCGATCCTTTTTGTCCTCCGGGACAATTCCACACCCAGTTTCCGGGGCAATTACGATTCTGAAACTCTGAAGTCTTTCCGAGAGTTCTTCCGGGGAAGCAGCCGGCTCATTCTTTATGCACCTGTCAAGAAAAGCCACCTCCTGTGAGGAAAATTCCTCCCGGCCTTTGCCCAGAAGCTTTTCCGCCATGGTCTTTTTCCCGCTGCAGATTCCTCCTGTTATAAGTATCATCGCTGAAGCACCTCCCAGAGCACCAGTACAAGGATCATGAAAAACTCACTTCTCACAAGGAACCAACCACAGAGATCTCCGGAGATTCCTTCAAACTTCTTTTTGGCGGTGTGCCAAAGATCCCAGAAGCAAATGAGGCCTGCCAAAATGACGAGGACCCCTCCAAGGCTTCCGAGGAAAACAAGCCCTCCTCCGGCGAGAAGCGCCAGTCCTAAAAGGAGGATCCTAACTCTCTTCTTTGCCGCCCCCTTTGAAAAAGTCTTTCCGAGACTGGAATCCTCATTTATGGGAAAAGTCACCAGCGACAGTCCGGATAGACATCGGGACAAAACCAGAATAAAGGTCACCATTACGCCCTCCCTCATTGTGAGGGACAGCACAGAGCACACCCCGAAAAATGCGGTAAAGAGCACCACAAGCTTTATCACCGCAAAAGAACCGGTGTGAGGATCTGCAAGAATCTCCCGGCGTCTTTTGGGGGTTTCGTAGGAGGCCAGCGCATCGGAGGTATCCAAAAATCCGTCCAGGTGGATTCCCCCGGTGATCACAGGGGAGAGGATCACAAAGCCTGCGGCGGAAAAAATCTCTCCAAAGCCGAAGTACAGCACCAGCTTCATCCAGAGAATCCAAAAAGCTCCCGCAACGACTCCCACCAGGGGAAAAGCCCCCAGGGCATATCTCATGTTTTTTTCGTTCCATTCAGGCTGAGGCACCGGAATCGCCGAGTACATTCCGAAGGCCACCGCCAGCGTTTCAAAAAAGATCATTTTACTCTCTCCGGAATTCCCGCCTGTACCAGGTAGACCTGTTGGGAAAAAGTCCCAAGGCGGCAATTTACAGTTCCAAGGTTTCTGACATACTCACCGCTTTGATCGGGATAATCTCCTCCGGCTCCCACCTCCCCGGTGATGATCACCAGGTTCTTGCATCTAAGAGCCAGCTCTTTTATCCCGGAGTACACCTTATGAAGAGCATCGGGGCAGACCTCCTCCTCAAGGAACATCTCGTTGGCAAGGAGATTTCCCACATCCTCCAAAAGCACTGTGTCCCCGGGAAGCACTTTGGCCTCCCCAATATTTCGATACTGCTCCAAGGTAGTGAATCCTTTTCCGGATCGCTGCCTTAAATGCCTTTGGATCCTTCGCCTTCCTTCCTCCCCGAAGGGCTCCATGGTGGCAAGGTAAATCAGTCTGGTCTTTTCTTCAGTTTTAAGGGATCGGGCAAGGTCCTCTCCGAAGGCACTTTTTCCGCTGGAGGCCCCGCCGGTAACCAGAATCACCATTTTTCTCAATCCTACAAAGGCTTGTAAGCCTCGATTCCACAATCGTCGAAAGTGTATGCCCTTTGATACACCGCCTGGGCCAGGTCAAGAAGAGGGAGCATGGCCAGAGCTCCGGTGCCCTCTCCCAAGTGGAAGCCGCCCCGGATCACTGCCTTTTTACCCAGATGTTCAAGGGCAAGAATCGCTCCCGGCTCCTCGGAGACGTGGCTTGCGATCATGGCATTCACCGAGTCTTTTGCCAGCTTTTTACTGCAAAGCGCCGCGGCGGCACTTATCATTCCGTCTATCACCACCGGTATCTTCGTGATGGCTCCCCCAAGGAAAAGGCCGCACATTCCGGCAATCTCAAAGCCTCCCACCTTGGTCAGCACGTCAATGGGATCCTCCGGGTCCGGTGAGTGAAGCAAAAGGGCTTTTTTCACCACCTCGGTTTTCCGGGCAAGTCCCTCGTTGGAGAGTCCTGCTCCCTTACCCACGGTGAGCTCCGGCTCAAGGCCAAGAAGGCAGGAGATTATAGCAGCGGAGGGGGTAGTGTTTCCGATTCCCATCTCCCCGGTAGCAATGAGTTTCATGCCTCTTTCTTTTGCCTCAAAAGCCAGGGAGATCCCGGCATGGATAGCCTTTATGGCCTGGGCCCTCTCCATGGCCGGTTCTATTGAAATGTCTCCGGTACCGTTGCCGATCCGAAGATCCCGAACCCCCAAAAAGCCCTGAAAATCCAGGATTCCCATGTCCACCGGCACCACCTCGCACCGGGCCTGCTCCGCCATTTTGCAGGCGCAGGTCCTTTTTATGGCCAGGTTTAAGGCCACGTTGGTGGTGACCTCAGAGGGGGACTGGGAAACTCCCTGAGCTACCACTTTGTGGTCGGCGCAGAGAATGTAGATGACCCGGCGAAGTTCACTCTCCTTAGATGTATCACAAAAGAGATTGCCGAAGTCCACCTCCGGAGTTTCCAGAAATCCCGCGACATCCACGATTATATTTTCCAGCTCCCCAAGCCCGTTTAAGGGATGGGCAATATTGTTCCATTTATCTCTTGCTGCCTTTTTTGCCGCCTCGTTTGCCGGGCGGATTAAAGACAGGAGTCTTTTTAATTCTTTTTCCATCAGTTACTCTTTTCTTTCTGCATATTCTCCTGCCTTTTTGAGAAACCTTAAGGCCAGCTTTTCGCTGCCTTCGAAATACAGGTGAGGATAGGCAGCATACAGGCTTTCTCCTCCAAAACCGCAGGGTATCTCCGGATCCGAAGGGTTCTTTTTCGTGACAAAATCTTTCCCCGCATCTGTAAGGTCAAAGTGGTGAAACTCGTGAATGGGAATCTCCTCCCCCACCCTGAACAAAAGGCTGTCCTCCTTTGCCTTAAGGGTTGCATAGCCGAAGCGGCGAAGGCCTTTCGTGGGATAGCCTTCTCCCGGAAAAACTCCCGCCATGGGATAAGTCTCCCCCTCCTTAGTGGTAAGGCTTTTGCTCAGATACATAAAGCCCCCGCATTCCGCAACTGTGGGCAGGCCGGCGTTGACCTTGTCCCTAATCTCTGTCATTAGCTCCCGGTTTTCAGAGAGCTCCCTTGCGTAGAGTTCCGGGTATCCTCCGGGAAGATAGAGTCCCCCGGTGTTTTCCGGAAGCTTTTTATCTCTTATGGGGCTGAAAAAGGAAAGCTTTGCCCCAAGTTTTTCAAAACATTCCAGGGTCTCCTGATAGCAAAAGCAAAAGGCCTCATCTTTTGCCACGGCGATGACCGGGGCTTTTTCCGGAGAAAAAACAGGGGAGGCTGATTCGAAGGGTTCGGTCTCTGAGGCGGCCTCCGCCTCAAAAATCTCAAGGATCTTATCCACCTTGAGGGTCCTCTCCGATTTCTCGCCTATGATCTCAATCCGGTTTCTCAGATCACCGATCTCCCCGGCGGTCATAAGTCCCAGATGCCGGCTTTTTATCTCCGCCTCCGGCATTTTTTCCAGATAGCCAAGGACCGGAACTCCGGTCTCTTTTTCAATCACCGGAGCCAGCTTCTCATACCGCTTTCGGCTCACGGAATTGATAACAATTCCTCCCACGAGATTGGGCGTTCTGAAGTCCAGGATCCCCTTTATCAGGGCACACAGGGTGTAAGAGCTGCCTTTGGGCGTAAGAACCAGAAGAGATTTCATACCTACGGTCCTGCACACATGGTAGGCCCCGGCTCTCTCAGAATCCCCTCCGACGCCGTCGTAGTATCCCATGACTCCCTCGCAGATCCCGGCGTCCATTCCCCGGGTGTTGACATCAAAGATCTCCCTGACTCTCTCCGGGGATGCCAGATAAAGATCCAGGTTGTGCCCCGGAATTCCCAGGACTTCCCGGTGGAACATGGGATCGATATAGTCCGGCCCGCACTTAAAGGCCGAGACCTTAAGTCCCCTGGACTTCAGCACCTGCAAAAGCGCACAGGTGCAGATAGTTTTTCCGCTTCCGGAGGCCATTCCCGTAACCATAAGTCGGATCAATGTTTTCTCGCCCCTTTTGAAATGATAAACACCGGAGTCATACCCTCCAGCATGTTGTAACGTCCCATCTTTCTGGTCCTTGCCACGCTGACCTGGGAAACTTCCGCAGCAAAGCCGGCAAGCTCTACTGCCTCCACCGCCTGGGAGAGGCTCTCCAGGGTGACTGCGTTGATGCAAAGCCGGGCTTTATCATTGATGTCAAGAACCGTGGTGATGATTTCCTTTAAGTTTCCTTTGCTTCCTCCCACAAAAACCGCGTCGGGACAGGGAAGCTCTCTTAAGCCCTCCGGGGCTTTTGCCTTTATGATCTCAAGATTTCCGACGCCGAACTTATCCCGATTGGCCTTCATGAGTTCCAGGGCAACGTCCCTGAACTCAACCCCGAAGGTTTTTCCGAAAGGTGCACAAAGAGCCATCTCCACGGAGACACTTCCGGTTCCCGCTCCGATGTCCCAGCAGATGTCGCAGGGGGTGATGCCAAGCTTCGACATGACCACCGCTCTTACCTCCTGCTTCGTCATGGGAACCTTATCCCTGATGAAATCCTCGTCGGGAATACCGGGCGTGCGCCTTATTACTTCGTACTTGCCGGGTACTTCCCAGACCAGAAGAACAGAAATAGAGTCGAAATCCATCTCACTGATTTCCTTCACTGTGGAGGTGACGATGCGCTCCTTTTCGGTGCCCAGACACTCCCCCACCAGGGCTTTCGTGTCCCCAAAGCCGGCTTTTGCCAGCTGCTCACAGAGAACCCTTGGAGTCATCCGTCCACCGGTTAGGAAAAAAGTCTTTTTATCCGGCTCCACCGCCTTCACCCCGTCACACTCGTTTCCGTGGGCTGACAGGATCTTCCAGTTCTGCCAGGGAATTCCAAGTCTTGCGGACAAAAGCTGCACGCTGGAGATTCCGGGGATGATTCTGAATCTCATCTCCTTTGACCGAAAACCCTCCACCAGCTTCGTGGCCCCGGAGTAGATGCCGGTGTCTCCCCCGAAGACAACGCAAAGTTTCGCCTCCGGCGTCCTTTTCCGAATCTCCTCTATAATACTTATCACCTTGTCGGTCTTATACTCGTGGATCTTCTCCCCCTTGATCTCCTCAGGAAGCATGGCAAGCATCCTGTCGGGGCCGAAGATATAATCTGCCTCAAAAAGACAGCGGATCCCCTCCCCGGATACCGATTCCAATTCTCCGCTTCCCATTCCGATCACATAGATTGACATAATCTCAATATCTCCTCAAATCCGGTTCCGATCTCCAAAGGCCGCTTTATGATCACCGCCTTGATACCGGTATTTTTCACTGCTTCCAGTTTTTCTTCAAAGCCCCCGGCCTTTCCGCTGTCCTTGCTCACGAACCAGCGGATATTGTACTGCCTTATGGTGGCCTCGTTCATCTCCCGGGAAAAAGGCCCCTGCATGGCAATAATATTCCTGTGGGGAATCTCCAGCTTTTCAAGAGCCTTAAGGCTCTCCACATTCGGTAAGATACGGGGAAAAAGCCGCTTCGCCGGAATCTCTCTGAAGGCCTCTATCTCTTTTGCCCCGCAGGCGAGAAGGATGTTTCCCTCCGTCTCCCGAAGAAAATCCGCCGCTTCCGCCGCCGAATCCTTAAGGATAAGGTCCTTTGATTCCGGGATGCTGCTTTTTTCCCGGCAAAGCCTAAGGTATTCGGCACCTGTAAGCTCACAGGCCTTTTTAATCTCGGTGCTTGCAAGGACCGCGTAAGGGTGGGTGGCGTCAATGCAGAGGGTATCATTGGAGAGGTGAAGAGCCATCTCCTCTGCCTTTAACCTTCCGCAGTTCACGGTGATGTTATCCATCTCCCCCTGCTCCTCGGCTCCGTACTCGGTGGCCACAAAGACTTTTGCAGAAGTCCCCCGCCGGGAGAGCTCTCTCGCCAAAAGCCTTCCATCGCTGGTTCCGCTGAAAATTACTATTTCCATCTGTGATATCCTCTCGGGGTTACCAGGTGATCTCTTATGACCTTGGTGGAAGAAGATCCCACAATGACAGTGGTGAACATGTCCACTTCCGCATCCATAAGTTCCCTTAAAGAGAGAATCTTCATCTCCTCCCCTTCTCTTCCGATATTTCTCACATAGCCACAAGGGGTATCTTCGGATTTCTCTTTTAGCAGTATCTCGCAGGCTCTCCTTAAGTAATCTGCCCGGGTTTTGGAGGAGGGGTTGTAGATCGCAATGACAAAATCTCCCAGTCCTGCTGCAAAAAGACGCTTCTCTATGACCTCCCAGGGGGTGAGAAGATCTGATAAGGAGATCACGCAGAAATCATGTCCCAAAGGGGCTCCAAGCCTTGCCGCTGCAGATACCGCCGCAGTGACTCCCGGGACCACGATGATCTCCACATCCTCCGCTTTTTCCGCCATCTCCCAGATCAGGCAGGCCATTCCGTAGATTCCGGAATCTCCGCTGCAGATGACCGCCACATCTTTTCCGGTCTTTGCGGTCTCCACCGCCCAGGCACAGCGCTTTTCTTCTCCCCGCATTCCGGTGGTGAAAAACTCCTTCTCCGGAAACTGCTCTCTGATCAGATCCGCGTAGAGTGTGTAGCCGCAGATGATGTCCGCTGCCTTTAGGGCTGCATCCGCTTCTTTGGTTCTAAATATTTCATCTCCGGGACCAAGTCCCACCACATATATTCTGCTCATATCATTTCTCCTGCCAATGGATCTTCAGCTCTTTTGCCCCAAGGGCGAAGGTTATGCCCTCCCCGGCATACTTTTTTACAATGAGGTCCCTGCCTCCGGCGCACACCGCGCTTCTCTCACACACATTGTCCACTCCCACAACTCTTTTCACCCGCTCCGAGGAGGTGAATTCTCCGGGAAGGGTCGAAAGTTCCGGTGCACTAAAAAAGCACACATCAAAGCCTCTTTGTCTGCAGAACTGCAAAAGTCCTGCCTCACCGGCCTTGCGTTCTATGGAAGCTGCCACCCCTATGCCCTCCGGGTGGATTTCTTTTTCTTCGATCATTCTCAAAAACCGGCTCTCCAGGTTCTTAAGGGAAACTCCGGCCCGGCAGCCGATTCCGAGAACGAGGCGCCTGGGAATCAGAATCAGAGGGTCCTTAATCCCTTCATACACCCGGTTTCCAAGAATAATATCCGCCTCTTTAGGGTCATCGGTTAAGATAAGTTCCTCCGGAATCATCCCATCAATCTCAATCTCTGAAAATATCCGGACTTCATCACCGGATAAGACTTTTCCGGAAACTCTTTTTATCTGCTTCGAGTTCTTTATGATGAGATTCCTCTCTGCTGCCCAGGTATCCACCGCAAAAACCCCTCTCACATCTGTGGCGGTGGTAATTACGGGGGTAGCCCCCAAAAATCCGGCGATCTCCAGAGCCATCTTGTTTGCCCCGCCGATGTGCCCGGAGAGAACGGGTATGACAAAGTTTCCTCCCTCATCTACTACCAGCACCGCCGGGTCATGAAGCTTACTTTTTGCAAAAGGGGCGATGCCCCGAACGGCGATGCCAAGGGCTCCCACAAAGACAATAGCGTCGTATTCCTCAAAAGCTCTTCCTGTCCAGGAATTCAGAGAAAACTCCGGGATCTCCCGAGTAAAAAAGACCTCACCCTCAAGGAGTTGATTAATTTTTTGTGCAAGGTTTTTGCCTTTCTCTGTAAAAGCCAGGCAGACACACCTATTTGACTTTTGCCTTTCGGTACTCAGTGCTGAATTCGGGATCATAGAGCTTGCTCCTCTCATACTCATCTCCCAGGAAATCTCCCACGAAGATCATGACAGTTTTGCGAAATCCGGAGGATTCTCCGGTCTTTGACAGTTCTCCGAGCCTGCAGGTGACAAAAGCCTCCTCCGGCCAGGTAGCCTTGTAAACAAGGGCGCAGGGGGTATCCTCGGTGAAGGCACCTCCGGCAAGAAGCTCTTCCTGAACCTTATCCAATAATGATCCCGACAAAAAGATGGCCATAGACACTCCCTGGGAAGCCAGCTCCCTCAAAGACTCCTTCACCGGGGTCCTTCCTGCCGCTCTGGTGATGATCAGACTCTGGCTCACCTCCGGCAGGGTGAATTCTTTTTTCAGGGTGGCAGCTGCTCCGCAAAAGCTGGAGACTCCCGGCACCTGAGTGAAAGGAATGTTTTCCTTTTCCAGAGCGTCCATCTGCTCTCTTATGGCTCCAAAAAGAGAAGGGTCTCCGGTATGAAGCCTGACCAGCAGCTGTCCTTTTGCCTGGGCCTTACACATCACCGTGAGGACTTCCTCCAGAGTCATCTCCGCGCTGTTGAAGATCTCACATCCCGGCTTTGCCATCTCAAGAAGCTCCGGATTTACGAGGCTTCCGGCGTAAATGATAACATCCGCCTCACTGATAAGTTTCGCCCCTCTGATGGTAATAAGGTCCGGGGCTCCGGGACCTGCTCCCACAAAATGTATCATCGTCTATTTCTTCTCCTTCACAATAAGGGTGGTAAAGTAAGAATCTATCTCCGGAATCCTTCCCTCAAGGTGGGGGTAGAGCTCCTCATCCTCCATAGAACAGTTTTTCACAAGGCCGGCGTTCTTAAGCATATTCCTTTCCCTTAGCTCAGCGATCACCCTCGCCAGCTTTTTCCCCGACTTCATGATCACCTTGGTTCCTTTGGCTAAAAGCTCCTCTTCCATATCTCCTCCCCCGGGAAAAATATGAAGGGGCTCTTTGCCCTCAGCGAGACTGATATTAAGGGCACAGGCAGAGGCCACAAAACTGGGGACTCCCGGGATCATCCGGGTCTCATATCCCAGATTCATAACCTGCTGCTGCACGTTGGAAAAAGTGGAGTAGATGGAAACATCCCCCAGATTAATGAGGGCCACATCCTCCCCTTTTGATAGGGGGGCTGCCACCTTATTTGCCGCTTCCAGGTACATTTCCCGGCGCTTTTCCTCCGGCTGCCCCATGGGAAGAACGAGGGGGAGAATCTCCTTTTCGGACATATCCACCACCCCGGACACAATTTTGAGTGCTACTAAGGCTCCCGCTCCGGTATCAGGGCAGGCGATGACTCTGCACTTTTCCAGTATGCTTTTGGCCTTCAGGGTGATGAGTTCCGGGTCTCCGGGACCCACCCCCACTCCGTAAAGGATTCCGTTTTTCAGATTTTTTCCATAAATTGATCAGCTCCCGGGCGTTTCTTGTCCAAAAGACCTTCTCCGGCTCCTTGGAAAAAGCCACCACCCCTGTGGAGATCTCTCCTTTTGTTTTCTTTGTGACTACTTTCTGGATCTCTTCCATTATCCGGTTCATCACCGGCTCTGTGAGCTTCGCCTTTTCCAGGATCAAAAGGCTCTCCCCGGTGGTTTTGCTCTCCATGATCAACCGGCAAAGCTCCGTATCTCCTCCCAGAACCGCGGCATGGGCGGCGATGATCTCTTTTCTTCCGTCCGCCATGGCAGAATGGGTGTTCATGATCCCGGCCGCCACCTTCACAAGCTTTCCGATGTGACCGGCTATGAGAACTTCCTTAAAGCCCAGCATTCCGGCAAGATCCAGGGTCTCCCCGATAAAGTTGGAGAATTTCACCTGGGGAACTCCAAGTTCTGTGAGTCCCTCCCGGCGAAGAAAATCGGTGCCATAGTTTCCCGGAACAAGGATCACCTTGTCTCCTTCCTCTCTTGCCTGGCGAAGGAGAACTTCTATGGTCCTCACAAGAGCCTCCTGACTCATGGGCTCCACCATGCCGGAGGTTCCAAGGATCGAGATTCCTCCCTGAATACCCAGCATGGGATTGAAAGTCTTCTTCGCGATCTCCTCCCCCATTGGAACTTCAAGGAGAACTTCAAGGCCTCCCCGGTACTCCGACTCCTCCAGGACTTTTGCTGCCTCGGCGGTTATCATCTCCCGGGGAACCCGGTTTATTGCGGGACTTCCAACCTTCTGGTCAAGCCCCGGTTTGGTTACGTATCCCACGCCTTTGCCGCCACGGATCGTAATTCCGGAATCCGTCTTTTTCACCAGGGCTCTTATAAGGATCCCGTCGGTGTCGTCGGGGTCATCCCCGGCGTCTTTTCTCACCTCGCAAAAGGCATATTCCCCCCGGATACCGTATTTTTCAGGCACGGCCTCCGCCAAAAATCCTACGGGGGTAACCAGTGAAAGCTCCTCCGGCTCCTCCCCGGTCAAAAGCTTAATGGCAGCGCCTTTTGCCGAAAGGGCACTTACGGTTCCCGTGGTGATGCCGCAGCGGAGCTCCTTGTCCCCACTTCTTATAGTGTGCTCCAGAACTTTTTTTTGCCCCGCGAGCATTGATATCTCTCCGAAACGACGGTTTATCCGGTCGTAGTTTTCCCGCTTATGGGGAAAATTACAGTTCTCACAGCTCTTCACCCCTTTGTCCGTGTAGGTGAAGGCTCCGCCGCATTTATCCCCCAGGGCATACAGGGGGCAGTAGCAAAAAAGACAGTTGAAATCCTCCGGGTTTATCCCCTTATGACAGGGAAAAAACTCGCAGTTCTCGTGAACAAAAAATCTATAGTTCTTCGGCTCCAGGGCCTTTTTGACCCTGCGAACGAAGATTTCATTAATGGAGTCAAAGCTTCCAAGCCCCCTAAAAAGCGGGGTAACCATCTCCAGCCCACCTTCTCTTATAAGGATCGACTTCAGGGAATCTTCCTCCTCTCCTCCCATGTCCTTCACCGCATGGCTGCCGGCAGTTATCATGAAAGGACAAAGAACTGCATTTTTATATCCCCGGCTTTTGGCAAAGGCCGCCGCCCGGGAAAAGGAAGTGGAAGCGGGCTCACCCTCCACTGTGGCAACGAAGAGGTTGTCTATTCCTTCCTCCTCGTAATACTTTTGAAGTTCCTCATAGACCTTGCCTCCGGGGTCTTTCGTGCCGTGACCCACGAGGAAAATGGCAGTGTCAAAAGCTTTTGCCTCAACGGCATCGAGATAGTCAAATGCTTTAAGCGCTTCCGAGAGAGCGGCTTTTGCCACCTCCTTGTCGACCCCTTTTAGCCCCAGAAGAGGCTCGCAAAGGATCACTTCCCGGATCTTCCCCTCGCATTGCTTCACCTTGGTTTTAAGCTTTTCGTACTCAATTCCCGGCATGAGATGGGTTGGAAGCACCACCAGCTTTTCAACTCCGGAATTAACTGCTTTTTCCAGGGCGGTATCGATGAGCTCCACCTCAAGGTCATGGACCTTCTTCAGTTTTTTTACAATAAATCCGGAGGTGAATGCGCCTCTAACCTGCCAATCGGGGAAGGCCTCTCTGACACTCTCCTCGATTCCCCAGATGTCTCTTTCAATGTCCTTCGGGTCGGAGGTGCCAAAGCTCACCACCAGTATCTGCCTATTCATCAAGTTTTCCTCTTTCTTTTGCATAAGCAATAAGCTCCAACAGCCGGCCGTTGATCTCCCCGATCTCCACCCCGGCGTTTACCACCCTTTTGCAGCCATCTATCAGATCTTTTGCCTGTTCGAAGTTCTCCTCAGTGATCCGGCAAAAGGGTTTTTCCGTCACCACCTGCACGGCCAGGCTTTTTGCCCCCTGATAGTCCAGGTCGTTTGTGTACAGTATACCGCAGGCAAAGGGAATCTGCCTTCGCGAGAGAGCGCGATACACCGGGATTCCTTTTCCGGAGGAGGATATGACGAATACCTCTGGCTTACCCAAAGTCTTCTGCAGCTCCAGGCTTCCAAAAAGGGGATCGAAGTTCCCGGCTTTCACCTCGTAGAGTTCCCTGATCGTTTCCTCCTTAAAAATCTCCTCCGGTGTGCCCTGACTGAAGATGTACTCCCCCTTGACACAGAGGATCCTGTCTGAGATCTTCATGGCCAGATCGATCTCGTGGAGGGAGAGGATCACGGTGATGCCTCTCTCCCTGGCCATTTTTCGCAATATTCCCAGGAGCTCCAGCTTAAACTTGATGTCCAGAAAGGAGGTGGGCTCATCCAGGATCATCACCTCCGGCTCCTGGCAGATCGCCCGGGCAAGAAGCACTCTCTGGCGCTGGCCGTCACTTATCCGGCTGAACTCCCGGTCCGCGATATCAAGGGCATGGGTCTGGCTTAGGGCCTGCAGAACCTTTTCCCGGTCTTTTTCTCCAAGTATTCCAAGTCTTCCGGTGTAGGGATAGCGTCCCAGAGCCGCCACCTCGAAGCAGGTCATGAGTTCCGGATCGTGCCTTTGGGTGAACACCACGGAAAGCTTTTCGGCCAGCTCTTTCCCGGTGTAGCAATTCAGGTCTTTTCCCTGAAACAAGACTTTTCCCGAGAGGGTTCCAAGCTGTCTCGCAAGGCTCTTTAAGATAGTGGATTTTCCTGCCCCGTTAGGGCCGATGAGGGTGATGACCTCCCCCTTTTTTATCTGAAAGTCGATGTCTTTAACTACCGGCTTGTTGTTGTAGCCCACGGAAAGGGCTTTTAATTCCAGATATGCTTTTTCCATGGCTACCCCCTCCTTCGCTGCCGTCTGATGAGCATGAATATCACTATGGGGGCGCCCACAAAGGAGGTCACGGTGCTGATCTTAAGCTCTGTGGGGGCAAAAGCCATCCGGGCCGCCAAATCGCAAAACAGGCAGAACACTCCGCCCAAAAGAAAGGTCCCCGGAATCACCATCAGCGGTTTTGAGGTGCCAAGAAGGCTTTTTACCAGGAAGGGCACGGCGATTCCCACAAAGGAGATGGGCCCTGCAAAGGCCGTGACCACCGCGGACAAGACGCTGGAGAGGAGGATCAGAAGGACTCTGAACCGCTTCACGTTGACTCCCACGCTGGCCGCATGGTCCTCCCCAAGGGCAAAAGCCCCAATGGGTTTTGACATGAGAAAGGCAAGGAAAAGGGAGATTATAACCACGATCCCCGCCACCTTCACATTAGCCCAGTTCATTCCGGAAAAGCTTCCCTGGGACCAGCCGTGAAGATTTACAATGTCCGAGTCCGCCGCAAATGTAACCACGAAGTCAGTGACAGCGGAGCAGATATATCCCACCATTATGCCTGCCACTAAAAGGGCAGCCATATTTTTCATGACCTTTGACACTGCCAGGATGAAACCCGTCACAAAAAGTGCTCCGCAAAACGCCGCCAGAATCAGGGTCCAGGAAGACACCCGGCTGAAACACTTAAGAAAGATCACCATAACAAGGGCCACCGCCATCTTGGCTCCCGAGGAGATGCCAAGGACGAAGGGACCTGCGATGGGGTTTTCGAAGAAGGTCTGAAGCAAAAATCCCGAGAGAGCCAGGGCTCCCCCAAGGAGCCCCGCCATTATTATTCTGGGGAGCCGGATCTTCCACACGATGTTGAGCTCGTCCACACTTCCCTCCTTAAAGAAAAGAATGTGACAGAGCTTTCCCGGGGAGATATCTACGTTGCCCGTGTTTACGCTGATCATCACCGCCGCAATAAGAAGGGCCGTGAGCAGGGCAAAGACCATCAGATATCTCAATGTATTCATTTTGCAGTTTTTTTCAAAAACTGTCTTAGTCATCAATCAATTCACCTTGTATAAAAATTCCGCCTGGTTCATATCCTCATCGTTCAGCATGAGGTTGAAGTCCCGGATAAGAAATCCCACTCTCGCCGCAGACTGGTACCAGGTCCGGTCAAGACTGTAGATCCGGCCTTCCTTCACCCCTTTGAAATCGGCAAAAAGCGGATCCAGCTCTATTAGTTCCTCCACGCTCTCAAGGGGCTTTTCAATAGTTCCGTTGTACACCAGATAATCGGCATCCACCGCTTTTGCATAGAACTCCTCCATGGAGATCCTCACGGATGCGCTGTCGCTGTCGGGATTTCCAAGATCCTCGAAAATATAGGTTCCCCCGGCGCTTTCAATGGCGTTAGGAATGAAATCCTCCGTCTTTCTCACGGTGATGGTGTTGTCGGTGTTCACCGCGAAAAAGGCCACCGTCTTTCCGGTGCTCTCCGGCTTAGCCAGCTCATCCAGAAGTTCCTCCTGGAGTTTAAACTCCGCCTCGGCCTTTTCCTCCTCCCCAAGAAGGGCGCCGTAGAGCTTTATCCACTCCACTCTTCCAAGGGCGGTCTTTTCATAGCTTGCGTAATCCACAAAAACCGTGATGTCCAGATCCTCCAGCATCTCCTTAACCTCCGGAGTGTGAAGGATCATGGTGGACTCTATCGCCAGGGAACAGCCGCTTTTTACCAGCATCTCGTAATCCGGCTCGGAGTACTTGCCGGCATAGACTATGCTTCCCTCTTCCATGGCTTTTTTCTGGTTCTCAAGGGTCCAGTCCTCTGAGGTAAGAGAGGTCATGGTGACTGCGTCCAGCCTTTTAAGACTGTCAAAAAAGGACATGGAGGCCGTGGCTGCAAGATAAATATTTTCTGCAGGGGCCTTTATCACTTCTATTTCAGAAGAAAGTCCTTCGGGAACTTCCTTTTCCTCCGGCACCAGAAGGTAGCTTCTGTCCGCCATAACTTCCAGGAGTTTAAATCCGCCCTCATAGTAGTGGATCACAAAGCCCTCGGCGTATTCCGGGGTCATTGTCCTCTCATAGGTGAGGCCGGAGATCTCCGGGTGAGTTCCCTGCTCTTTCGTCTCCTCCTTGCGGGCTTTTTGACAGCCCGCAAGGATAATCGCAAAAATCAGCACAAACGCCAGGATCTTTTTCGCTTTTCCAAAGGATCCCATTATCGATCCTCCTTCAAAGTTCCGGTGAGTATGAGCTCATAGACCACGGCCCAGTCCTCCCGGGCTTTTTCGTCGATCTCGTCTCCGCTTCGATCCACGAGAACAGGGATCTCCAGCTGATCCGCTTTTTCGGAAAGCTCATAGAGCTTTGGAGTCTCATCCTCCCCTTTTAAGATCCCGGAAGTTTCTATTACCAGCTCAACGTCCTTTTCAAGGAGAGCCTTGTAATCCCAGTTTCCGGATTCCAGCTCCAAAAACTCGGTGTCGACCGTCAGTTCCTTTTCCTCAAAATACTTCAAAAGCTCTTCAGAGCAGACAGCTGCGCTCTCCGGCTTTGCGGTGATCACGATCACCTTGTCTTCAAGCCCTGCGGGGATCTCTTTTCCCTGAGGAACGATGAGGTACTTCAGAATGTTTCGCTTGTAAAGTCCGGTCTCATCCAGGTAAGTCTTCTCTCTCTCGGTATCAGAGATTACATCCACCTCAAGAAGGTAACAATCCTCCTCGTATCGGAATAGTTTTGCATATTTTGTGTGTTCAAGCTCTACCTCACCAAGACTTTTAAGTCCCGGGATCTCCGGGGCAATCTCATCAAAAGTCTCGGTATTTGCCAGAAGTCCCTCCCCTGACTCCTCCATTCCCACGAAGATGGTGTAGCTGATCCAGTGGGGCTGGGACATGGCTGTGGTGCGGATGATAATCTGATTGTTGGCATTTAACTTCACAGGGATGACAAAGGAGTTGAATCCGTAGAATTCCTGGCCGCCGGCTTTTACCCGGTCCACGCTGGAGGCGCCCCCGCTTGTCTTTGAGAAATTGATGGTGGCAAAAGATTTTCCCCCGATCACCGCTATCTTAGAGCATGTGATCAAAAGTCGTCCTGTGCCTCCGGCAAAAGAAAAGCTTCCCGGCACATAGGTTCCGTCCGGCAGGGTGGTTGAAGTATCCACTCTGGATGTGGAAGCTCCCTCGGAGACATAGCCCTTGTCGCTGTCATCCTCTGAAGGCTCTTTTTCTTCTCCAGATTCCCCGGGCTTCTCAGGCTCCGGCTCTACCGGCACTTCCGGTTCCTCATATTTGTCTACTGTGAGTGTAAGGCTGTCATAATCAATGGTGAAAAGTCGTCCGAATACCGCTTCGTCAAATTCACCCTCTCCGCTTTCTGCCTTGTCCAGATATTTCTGGGAGATGGCACTAAAGGGAACAGAAGCTGCTCCTTTTGCTATGGGAAGATCGAAAGTATACTTACCCTGGTCATTCAGATATCCGTGAATGAAAGCATCCTTGTTAAGGCCGTTCTCAATTGCCGCACTAGGAGTGCCGGGGTAAATTTCCCTGTAGCCGCTTCCGTTTAAGGCGAATCTGAGGACGTCTCCCTTCTCCCCGGTAATGACTTCGGCTGAGATGACCTTAAACATGGCCACGTTGTTCACGATGGAGAGAGTTTTAACGGTCTCCGCCGGCACTTCCGGCTCCACGTAATTGTCTACGGTGAGGGTAAGGCTCTCGTAATTTATAGTAAATAGTCGTCCGAAAACCGCATCGGCAAATTCCCCCTCTCCGCTTTCCGCCTTGTCCAGGTATTTCTGGGAGATGGCGCTAATGGGAATTGAAGATGTACCTTTTGCTATGGGAAGATCAAAAGTATACTTGCCCTGATCATTCAGATATCCGTGAATGAAGGCCTCCTTGTTAAGGCCGTTCTCTATAGCTGCTTTCGGAGTTCCGGGATACATTTCTCTATAGCCGCTTCCGCTTAAGACAAACCTGAGGACGTCTCCCGTCTCCCCGGGGATAACTTCGGCTGAGATGACCTTAAACATGGCCACGTTGTTCACGATGGAGAGAGTTTTAACGGTATCTTCTTCAACTTCCGGATCTTTCTCCTCCTCGGCGTCATCTTCTGACTGGACATCAGTCGCATCAAGGTCCTTTTCGGGAACTTCCTCATCGCCTGATACGTCAGTGCTTTCGGAAGTTTTCCCTTCTTCCAAAGTATCAGTACTTCCGGGTGCTTCCTTAAGTACCGTATCGTATTCAATATCGGTTGCTTCTTGTGTTTCCTGGGATAGGATTTCGACAGAACCCTCCTCAAAGTTTTCCGGTTCCATTGCATTTGCGGACACCGCCGGCATTACAGGTGCCGCCAAAAGGCCCAGCACGAGAATGAAGGCAAGTATCCTTCTCTTAGATGTGTTCATGATTTCCTCCTTCTGATCAAGTCCACGTAATCGGGAAGAGCATTCAATTAAGGTATCCTGACTTACGGGTCAAGGCTTTGCTCCGCCTTCTCAGGAATTCTGAAAAATTCCCAATGGCATGTTGGAGCAAAGCTCTCCGAATACAGTAGCGGGTCTGTGTCGGATTCACACCGACTTCCGTGTAAAAGAATGCATTGTAAAAGTGTTTCTCAGTATAAATTACTCTCTTTTCAGCAATTCGGCAAGTTCTGCTTCTGCCTGAGCCTTATCCTTGAAATGTATGGCAAAAAAGCCCTCCCTTTCGGCTCCCTCCACGTTCACCTTCATGTCGTCAAAAAAGACACACTCCTCCGCTTTGAGGTCGTATTTTTCAAGAAGGAGCCTGTAGATCTCCGGCATGGGCTTTATGACCTTCACATCACAGGACATGATCCCACCGTCCATGTAAGGAATGAACCCTAAGGCATCGGCACAGTCGGTACGCATTTTGTATGAATAGTTGGACAGATAAAAGACCTTAAATCCCTGACCTTTCAGCTCGTTGATCCAGTCGATGGCATAGTCCTTTTTGTAGCAAAGGCCGTGATAGTCCGCGGTCATCATGCGGATAAGCTGCTCCTGACCGGGGGCGTTTTTTATAAAGAGCTCTGTGATCTGATCGTCGGAGAGGACTCCTCTGTCGTACTCATCCCAGTCTTTTGACCTCCAGATAGCATTCGCCACTTCCTCATAACACTCCTCAGGATATTTCCGGTTAAGATAGTGGCGCTTCCAGTCATAGCCTACCAGTACATTACCTATATCAAACACAATATTCTTTATCATCTCTTAATCCTCCTCCACGTCCTTCATGGACAGGGCAATTCTCTTTTTCTTCTCGTCGATCTCCAGTACTTTGACTTTTACTATGTCTCCTACGCTCACCACTTCCAGGGGATGTTTCACAAACTTTCTCCGGGTGAGTCTTGAGATATGAACCAATCCATCCTCGTGAACTCCGATATCCACAAAAGCTCCAAAATCCACCACGTTTCTCACGGTTCCCTTAAGAACCATTCCTTCCTTAAGATCCGAGAGACTGAGGACGTCGCTTCTAAGCACCGGGGGCTGCATCTCGTCCCTTGGATCCCTTCCGGGTTTTTCCAGTTCCCCAAGGATATCCTTCAGAGTGAGTTCTCCTACCTCCAGTTCTTTTGCAAGATCTGAGAGCTCTGCCTCTGAAAGCCGGATCCTGCTGCCAAGAATACTATTCTCCTCCAGATGGTACTTTTTCGCAAGCTTCCTCACGGTACCGTAATTCTCGGGATGGACTCCCGTGGCGTCGAGAGGTTCTGTACCTCCGATAATCCGAAGGAATCCGGCGCACTGCTCAAAAGTCTTGGGTCCAAGCTTTGGAACCTTCAAAAGTTCCCTGCGGTTTCTGAAGCTTCCGTTTTGCTCTCTGTAGGTAACGATATTTGCTCCGCAGGCGGCATTGATCCCCGCCACATAGGACAAAAGAGCTGGGGAGGCTGTGTTTAAGTCCACTCCCACACTGTTTACACAATCTTCAACAACCTTGGATAGAGTCTCTTTCAGCTGCTTCTGATCCATGTCGTGCTGATACTGTCCCACTCCTATGGAGCCGGGGTCGATCTTTACCAGCTCAGATAAGGGATCCTGAGCCCTTCTGGCTATGGAAGCCGCACTTCTGAGGCCCACATCAAACTCCGGGAATTCCTGATCTGCCAGCTCTCCGGCAGAGTACACCGAGGCACCTGCCTCGTTTGTGATAATGTACTGAACTTTCTCCGGAATCTTTCGTAAAAACTCCGCGATGAACTGCTCCGACTCCCTGGAGGCGGTGCCGTTGCCCACGGAGAAAAGGGTGACGTTGTACTTTTTTATAAATCGGGCGAGGACCTTTTGGGCTTCCGCCTTCTTTCTGTCGTTAGTAGGGGCAGTGGGATAGATCACAGCAGTGTCCAGGATCTTGCCTCCCGGATCTGCCACTGCCAGCTTGCAGCCGGTCCTAAAAGCAGGGTCCCAGCCAAGGACTACTTTTCCCTTAATAGGGGGCTGCATCAGAAGCTGCCTTAAGTTCTCCCGGAACACCACAAGGGCTCCCTCCTGGGCCTTGGCAGTGAGTTCCCCTCTGATCTCCCGCTCCACAGAACTCTCTATGAGCCGGCTGTAGGCATCCTCGATTATCCGGCAAAGAAGTTCTCTTTGAGGGGAATCCTTCCTTTTGATCACTTTTCCGGCAATAAGTCTGAGAATCTGCTCTTTATCCCCCTCGATCCTGACCGAAAGGGCCTTCTCCTTCTCTCCCCGGTTAAGCGCCAGAATTCTATGTCCCGGAATAGTTCTCACCGGCTCGGAGAAATCATAATAATTCTCGTAGACCCCGGCCGTCTCCCCGGCTCCCTTATCTTTTGCGGAGACCACCTGTCCCTGACGCCGGAAATAGTCCCTTAATGCTTCCCTTATGTCCGCCCGGTTGGCGATCTCCTCCGCCACTATGTCCGAGGCCCCGGCGATGACATCCTCCGGGGTAAAAAGCTCTTTCTCCGGATCTACATACTCCCCGGCCAAAAGTGTCAGATCCCCCTTTGCCTTCTCATCGAGGATCAGCTCCGCCAAAGGGCCAAGGCCATTCTCCCTGGCGATCAGGGCTCTGGTCCTTCGCTTTTGCTTAAAAGGCCGGTAGAGATCCTCCAGGGCAGTCAAGGTTTCTGCCTTAAAAAGGTCTTTTTCAAGCTCCAAAGTCATCTTCCCCTGCTCTCTTATCGTCTCCAGGATCTGGTTTCTTCTGTCCTCCAGATTTCTTAAATACTTAAGTCTTGCTTCCAGTTCCCTGAGCTTCACGTCTGAGAGGGCTCCGGTGGCTTCTTTTCTGTACCGGGCGATGAAGGGGACGGTGTTTCCCTCATCCATAAGTCTCACCGCTGCCTCCGCCTGACTTCTCTTTATTTCCAGTTCCCGTGAAAGGACCGCTATTATATCCATTCCTGCTCCTTTTCCTGCTTTTATCCGTATTATCAAAAGTATAACCGTACAAAGCCTTTCGGGCAACAATCAGCCAATTTTTGTGGTGCAATCTTAATTTCTTTTTTGTCCGGGAAAGGGGGTTTTACGTTGCTTTTTCCCCGTTTCTGTCGTACTATATTCAAGGAAAAAGTATTGAATTTCAAAAGAAGGAGAACCGGATCGATGCACACTTTTTTTGGTGATAAAGAAGGCACTTTGTCTGCAGGGGCGAATAATTCTGCAGGTGTCTGCTTACGAAACAATTGTGTATTTTTTACGGGGCAATACTAAGTATTAAATAAGGCTGCGAGTAAGTACGAACTCGGGCCTTTTCTATTTTTCAGGAGGAAACAGACATGGATAAGAAGAAAGTTGCCGTGATAATGGGCAGCGACAGTGACTGGCCGGTGGTTAAGGGAGCCTGCCAGACTCTGAAGAAGTACGACGTTCCCTTTGAGGCACATATTCTAAGTGCTCACAGAACCGCGGAGGCAGCCTCTGCTTTTGCCAAAGCCGCAAGGGATAACGGCTTCGGCGCCATTATCTGCGCCGCCGGTATGGCAGCTCACCTGGCAGGTGCTTTCGCCGCAAACACTACTCTTCCGGTAATTGGAATTCCCATGAAGGGAGGAGCCCTTGACGGACTGGATGCCCTTCTCGCCACGGTTCAGATGCCAAGCGGACTTCCCGTTGCCACCGTTGCCTTGAACGGTGCCAAGAATGCAGCTTTTCTCGCTATGCAGATCCTTGCAGTAAGTGATGAGGAGCTGGCTGCAAAGCTTGCTGAACACCGGGAAGAGATGAAGTCAGCTATCGAGAAGAAGGAAGCGGCACTTCAGGCGGAAATCTCCGAAATATAAATACACACTATATTGGGATATTCATTTTATAAAGGGGTTTAAGGGATGAATAAAGAAGAATACAAGCTGCACGAGGAGTGTGGTGTTTTTGGCGTGTATGACAGATCCGGGGAGACGGACATGGCATCGGCGGCTCATGCTGCCCTCTATGCCCTTCAGCACCGGGGTCAGGAAAGCTGCGGTATCACTCTCAACACCGACGGAGTGATCACCGGCCACAAAGGACTGGGACTTGTCAGCGAGGTCTTCCCTCCGGAAGTTCTTGGCGGTCTCTCTTCCGAGGCCAAGATGGCCTGCGGTCATGTGCGCTATGCCACAAGCGGAAGCCGGATAGTGGAGAATGCACAGCCACTGGTGGTAAGACACTGTAACGGAACACTTTCCATCTGCCACAACGGCAACCTAACCAACGCTCCTTCCCTGAGAAGAAGGCTGGAGCTCAACGGATCCATCTTCCACGGCTCCTCCGACACCGAGGTCATCGGATACCTTCTCACTCAGAATCGTCTCACCGCAAACAGCATCGAGGACGCGGTGAGCATGACCATGCACCAGATCGAAGGTGCCTACTGTCTCATCATCATGAGTCCTACAAAGCTCATCGCGGTGAGAGATCCTCACGGTTTCAGGCCTCTCTGCATCGGAAAGCTCGCGGGGGACAACGGCTATGCTTTTGCCTCAGAGAGCTGTGCCCTTGACGCCATTGGCGCCGAGTTCGTGAGAGACGTGCGCCCGGGAGAGATCGTGGTGGTAGATCGGGACGGAATCCGATACCGCACCGAACACTGCAATCAGAAGAAGCACACTATGTGTGTTTTTGAATATATCTACTTTGCCCGGCCGGACAGTGTCATCGAGGGCACGGTAGTTCAGGATGCAAGGATAAGAGCCGGAAAGTTTCTGGCAAAAGAACACCCTGTGGAGGCGGATGTAGTCATCGGCGTTCCCGACTCGGGACTTGCCGCCGCAGTGGGATACTCTAAGGAGAGCGGAATCCCCTACGAGCTTGGTTTCATCAAGAACAAGTACATCGGCCGCACCTTCATCCAGGGCAGCCAGAAGCAGAGGGAAAGCAGCGTCCGCATCAAACTTAACGTTATCAGCAGCGTGGTCAAGGACAAGCGAGTCGTTCTCGTGGATGACTCCATAGTGAGAGGCACCACCAGTGCCCGGATCATAAAGCTTCTCCGGGAAGCCGGAGCTAAGGAGGTTCACTTTATGATCTCCGCACCTCCCTTCAAGCACCCCTGTTATTTCGGAACGGACATTCCCGACAGTGACCTGCTTGTGGCTCACGACCGGGATGTGAATGAGATCTGCCGCATAATCGGAGCCGATTCCCTGGGCTATCTCAGTATTGAACACGTAAAACAGCTTGCCGTTAAAGAGGGCCTGGACTTCTGCGTCGGCTGCTTCACCGGGGAGTACCCTGTAGCAGAGCCTAAAGAGCAGATGTTTGACCCCTACAGTCAGCCCTTAAGTCTTTCCGGCAAAAAGAGTATATAACAACCATTCAACATAGGAGGAACCAAAATGGAAAAGAGCTATTCAGCAAGCTATGCTGCATCAGGTGTTGATATCACTGCCGGTTACCGCGCAGTGGAACTTATGAAGCAGTATGTAGCCCGTACAACTACACCCGGTGTAATCGGCGGACTTGGCGGATTCGGCGGACTTTTTGAACTTGACTGCACCGACATGCCTCATCCCGTTCTCATCAGCGGAACCGACGGCGTGGGCACCAAGCTCAAGCTTGCCTTCATCATGGACAAACACGATACCGTTGGAATCGACTGTGTAGCTATGTGCGTAAACGACATTATCTGTGCCGGAGCAAAGCCTCTGGTCTTCCTCGACTATATCGCCTGCGGCAAAAACGTTCCCGAGCGCATCGCTGACATGGTAAAGGGTGTAGCTGAGGGCTGTGTTCAGGCGGGCGCCGCACTTGTAGGCGGAGAGACTGCAGAGATGCCCGGCTTTTATCCCGAGGATGAATATGACCTGGCCGGCTTCACCGTAGGTGCGGTGGACAAGAGCCGCATTCTCTCCAACGAGGACATGAAGGCTGGAGATGTTATCATCGCTCTTCCTTCCTCCGGAGTTCATTCCAATGGCTTTTCCCTTGTGAGAAAAGTATTCGACCTGGATGCTCACCCGGAAAACGCCAAAGTTTACTATGACGAGCTTGGCTGTCTCCTCGGAGAAGCTCTCCTTGCGCCCACCGTTATCTATGTAAAGCCGGTGCTTGAACTTTTGAAGTCCGTCAAGGTCAACGGAATCAGCCACATCACCGGAGGCGGTTTCTACGAGAATATCCCCAGAAGCCTTAAGAAGGGCTGTGCAGCTAAGATCAACAAGAGCGATGTGAAGGTCCTTCCCATTTTCGACCTCATTCAGAAAGTGGGCAATATTCCTGAGAGAGATATGTACAACACCTACAACATGGGTGTGGGCATGGCCATCACCGTTCCCAGTGATGAGGCGGACAAGGCCATTGAGATCCTCAAAGCCAACGGTCAGGAGGCTTACCGTCTCGGCGTGATCGTTGAGGGAGACGGAGTGGAATTATGCTAAGAGTTGCAGTACTTGTAAGCGGCGGAGGAACTAACCTCCAGGCCCTCATAGATGCAGAACAAAGAGGAGAGAACCCCCACGGTAAAATCGAGCTGGTAATAGCTTCAAAGCCCGGGGTCTATGCCCTCACCCGGGCGGAAAATGCCGGAATAAAGGGTATGGTGGTAAGACGAAAGGACTACTCAGATCCTTCGGATTTTGACGAAGCCCTCCTTGGCGCTTTGAAAGCAGAGAACATTGATGTGATAGTTCTGGCGGGCTTTTTGTCCGTGCTTGGTCCCGATATCATAAGCGCCTACGAAAACCGCATCATCAATGTACACCCTGCCCTGATCCCCGCCTTTTGCGGACCGGGCATGTACGGACTTCGCCCCCATGAGGCGGCCTTAAAGCGAGGCTGCAAAGTCACCGGGGCAACAGTTCATTTCGTCAACGAGGAGTGCGACGGAGGTCCCATCATTCTTCAGAAAGCGGTGGAGATCCTTCCGGAGGACACCCCGGAAACTCTTCAGAAGAGAGTAATGGTGGAAGCAGAGTGGAAGCTCCTTCCAAAAGCCCTCGCCATGGTCTGTGAGGAGCTTGACAAATAATATCAGAAAAGAGAGAAAACAATGGCTACAGACATCTACAAATATCTTTCAGAAAACGAATATCCCGGAAGAGGCATCTGCCTTGCCTCCTCCCCTGACGGCAAAAGTGCTTTTGTCATCTACTTCATCATGGGACGAAGCGTGAACAGCCGTAATCGAATTTTTTCAGAGATCGAAGGCGGAATCAGAACCGAGGCTTTCGATCCCTCCCTCATGGAAGATCCCCATCTCATCATCTACAATCCTGTGATGACATCAGGTGAAACCTGCATCGTGACCAACGGGGATCAGACCAGCACGATCTACGATTTTTATAAGGAAGCAAAAGCTCCCGGCTTCAACTTCGAGGCGGCCCTTGACACCCGCACCTTTGAGGATGACGGTCCCAACTGGACTCCCCGAATCAGCGGTATCATGGACATGAAGACCGGCAGCTTCAAGCTCAGCATCTTAAAGAGCGACGACGGAGATGAGTCCGCAAGACTTTTCAATGTTTACTCTTTCCCCAAAGCTAAAGCCGGGGAAGGCCGCTTCATCAGCACCTACAGAACCAACGGCTCTCCTCTTCCCAGCTTCACCGGGGAACCTATGAAGGTGGAGATCTGTGAGAACAGCGGGGAAGAGCTCATGGAGCACCTTTGGGCTTCTCTCAACGAAGACAACAAGATCAGCCTTTTCATCCGTCAGATCGACCTTTCCGACGGAAGCTACAAAGATCTTATCCGCAACAAATACACTAAATAAGAAAAAGAGGATCACTGATATGAACGAACTGGAACTTAAATATGGCTGCAACCCCAACCAGAAGCCCGCAAGAGTCTTCATGGCTGACGGCAGCGACCTTCCCATCACTGTATTAAACGGCAAGCCCGGTTACATCAACCTTCTGGATGCCCTCAACAGCATTCAGCTTGTAACCGAACTCAGAAAGGCAACCGGAATGCCCTCTGCAGCTTCCTTTAAGCACGTTTCTCCTGCAGGAGCTGCGCTCGGTCTTCCTCTGGATGAAACTCTCAGAAAGATGTATCACATTCCCGCAGACATGGAGCTCTCTCCTATCGCCTGCGCTTACGCAAGAGCAAGAGGCGCCGACAGAATGTCCAGCTTCGGTGATTTCATCGCCCTCTCCGATGTGTGCGATCTTTCCACCGCAATGCTCATTAAGCCCGAGGTTTCCGACGGCATAATTGCTCCCGGCTACGACGAGGACGCACTCAAAGTTCTCTCTGCCAAGAAAAAAGGCAACTACTGTGTAATTCAGATCGATCCTTCTTATAAACCCGACCCCATTGAGCACAAGCAGGTTTACGGGGTTACTTTTGAGCAGGGAAGAAACGAGCTGGATATCAACGCAGATACAATGCTGGGCAATATCGTCACCAAGAATAAGGAGCTTTCCGAGCAGCAGAAGCTGGATCTTGTAATCAGCCTTATCACCCTCAAGTACACCCAGTCCAACAGTGTGTGCTACTGCTCCGGCGGTCAGACCATCGGTGTAGGTGCCGGCCAGCAGAGCCGTATCCACTGCACAAGACTTGCCGGTGACAAAGCTGACTTCTGGCAGCTTCGCCACCACCCCAAAGTACTGAACCTGCCCTTCAAGGACAGCGTTACCCGCCCCAACAGAGACAACGCTATTGATGCCTACCTGGGCGCACATCCCGAGGATGCAATCGGCGACGATGTATGGGCTGAGACCTTCACCGAGCAGCCCACTCTCTTAACTTCCGAGGAGAAGGCAGAGTGGCTCTCCAAAGTCACCGATGTATGCCTTGGCAGCGATGCTTTCTTCCCCTTCGGAGACAACATCGAGAGAGCTCACAGAAGCGGTGTCACCGCAGTGGTTGAGCCCGGCGGATCAGTTCGTGACCAGAATGTAATTGACACCTGTGATAAGTACGGCATTGTGATGGCCTTCAACGGCATCCGCCTTTTCCATCACTAAAACAGGAGGTCCTATGAAGATATTAGTTGTAGGCGGCGGTGGCCGTGAACATGCCATCATCCGCTCCTTAAAGAAAAATCCGGAAGTATCCGAAATCTGGTGTGCCCCGGGCAACGGCGGCATCAGCTACGACGCAAAATGCAAGGCCATCAAGGCCACCGATGTGGAAGCTATGGTAGCTTTTGCAAAAGAAGAAGCATTTGACTATGTGGTGGTAGCCCAGGACGATCCCCTGGCTCTTGGAATGGTGGACCGCTTAGCGGAGATCGGAATCCCTGCTTTTGGCCCCGATGCCAAGGCTGCGAGGATCGAATCCAGCAAAGTGTTCAGCAAGAACCTCATGAAAAAATACAATATTCCTACCGCGGAGTACGAGGTTTTTGACAACGCAAAAGAAGCCTCTCTCTACATCAAGGAAAGAGGCAAATACCCTGTAGTGGTAAAGGCCGACGGCCTGGCATTAGGAAAGGGTGTTCTCATCTGTGAAGATGAAGCTTCTGCTCTCCTTGCAGTCAAGGAGATCATGGAAGACCTCAAGTTCGGCGGTGCCGGTGCAAAAGTAGTAATTGAAGAGTTTCTCACAGGTCCCGAAGTATCTGTTTTGTCCTTCACCGACGGCAAGGTGGTTAAACCTCTTATCTCCAGCATGGACCACAAGCGGGCGCTTGATGGGGATGAGGGTCTCAACACCGGAGGCATGGGAACTGTAGCTCCCAACCCTTACTACACTCCGGAAGTTGCAAAAGAGTGCATGGACAAGATCTTTCTTCCCACGATCAGAGCTATGGCCGACGAGGGCTGTCCTTTCCACGGCTGCCTCTATTTCGGACTTATGCTCACCCCTGACGGTCCCAAGGTGATCGAGTACAACTGTCGTTTCGGAGATCCCGAGACTCAGGTGGTTCTCCCTCTCCTTGAAAGCGACCTGCTCACCATCATGCTTGCCACCACAAACGAGACCCTTGATTCTGCGGAAGTGATTCTTTCCGACAAATCTGCAGCCTGCGTCATCTTAGCCAGCGGCGGATATCCTCTTTCCTACGAAAAGGGTAAGGAAATCTCAGGTCTTACAAACGGACAGCTTGCAGACGCAAGCGCTATAGTTTATCATGCAGGTGATACCTTAAGTGACGGTGTCCTCAAGACCAGTGGCGGCCGGGTTATCGGCGTCACCGCAGTTGCCGGGGACCTTAAGACCGCACTTTCCAAAGCATATGAGGCCGGCGACCAGATCTCCTTCGAGAAAATGTACCGAAGAAGCGATATCGGCGCCAGAGCTCTCAAAGCTTTAAACTAAAAAGGAGCAGAAAATGGTATATCGAATATACGTAGAAAAGAAACCCGGTTTTGATGTTGAAGCAAAAGCCATGTACCACGAGCTTCGCTCGATCCTCGGAATTAAGAGTCTTCAGGGGCTGCGTCTTCTGAACAGATATGATGCGGAGGATATCTCCCCTGAACTTTTTGAGAGCTGTATCTCCACAGTTTTCAGTGAGCCTCCCGTAGATGTGACCTACGATAAGCTTCCTGAGGCGGAGAATATTTTTGCAGTTGAATACCTTCCCGGCCAGTTTGACCAGAGAGCGGAATCTGCCAGCGAATGTATCCAGCTGATCAGCCAGGGTGAGCGCCCTCTCATCAGAAGCGCCCGGATCTATATTCCCGAGGGTAACCTTTCTCCCGAGGACATTGAGGAGATCAAGAAATATGTCATCAACCCGGTGGAGTCCAGAGAGGCTTCCCTGGAGGAAAAAGACACTCTCAAGATGGTTTATGCTATTCCCGAGACTGTCAAGGTTCTTGAGGGCTTCCTGGATTTAGATGAACAGGGTCTTGCCGGCTTTATTGAGACAAACGGTCTGGCTATGGACCTTGCCGACATTAAGTTCTGCCAGGAATACTTCCGAAGCGAGGACAGATGCCCCACCATCACCGAGATCAAGATGATCGACACCTACTGGAGCGATCACTGCCGTCACACTACCTTCGGCACCGTCCTCACGGATTTTGAGATTGCTGATGCTAATGTTCAGAAGGCTTTCGACGCTTATCTGGAAATGAGAAAAGAACTCGGCAGAGAAGAAAAGCCTGTGTGCCTCATGGATATGGGTACCATCGGTGCCAAATACCTCAAGGCAAAAGGTATCTTAAAGAACCTGGATGAGAGCGACGAGATCAATGCCTGCACAGTTAAGATCAAATGCGATGTCAACGGCAGAGAGGAAGACTGGCTCTATCTTTTCAAGAATGAAACTCACAACCATCCCACGGAGATCGAGCCTTTCGGTGGCGCTGCCACCTGTATCGGCGGAGCTATCCGTGATCCCCTTTCAGGCCGAAGCTACGTATATCAGGCAATGCGTGTGACAGGAGCCGGAGATCCTCTTGTTCCCGTCTCAGAGACTATGCCCGGAAAGCTTCCTCAGCGTAAGCTTGTAACCACCGCTGCCGCCGGCTACTCAAGCTACGGCAACCAGATCGGTCTTGCAACCGGCCAGGTAGATGAGCTCTACCATCCCGGCTATGTTGCAAAGAGAATGGAGATCGGTGCAGTGGTAGGTGCCGCTCCCGCTTCCAATGTGCGCAGAGAAGAGCCTGCTCCCGGAGACATCATCGTTCTCCTTGGCGGACGCACCGGACGTGACGGTATCGGCGGCGCAACCGGATCCAGCAAAGCTCATAAACTGGAATCCCTGGAAAACTGCGGAGCAGAAGTTCAGAAGGGTAACGCCCCTGTAGAGCGTAAGCTTCAGCGTCTTTTCCGCAGGGAAGATGCCTGCAGAATGATCAAGCGCTGCAACGACTTTGGTGCCGGCGGTGTCAGTGTTGCCATCGGAGAACTTGCCGACGGACTCTACATCGACCTCAATGCGGTGCCCAAGAAGTACGAAGGTCTCGACGGAACCGAGCTGGCTATCTCTGAGAGCCAGGAGCGTATGGCTGTTGCCCTTGATCCCTCAGACGTGGACGCTTTCATCAGCATTGCCCACGAAGAAAACCTTGAAGCTACCATCGTTGCCAATGTAACCGAGGAAAAACGCCTGGTTATGGTTTGGAACGGTGCTACAATCTGTGATATCAGCCGTGAGTTTCTCAACTCCAACGGTGCTCCCAAATATGCCAAGGTTGAGATACCTGCCGGGGAGAAATACGAAGTCAAATGGGAGGGTGATACTCTTAAGGACAAGCTTTTGAATCTGGTTTCAGACCTCAACGTCTGCTCCAAAAAAGGACTCTCCGAACGTTTCGACTCCACCATCGGTGCCGGCACCGTTATCATGCCTTTTGGCGGTAAGTACCAGCTCACTCCCAACCAGACAATGGTTGCCAAACTTCCGGTACTTGGAGAGACCACCACAGTTTCTGGTATGGCCTGGGGCTTCAATCCTTTCCTCATGTCAAAGGATCCCTTCAAGGGTGCTTATATCTCCGTAGTTGAGTCCGTGACCAAGCTTGTTGCTTCCGGCTTTTCTCCTGAGAACGCCTACCTCACCTTCCAGGAGTACTTCCAGAAGTTAGGCAAGGAACCTTCCCGCTGGGGTCAGCCTGCTGCTGCAGTGCTGGGTGCCCTTAAAGCTCAGGTGGACCTTGGAATCGGTTCTATCGGCGGCAAGGACAGCATGTCCGGAAGCTTTGAGAACCTGGATGTTCCTCCCACACTGGTAAGCTTTGCTACGGCTACCGGACACGTGGATGATATCAAGAGCGTGGAATTCAAGACTGTGGGAAGCAAGATCATCATCATCACTCCCAACTACGATTCCGAGGGGGTTATTCCTGAGAAAGAGAGCCTCCTGGACGTATTTGAGACTTTTGAAAATATCCGCAAGACTCACGTTGTATTGTCCGCTGCCTCCGTTGGCTACGGCGGAGTTGCCGAGTGTCTTTTCAAGATGGGTGTGGGCAACCGCATCGGTATCGATCTCACTGAGCTTCCTGAGGGCATTGATCTTTTTGCTCCCATGTACGGAAGCATCGTCCTTGAGATCAATGATTCTGCTGAGGATGAGGCGATCGACCTCTGCACTGCCCAGAAGGCCAAGGTGGAACTTCTCGGTGAGACTATTGAGGAGTATACTTTTGCAGCCTGCCACGAGTACATCGATATGACAGAGCTTCAGGAAGCCTGGGAAGCTAAACTTGAGCCGGTTATGCCTTACAGAGGTGAGGGCGAGACCGTTGAGACTGTAAGCTTTAATGCTCCCACCATCAAGGCTCCCGCAATCAAGGCTGCAAAGCCCAGAGTAATAATCCCGGTATTCCCGGGCACCAACTGTGAGTATGACACTGCCCGCGCCTTCGAGAAGGCCGGAGCAACGACAAAGACTCTCATTGTCAATAACTTGAGTCCCGAGGCTGTAGCGGAAAGCTGCAAAGCCCTGGTAAATGAGATCAACAACAGCCAGATCATCATGATCCCCGGCGGTTTCTCCGGCGGTGACGAGCCCGACGGAAGTGCTAAGTTTATCACAGCCTTCTTCAGAGCTCCGGAAGTTACCGAAGCGGTAAGAGACCTCCTTCAGAGAAGAGATGGCCTAATGCTTGGTATCTGCAACGGTTTCCAGGCTCTCGTTAAACTCGGACTGGTCCCCTACGGTGACATCATCGAGACCGACGACAAGTGTCCTACCCTCACCTTCAATACCATCGGACGTCATCAGAGCCGACTTGTACAGACCAGAATCGCTTCCAACTTAAGCCCCTGGTTCTCCAAGTGCAATGTAGGAGACGTTCACACCGTTGCCATCAGCCACGGAGAAGGCCGCTTCGTAGGAAACGTGGGGGTTATTGATAATCTTAAAGCTAACGGCCAGATCGCAACCCAGTACGTTGACCTTCAGGGTGTTTCCACCATGGATCTCTCCTGCAACCCCAACGGCTCTGTGCTCTCCAT
>JAQYAH010000031.1 GCA_029227635.1 Clostridiales bacterium
ATTGAGATTTCCAAAACTAATCTTACGACCGGTGAAGAGTTGCCGGGAGCTACCCTGACGGTAACCGACGAGACCGGAAACAAAGTTGACGAATGGGTATCGGAAGAGACTCCGCATATCATTACCAATCTGGTCGTTGGAAAGAAGTATACTCTGACAGAAACGATTCCTGCAGATGGATATTCCACTGCAGAATCCGTTGAGTTCACAGTAGCTGACACCAGTGAGATCCAGAAGATTGAAATGAAGGATGACATCACCCGGATTGAGATTTCCAAAAAGGATCTTACGACCGGAGAGGAACTGCCGGGAGCTACCCTGACGGTGACTGATGAAAATGGAAACAAGGTTGACGAATGGGTATCGGAAGAGACGCCGCATAACATTACCAATCTGGTCGTTGGAAAGAAGTACACTCTGACAGAAACGATTCCTGCAGATGGATATTCCACTGCAGAATCTGTTGAGTTCACAGTAGCCGACACCAGCGAGATCCAGAAGATTGAAATGAAAGATGATATTACAAAGGTTGAGGTATCGAAACTGGATGTATCTGATAAAAAGCAGATTCCAGGAGCAACTCTGCAGATCATCGACAAAGACGGCGTTGTAGTACGAGAATGGATCAGCGAAAATGACCCGCAAATGATCGAAAAACTGATCGCTGGAGAAACTTATGTATTACATGAAAAAGAGGCTCCAGAGGGCTATTTGACAGCTTCTGACGTGGAATTTACAGTGGCTGATACAGGCGAGGTGCAAACGGTAGCTATCGAGGACGAACTGGCTGTGATTAAGTTGAAGGTTGGGAAAGAAACGATCCGTCGGACGCAGGCCGGAGATACTTATAAATATACCATTACCGATATTACCAATGCCTCTAATACAGAACTCGAGAACTTTACCTGTGCAGATTTCTTGCCCAGCCAGGTGATTATGAAGGAATTGCATACGGGTACATTCAGTCATGATCTGACTTATACGGTTGCTTATAAGACAAATGTCTCTGAAGAATGGCATGTTCTGGCTGCCGATCTGGACTCCAATAAAGATCAGGTATTGTCCTTTACAAATCTTTCCCTGGCATCCGGAGAACACGTGACCGCATTCCGGTACGAATTTGGTACAGTTCCTGAAGGCTTCAAAATCGGAGAGGTTAAACCAGTTTATTTTGTAACGGTTAAGGAGGGCACCAAAGCCAGTGAAGAGCTGATTAATAATATCAAGCTTACCGGAGACTGGAGAGGGACCGCGACTGAGGACAACGATAAAACCGTGACGCTGCTGTTCTCGAACTCCATATCATCCGTATTCACTGGAGATGCAGCACCGATCATTTATCTGATCCTTTCTATGATCGCGTCAGCTGGAGTGGTGGCGTGGATATTGATCCGGCGCCGTCGCCGGGCATGATACAGGGGAATATAAGAAAACTACATAGAGATGGGCCGTATTGACACAAACAAGCTTGTAGGATAGAATGTAAACGTCCCGCAAGGGACGGGCGTTGCCATATACGGTAGGCGGTTGGCTACATCACCCGAAAGGGGGTGAAGCTCATGCGTATTACGTTACATATCGGGACTTATACAGTTACGATCATCGTGAAAAGCAGAAACCGCCACTCGGCCAAGTGACGGTTTCTTGAATTAATTTAGAAATTGTTCATTGAGCCAACCGCTTATCGGCAACGCCCTTTCTATTTTTATTATACTGCGAACTGTTTTATTGTCAAGGTTTCCAGAGAAGGGAAGGAGATTATGAATAAAGTTATTTTAATGGGTAGATTAACAAGAGATCCCGATGTTCGTTATTCTCAGGGTGAAAAAGCAACTGCAGTTGCAAGATATACTCTGGCTGTCAATCGGATCCGGATTGCAGACAGGGAACAGCAGGCAGATTTTATATCCTGTGTGACGTTTGGACGGAGTGCTGAATTTGCTGAAAAGTATTTACGGCAGGGAATGAAAATTGCGATTTCCGGAAGAATCCAAACCGGAAGCTACACCAATAGAGAAGGTCAGAAGGTCTATACTACAGATGTGGTAGTGGAAGAACAGGAATTTGTTGAAAAGAAAAATGCTGAAATGGACAAGCCTGTTTCTAATCCGGACGATGATGGGTTTATGAATCTTCCGGATAATGTGGACGACGACGGCCTTCCATTTAATTAAGGCGGCATCAAGGATTATGCCATAATGCGGGCGGATCAGGCAATCCGGGAATATTGTAAAGAGTTCTATGGATATCTTAAGGGATATCATATCAGTTATCAGGATCGTGATTATGGAACCTACATTCAGAACGGCCTGGAACGGTGGATCATAGAATATCAGTATTTGCCGGATAAACAAAAGATACAGGTCATGCTTTTTCACTCGAATTTGTTTTGTTCTTCAGCTTCCAGAAAAACGAAATATCCCGACTATCATTTGCAATTCAAACAGCAGATGAATCCGGGGGAGTTGGCCGGGTATATCTATACCCATTCAAATAAGTATCAAAAATGTAATAAAGTGGAGAGAATGATTAATGAGTTATGAAACTGTTCCCGGGAAGGAAACCGATCCTTCCCGGGATCAAAAATATGAATCGCCGCTTATGACTTTTGAGGAATTTCTGGCTTATCTTAAGATTGGTAGAACGAAGGGCCGGGAATTGACACGGAATCCAAATTGTAGGTTTGTTGTACGGATCGGCCGGAAGGTCATGGTCCATAAAGAACTCTTGGATGATTATCTGAAAAAAGCGGCAAAATACGGCCTGGACATTTGACGGCTTAATTGATATTTGCAGAATCGGTTTTTTTTAGTATGATAGAGACAACTGAATACAGGAATACCCCAAAAGTGCCGGAAATGTCAGGCTGAGTAATCATTTTGAAAGGATACTGACAAATGGGAAAGGATCTTAAGGGAAAAGAACTTGGGAAAGGTTTTTCACAACGGCGTGATGGGCGTTATATGGCGCGTGCCATGGTAGACGGAGAAACCATAGCCATCTATGGATTTAATCTGAAGGAGTTAAAAAAGAAGCTGCCGGTGCTGGTGAATGAAGTGAAAGTCAGGCAGCTGCTCCCAGTCAGGCGGGGAAGTATTGTCACCGTGAATGAATGGTATGAGGAGTGGTTCAATACCTATAAGGCTCCGAACTTGAAGCATGGAAAGGATGGATCCTATAAGCGGACGTTTACCAACACGTTTGGCAAGTACATAGGAACGAAATACTTGTCTGATGTGATCCAGATGGATATTCAGGCTGCGATCGCTGATCTGTTTGATCAGGGGAGATCGTCAAGGTATATTCGTACCGGTCTTGGAATAACCAGACAGTGTTTTGATGCAGCCGTGGGTAATGGTATGATCACCAATAATCCGACTATGGGAGTAACCGTTATGAAAGGCAAAACTGCAGAAAGAAGGGTATTGACTCAGAAAGAACAGAAATTGTTTTTGGACTATCTGGAAAGGACACAAAACTGGTATAAAGAAATGTACCAATTTATGCTTGTGACCGGAATGCGAATCGGCGAGATCGGTGCTTTACGGTGGGAAGATATCGATTTTAATTCCAAAATCATTCATGTACAGAGAAGCCTCAGTTATATGAGAAACCATGAAACGGGAAAATCTGAGTATAAGATTATGTCACCCAAAACAGAAAACTCGAAGAGAAGAATCCCGTTTTTTGGAGAAACAGAGGCGATTCTAAAAAGCCAGAGGGAAAAGGCAGAAAAACAAAAAAAAGAAAAGGGCTATCTGTGGAGAGAAAACGATGAATTTGGAAATCTCGTTTTTGTCACTAGACTGGGATCCCCAGTAGGAAGACATATAGCGGAGAAGGAATTGAGGCGCATTTCAGATGATATCCGTCAGTATCTTCTTTACGAACGAGCTCCGGATGATCCGAAAACTTTTGAAAATGTTCATCCACATGCGCTGCGGCATACCTTTGCTACCAGGTGCTTTGAAAAAAATATGCCCCCCAAATTGGTTCAGGATATGATGTGGCATGAGAATTACAGCACAACAGTCACATACACCCATGTCACAGATGATACAATAAGAAAGGCGGTGGAGCAATATAAAGATTTTTTGAATGTGTAAGAGAATATAATTTGTATAAAAAATAGCTTGCACAACCTTAGATATGCAAGTATAATTAATAAAAGAGAGGAATGGTTTGAGAAGGTTTACATTCTACTCAAATTGTTTGGCACAACAAAAAAACATAATCTATGTATTAAAAAGGTAATTGCAAAAAGTTGCAAAGCAGATGATGTAATCTTCTGTTTTCAGATTTTATGAAATATAATTTATGAAGGCCCGAAAAGTCTTTTGGATGCTGTATTTATGGCTCCCACAAAGATTTTCGGGCCTTTTTTGGCTTATTCATGAAAAACAGGAAAATAAATATTGCAGAAGCTTATGGACACGAGATGACACTGTAGCCTGGTGAAATGAGATGAGATTTTTAGGAGGCCCGGAAAGCCTTACAGAAAAGTAAAGACGGCAAGGATGTTGCTATCAGCATCCGTTGCTGTCTTTTTTACGGACAGAATAATGTGCCCTCTGGCGAAGGTGATGAGAAGAGAACTGAAAAAACGTGGTGTGAAGCAATTGAAGGTTGTTTATTCTGAAGAGAAACCCACCAGACCGCTGGAAGATATGTCCATTAGCT
>JAQYAH010000032.1 GCA_029227635.1 Clostridiales bacterium
ATCTGGAAGAAGTATTGAGACTGGCGCTTGAAATGCGCCGCCGCGTCAAAGAGCAGCTAAAGAAGCTCGGTGGCATGGAGTTCTATGATGTGAACTTCTCCTATATCGACCTTGAATCTTTTGAAGAGCGATATGTAACTGTTCCCGAACAGGGTGGCGGCAAGCTGATCCCTGAAGGAATGTGTAATCCCGGTCAGGTCTATACAGTCTCTCGTGGTAAGTCTGGTATGATCGGTGTTTTCCGTCTTGAATCTCAGATGCTCCCCGGTAACGGTAAATTTGACCGTACCGGCTTGGGCACTGACCGAGAAGCAAGAGAATCCAGTAATGCCGCATTTAGCTTCCTGAAAGCAAACGCAAACCGGATCAGCGGCAATATCAGCACCACGACCAAGGACTATATCATCAATTATCAGGACCTTCAGGGTATCGGTATGACAGGTAAACTTGCAATGCCATCTCTGATTGCACTGGCATCGATTGCCCTTGGAAAGCCCGTACAAAGCTCCATGGCGGTGCTTGGTGAAATCAGTATCAGCGGTACCATGATTAAGGTCGATGAACTTGCTAATGCTCTGCAGGTTTGTTTGGATAGCGGAGCCAAAAAGGTTCTTCTTCCGCTGACTTCTGCACAAGATCTCGGTACGGTTCCTGCCGAACTGATCGGATGCTTTAATTTGATTTTCTACAGCAGTGCCGAAGATGCTGTGTTCAAGGCACTTGGCGTAGAGTAAGGCGGTAAAAATGGATCAGAATGAAGAAAAAAGAGTATGGGGCATCCATACTCAGGATGATAAACTTTTCCTCCAGGACTCTGTAGTTGCTATCGGATGGCGTGAGTTTGGTGATCTCTCTGTGCTTAACGCAACAAGAGAAGATTTTAAGCAGCACTATCTGGATGTCTATCCCGACGCCAAGAAAGGTGCTGTCGCCAACAGTGCCGGTATGCTGTATCGCTTTGCCCATGAAGCTCAGAAAGGCGACTATGTTGTTTTTCCGTCCAGAAGCGACCGCATGGTGAACATCGGTGTCATCGAAGGAGATTATTCCTACGTTGCTGCAGCTCATGAATATGTTCAGCAGCGCAAGGTAAAGTGGATAAAGCATCTGCCGAGAACTTTCTTCTCTCAGGGCGCTCTATACGAAATCGGCTCAGCTATGTCCTTCTTTATGATTAAGAACTATGCTGATGAGTTCCTTGCAGCGCTGGACAAGAACTTCAAAAAGACGATTTCAGACCCCTCTTCCGAGGATGAAACCGTAGCAGCTACTGCCGAGGAAATCATTGAGAGTACAAAGGACTTTATCCTTAAAGAACTAAGCAAGAATCTAAAGGGATATGATCTTGAGCTGTTTGTTGCTGACTTGCTGCAGGCAATGGGATACCGCACCTCTGTCTCCCCTCATGGTGGTGACAGCGGAATCGACATTACTGCATACAAGGATGAGCTTCCACCTCGCATCCTGGTTCAAGTGAAGAGTCAGGACAGCGACATTAAGGAAACTACCATCCAATCCCTCAAAGGTGCTATGCGCGAGGGTGATTACGGCTTGTTCGTAACCCTGTCCAATTACACAAAGAACGCTCAGAAATACCTTGAAAGCACACCTATTATTCGCGGTATCAATGGTGCGGAACTTGTGGAGCTGATCCTCAAGTATTATCCCGATCTGAGTGAAAAGTACAGAAAAATGATTCCCTTGAAGATGGTTTATATTCCTGTCGCAAGGGATGATGCGTAAGTAATAACAAATCCATGTGAAAGGAGGCAACAGCATGGCTAAGAAACGTCGTAAGAAGTCAAGTTCAAAATGCCCTGAGCCGTTCAACACCCTGATCGACATTGCCGGTGGTCTTGCAATGGGTGCTGTTGCCAACCACATGGAGAAAAAATACCACTATAAGGCTAAAGGAAAAATCAACCCTTATGCTGTATCTGCAATGGGGATCGCATCCGGACGAATGAAATCCACAGATGATATTCTCAGAACCGGAGCTTTCCTTGGCGCAATGGGGTCTTTTGATGTTGAAGCTGACAGTCCTCCTACATCAAGAGCCTATGTCCCGGAAGACCCTGTATTCCGACAGATCAAGGAAACAAAAGTAAACGATAACCGCTATGCATGGCGCTTGAATTGTGAGGACGGCAGTTCATACGGTATCTCTCCATACGATTACGAAACAAAAGCAGCGTATAATGCTGCCTTGAATACCGCACGATCAGGAGATAGCACAGCTGTTAATGCTACACCTACTGTTGATCCATCATGTGAATCCAATACAGAAACAAATGAGACATTCATCTATTGCCGTGTTTCGCGGCTAGATAATGGAACTAACCAGTATTTCCTTTCTCGGTCCTCTGACATCCATGTTGGAGACACGGTTTCTGTTCCTACAGAAACTGGATCGGCGCAAGGCATAGTCATTGCCGTTGAAATCCATTCTATATCTGACGCTCCACAACTGCCAGAAGATACACTTTGGATTGTCGATTAAGATGGAGGTGTGGCTCAGTGCATTCGCTGGCTATTGTTTCAATTTTTTTATTGTTATCGGATTGATTAAGGAAGCTTGCAAACAGATGAAATGTGTTCGCACGTTACAGGTATGAACCCTGAACGCAAGGCGAAGATCAAACGCATAAAACAAGCACTTGCCACAAAGCAATGGGATCATCGCAACACCGAGGCTCACATGCAATGAGAAAAGCTCGTGCTGCAGACCCACGAAATAGATAAACAAAGAGGTAGAATGGTATGCCAAGAACAATAACTGTTAAGGGAATGGGCAGAGTTACGACGGCTCCCGATTATGTTGTTATTTCTATGAGCCTTGAAGCTCACGAGCAGGAGTATGAGGCAACAATGGAGCTTGCCGCAAAAAAGATCGATCAGCTCAACACTTCTCTTGAGGAGATCGGGTTTGAAAAGAAATCTGTAAAAACCACGAACTTCAATGTTCGCACAGACTATGAGCGAGCAAAGGACAGAAACGGGAATTACAAAAGTGTATTTAACGGCTATATCTGCTCTCACCGCTTAAAGGTCGAGTTCGATTTTGATACAAAGCGTCTGGCTCAAACGCTCTATGCTATTTCAAGATGCCTCGCACAGCCGGAGCTGTCTATCTCTTTCACCGTAAAAGACCCGTCTGCGGTCAACAAAGAACTGTTGAGGTCTGCAACGGTCAATGCAAAAGAAAAAGCACAGATTTTGTGCGAAGCCTCCGGTGTTGAGTTGGGTCAGCTTCTCACTATTGACTATAACTGGGGCGAACTCAGTATCGTTTCACATACTGACTATATGCTTGAAGAAAAGTGTATGGCGATGCCTGTCGGCGGTCTCGCTGATATGAATATTGAACCCGACGATATTGACGTGAGCGACACGGCAACTTTCGTTTGGGAAATAAAATAATGTAGACGAGAGTTGCGGTGTAATTCGGAAGGTAAGGTGATATTGTTGACTTGGGATGAATACTATGAAAAATTCTATGATTGGGCCGAAAGCACTCAGATCCGTAATCTATCTGCGTTGACCTCTCTCGGAGCCGCTGACGAGGTCGGCGAAATCATTATTGAACTGCA
>JAQYAH010000033.1 GCA_029227635.1 Clostridiales bacterium
TATCTGCAAACCTACATTGATCGCGATGTCAGAGAGCAGGTACAGCTTGCCGATCCGCTTTTGTTCCGGGACTTTGTGCGCGCAGCCGCCTGCCGCGCCGGACAGATGTTAAATGTCCACGACATTGCGCAGGACGTCGGCGTGTCCGACGATACCGCAAAGCGCTGGCTGCAGGTGCTGGAGAAATCAGATGTTATATTCTTCCTTCGCCCTTATTCCAATAATCTGTTGAAGCGCACCGTGAAGACACCAAAGATGTATTTCTTTGATACGGGATTGGTGGCTTATCTGACCCGATATTCCTCCCCAGATATTTTGGCGAACGGAGCAATTAACGGCGCAATCCTGGAGAACTATGTTGTCTCCGAACTTTTGAAGTCTTACCATAACAACGCCAAGGAGTGTCTGCTGTGGTACTACCGCGACAGCAACTGCAACGAAATCGATATGGTTATCGAGAGCGACGGCATGCTACATCCTCTGGAGATTAAACGCTCTGTAAATCCGAGCAATGAGCTGATCGGCGCCTTTGCCCACCTGGATAAAGCATCCGTTCCCCGCGGAAACGGCGCCATCCTCTGTATGCGTCCCAAACTCTCCGCCATCAACAGTGAAAACTTTATTGTACCTATTTGGATGATCTAACTCAAAAGTATATCCTGGAAAATCTATTTACAGAAAGAATTTCACACACTCAAATAGGAATAAAACCCATCTGTATTATCTCTGAAAGCATTGGAAACAATGTTCGTTTTCTTCGACCAAATCAAAAAGTAACCTTGAAAAAGCAAATCATTTTCAAGGTTACTTTTTGCGGCTTATAGGACAAAACGTGTGAGAGTGTAAATAATTCTGTGTAAACTTAATACTTATATACTCTCCAAAACATCACTTTTCAATTAAATCCTTCACAACCTCTCCCGCCATGATGAGTCCCGCCACCGACGGAACGAAAGCCACGCTGCCCGGGATCGCCCTGCGCTCTGTGCACTTGTGCTCCGCCCCCGGAGGACAAATGCAGTTGCTTTTGCAGCTTATGGACATATCCTCACGAGGACTTATGGGTTTTTCCTCGGAGTATACAACTTTGAGGCGCTTCACTCCTCGTTTTTTGAGTTCCCGTCTCATGACTTTTGCCAGGGGACACATCTGTGTCTTGTAGATGTCCGCCACCTGAAAAGCGCTGGCGTCCAACTTGTTACCGGCTCCCATGGAGCTGATGATGGGCACCCCTGTTTCCTTGCACTTCATGACAAGTTCGATTTTTGCGGTTACCGTGTCAACCGCGTCCACCACGTAGTCGTAGTCTTCAAAGTGGAAATCCTCCGCGGTTTCCGGAAGGAAAAAGCACTGGTGAAGGGTCACTTCAATGTCCGGATTGATCTCCAGCATGCGCTCTTTCATGACTTCCGTCTTGTATCTTCCCACCGTCTTTCGGGTGGCAATGATCTGTCTGTTGATATTTGTGAGGCAGACTTTGTCGTCATCGATGAGGTCGAAATGTCCCACCCCGGTTCGGGCGAGGGCCTCACAGACGTAGCCTCCAACGCCGCCAATGCCAAAGACGGCAACTCTTGCGTTTTTAAGCTTCTCCATTGCCTCCTCTCCCAGCAACAGCTGGGTTCTGGAAAACTGATTCAACATAATGCTACTCCTCTTCCCTGTAGTAGGTGTCTAAGAAGTTGTGCCTGACACCGTCCTTTTTGTACTCGATCACCGTGTCCAGATTTACGTTCTCCACGCTTTTGAAAATGTTTCCCTCGACGTAGGGGTTGTTCTCTTTGAGTTTAGCGATAAGGTTCTTGGTTTCAAGTCTTTTGGAGGAGGAGGTTCCGTCCTCCCGGAAGGTGCTGCAGGTCTCCGTGAAGTGGCAGGCACACTGGAGAAAATGAAGGTCGTTGTAGTCTCTCCAGCTGCAGATGTCTTTTTCACGAACGAGGTAGAGGGGTCTTATAAGTTCCATGCCCTCGAAATTCGTGCTGTGAAGTTTTGGCATCATGGTCTGGATCTGGCCGCCGTGAAGCATGCCCATGAGTATGGTCTCTATCACGTCGTCATAGTGGTGCCCCAGGGCGATCTTGTTGCAGCCCAGCTCTTTTGCCTTGCTGTAAAGGTAGCCTCTCCGCATTCTCGCGCACAGGTAGCAGGGGCTTTTGTCGATGGTGTCCACGGTTTCGAAGATCGTGCTCTCGAAGATGGTCACCGGGATGCCCAGTCTTTTTGCGTTGCTCTCAATGAGCTTTCTGTTTGCTTCGTTGTAGCCCGGGTCCATCACCAGAAAGGTCAGGTCAAAGTTGACTTTTCTGTGTTTTTGGATCTCCTGAAAAAGCTTTGCCATGAGCATGGAGTCCTTGCCTCCGGAGATGCACACCGCTATGTGGTCCCCCTCATTAATCAGCTCGTATTTCTTGCAGGCTTTTGCAAAAGGAGAGAACAGTGCCTTGTGAAATTTCTTCCTGATGCTCTCCTCTGCTATTTTTATGGTTTCCGAATAATTGTTAAACTCTGTCATGTGTTTCTCTTTATAATTTCCTATCGTTTTAGTAGGTTGATTATACATCATCTGTCAATACGACAATAGATTTATAGATCCAGCTCCTTGATGATACACTCCGCGATCAGCCGGTGGACGCTGTTCGGAGGGTGAAGTCCGTCGGGAATCCGATTGAAGTCTGTGAGGGTGTAATCGTCCTCGTTCTTAGGCAGAGGGTATTCCGAGGCGATCTCCTCCCTTGGAGTCATGAATTCCTCTATGGTGAGCCCTCGCTCCACCCGGTATTTCTCCAGGTATTCGTAGCAGTCCACAAAAAGCACTCCGGTCTCGGTTGCCACCTGGCGCACTATGTTTACTACTTCGGGCATGTGGTATTTTCGGTTTTTGCGGCTCTCGTTGGCAACAGTGGAGGGGCACTCGGTGAGGAGCACCACTTCCGTTCCCATTCGCCGGATGTGCCTTATTATCCGGTAGAGGTCGTGATACAAAAGCTGCATTCCTCCCGGGAGCTTTCGGTTATTAGCTCCGATCATGAGGAATACCACAGTGTCGTCAATGCTGCTGAGCTGATTTATAAACTTGCACACATGGTTGCTGTTGAGACCGTTGCAGCCTTTGTTTGCCACTTCGATCCCGGGATACCTGCTCTCCAGGTATTCCTTCAGGATGGAGGCATAGCATTTGTGGCCTGTCTGGGCATAGTAGGGCCGGCCGTTGATGGTCAGAATATATTCCCCGTCAAAAGAACAGTCGGAGCTGCCTCGTCCGGCAGTGATACTGTCTCCTATGAGGGTGACTTTTGAAAACTCATCTAAATAAAGTCCTGTCAATTTATTGAGACTCCTTACATAGTTTCTGCACCATATGGCAAAAGACCCTGACGGCCTTCACCATCACCTCTTCGTCTACATCCATACAGCTGTTGTGGAGACTGTACTCTGAAGGGTACCGGAGCTTAAAATAAAGGGCCTTGCCTCCCTGCTCCTGAACTCTCTTCATCATATCTCCGAAATCCTCGGCGGTTCCCGAGGTGCTTCTTATCTCATCCGGGTCATAGCAGGAAAAACCCAGTTCCCGGGAAGTCTCGGCACAAAGAAGCCTCAGTTCCCTGTCGTTTGTCATGGGGTGACCTTCCCCCACTTTTCTTAAGCTGAGTCCTACCCCATACATGTCCCCGGAGCTCTTTAGGATTCGCTCCGCATTCTCCCTCATGTAGGAATTAAGCTCCTCCGTCTCTCCCCGGACTTCCAGTTCCATAACCGCATGGTCCGGGATTACGTTTCTTCCGGAGCCGGATATTAAGGTGCCCACGTTGATCCTTGTATATCCCCGGGAATTTCTGGGAATTCCGTAAAGTCCAAGGACAGCATTTGCCGCCGCCAAAAGGGCGTTTCGTCCCTCCTCCGGGGCTCCTCCTGCATGGGAACTGACTCCGAAGTACTCGGCGTCATACTTGGTGGTAGCGCTGCCAAAAACCTCCGGACCTCCGGGCTCTATTTCCACTCCATCATAGTCTGAAACGGGTTCCACGTGGCAGGCGATACAGTAATCTACATCCTCCAACCATCCTTTTGCAACAATAGAGGCGGCGCCTCGGCAGCCTTCCTCCGCGGGTTGGAAAATAAAGCGGATCTTTCCCCTGAGACTGTCTTTTATCTCATGGAGCCTTCTTGCAACCCCAAGGCCTATCGCCCCATGGCAGTCGTGGCCGCAGGCATGCATCACTCCGGGATTTTCTGAAACAAAGCCTTCCGCGAAAGGCTTATGCCCCGGCTTATCACTCTCTGTGACCTTCAGGGCGTCAATATCAAATCTCAGGGCGATCACCGGACCTTCACCGAGATCAAGTTCTCCTATAACTCCGGTAAATCCCCCTTCCATCTTATTTAAGAGAGGATTATCTGTGAGTTTCTTTACTTCCCGGAAGTGCTCTGTAAGATCCTTATCCGAAGGAAGTCCCATCCGGGAATCTCCTTTAGTGACCTCTGCTCCAACATATATTTTATCACATCCTATCCGGGAAAGTTCCTCGGCAATGAGAAGACTGGTTCGATACTCCAGCCATCCGGGCTCCGGATAGCGGTGAAGTTCCCGGCGGATCCGGGTCAAATAATCTCTGGTTCCGTTCTCTTTCATGTCAGTTACCTTTTCTGATATATGAATAATAGTATCACATTTGGTTTTTGACTATAACCTGATTATGAAATATAATTGTTGTTATGTAAATATGAGATTTCGGAGGAGAATTATGGAGAAGATCACAAGCTTTACCGTAAACCACGACAAACTTGAGAAGGGTATGTACATTTCCAGAATCGACGGAGATTGCATTACCTACGATATAAGAATGAAGAAGCCTAACGGAGGAGATTATCTCACAAATGGGGCTCTCCACACCTTCGAGCATCTCTTTGCCACATATGCCAGAAACTCAGCCTTTTCCGACAGTGTTATCTACGTAGGTCCTATGGGATGCCGCACTGGTTTCTATTTTATCGTTCGGGACAAAATGAGCCACGAGGAGGTTCTCTCCCTGGTTAGGGAATCTTTTGTTTTCATCGCTGACTTTGACGATGTGATTCCGGGTTCCACAAGGATCGAATGTGGCAACTATCTGGAACATGACCTTCCGGGGGCTAGAAAGGTTGCCTCAGATATGCTTATCGTCCTTAAAGACTGGAACCGGGATAAGATGGTGTACGAAGTATAAGTAAACTAGGGTAATAAAAGGGGGTTAATTATGCTCGACAAATTCAACGACAATTTTAAAGAGGTGAGAACTATTGGTGTTCTTACCAGCGGCGGGGACGCACCGGGTATGAATGCTGCGATCAGAGCCGTTGTCCGCACTGCCATTGCCAGGGGCATGGAAGTTCGGGGTATCAGAAGAGGTTACCACGGACTTTTGCAGGAGGACATTATTGAGCTGGGCTCCAAAGATGTGTCTGATATCATTCAGCACGGGGGCACTGTGCTCATGACTGCCAGATGTAAGACCATGATGACCGCAGAAGGTCAGCAAAAGGCTGCCGCCATCTGCAAAAAATACGGAATCGACGCCCTGGTGGTCATCGGAGGAGACGGCTCTTTTGCGGGTGCCCTTCAGCTCTCAAAGCTTGGCATCAAGGTGATCTGCATTCCCGGAACCATCGATCTGGATATCGGCTGCACTGACTACACCATTGGTTTTGACACTGCAGTCAACACCGCCATGGAGGCTATCGATAAGATCAGAGACACTTCCACCTCCCACGAGCGTGTCAGTGTCATTGAGGTTATGGGCCGAAGTGCCGGCCACATCGCTCTCTGGAGCGGAATAGCAAACGGTGCCGAAACCATCCTTCTTCCGGAGGACGGCAAAGAAGTTGACATTGACGATCTGGTTGATCAAATCTATCACACCAGAAAGCGCAGCAAGAAGCGCAACTTCATCATCGTTGTCGCGGAAGGTGTGGGCAACTCCGCGGAGCTTGCCGCAAAGATCGAGGAGCTCACCGGCATCGAGTCCAGAGCCACTATCCTTGGTCACATGCAAAGGGGAGGAAGCCCCACTGCCACCGACAGGGTTCACGCTTCCGCCATGGGATACTACGCCATTGAACTTCTGGAGCAGGGAACCTTCAACCGGGTAATTGCCTTCAAAGATGGCAATTACGTGGATTACGATATTGAGGAGGCCCTGGCCATGACCAAGACTATCGATCCGTTCAAAGTCAAGGTCGCAAAGACCGTATCAAAGAAATAACAGAAGAAAACAGACCCGCCGGAACTCAGTGCTTAGAACTGAATCGGGCGGGTCTTTCTATGTCTATTCTTCTTCGGTCATCTTCGGGGTTTCGTATCCCATCTTCGTCAGAGTTTCCCTTCGCTTTCTATCCACCTCTATCCACTCGGTGAGAGTCAAAGGCACATAATCCGAAAACATGCAGAAGCAGTTGATCATCTGACAGGGGGTAACCACCTCATGGTCACAGCCATGCAAAGGCCTTGGAACCTCCCCCATCTCTCCGATAAACCGGTTCACCAGCACCTCGTCATAGCTGTTGTGAACATGGCCGTAGAGCATGTAGGTTCTGGGGTTGCCCCTATTGTCCCTGTGAAACTGACCGTTGTAACAGATGATTGGATAGTGGCTTAGCACTACCTTTCTTCCCTCATCGTGCATCTCCGCGTAGGGTTTGACCCAGAGGAAAAGTTCCCGGTCGAAGCTTTTGTCAGAGAGATAATAGTCATGGTTCCCCTCCACAAGGCACTTCCGGCCGTTCAGCTGCTTTAATATCTCCTCGGTTTCTTTGCTTTTGCCAAAGGAGAAATCCCCCAGGACCACCACCTCATCTTTCTTTCGGACCCTGGAATTCCACTGCCGGATCATGTGAGTGTTCATTGCTTCCACGTCTGCAAATCCCCGGTTGTCCATGCGGAAATTGAGGTTTTCATGAAAAAAATGTGTATCTGAAATATAATATCGCATCGCTACTCCACACTCTTTAAGGAATCGATCATGTCGATCTTCTTAAGAGTGAAATACATTACTCCGTTGATCATCAGAGAGAAAAGGATGGTAATCAGGAAGCTGTAAAGATAGCTTCTGCCACTGACTACTCTCCCAAACATGGCTCCTTCCACCTCCACGGTGGTGATTATAAATCTGTGGAGAAGGTTTCCGATAGCCACGCCAACTCCGCAGCCTACAAAGGTTAGGATTACATTCTCCCGGAACACGTAAGTGGCTACTTCCCCGTCGAAAAAGCCCAGCACTTTGAGAGTTGCAAGCTCTCTTCGCCGCTCCTGAATATTAACCAGGTTCAGATTGTACAAAACCACAAAAGCAAGCATACCTGCAGACACGATAAGGACGATGATGACCAGATTCAGGCTCTTCAAGATGTCTCCCATCTGGGATGCAATATCCTTGCTAAAAGACACTGCCAGCACTTCATCTTCCTTCACCATCTCCATACCCACGTTCTCGATCTGACCGTCGGTGGCCCCCTCATCTGCTATGAACAGCAGGGAATTGTAGTAAGGCTTCTCTCCGTAGACCTTCTCGTAGTACTTCGGGGTCATGTACATGTAATGTCCAAGGTAGTTCTCCGCAATATCAGCGATAACTACCTCTTTGTTTCCCTCAGAGACATCCTCGATCTCAATGGTATCGCCAACTTCCACATCCAGAAGTTTCGCAGTCTTCTCGGAGACTATGACTCCCTCATCAGTGAGCTTGTACTCCTTTCGGGTGACACGGTCGTGGAAATCCACATACTCGGAGAGATCTGTACCCTCTGAGAATACCATCTGGTAAGCGTCTATGGATTTCTTTCCCTTCTTTAGGGTGTATCCCATAAAGCGGACATTTGTGGCTGATTTCACCTTATCGGTTCCGGAAAGGGTCTCTTTTAGTTCTGCAAGCCTCTCTGCAGACACATTGTCCTTTAGGACTATGGTTCCGTCATAGAACTGAATATCCTCATACTGAAAATCTATGATCTCGAAACAGGAGTCCTTGATACCAAAGCCACAGATCATAAGGCCCATGCAGCCCCCGATTCCGATGATGGTCATGAAAAACCGTTTCTTGTATCTCACGATGTTTCGGATGGTGGACTTCCAGGAAAAGCTCAGCCTCCGCCAGATGAATCCAATCCTCTCCAGAATGAGCTTCCTTCCGTTCTTTGGTGAAGGAGGTCTCATGAGGGTTGCCGGAGTGGATCTGAGCGCCTTGTCCGTGGCAAACCAGGTTGCGGCAAGGGTACTTGCCACCCCTGCAAAAGCTGCAATAATTCCATAGCTCCACCGATAATCCAGGTTGATCTCGGTGATATGAGGATAAATTATGCCGTAAGCATAAATGATTATAAATGGCAGGATCTTCTCACCAATAAGCACTCCTATGACGCTTCCAATGGCAGTAGCGCAAAGGGCATAACCCATGTACTTACCGGCAATTTCCACTGTAGTGTAACCGAGAGCCATCATGGTTCCGATCTGAGTCCTCTGCTCCTCCACCATTCTTGTCATGCTGGTAAGGCTGATAAGGGCAGCAATCAGGAAGAAAAGCACCGGGAATACCTTGCCGATAGCTCCGATTCTGTCTGAGTTCTCTCCATAGCCCATGAACTCCGGAAGCACACTGCGGTCGTAGACATACCATTTGGGATCTTCTATCTCGGAAATCTCCTCTTCCGCTTTGTCGATCTTGTCCTTAGCCTCCAAAAGGCTGGTCTCCGACTCAAGGATCCCCTCCTTGTATTCCTCCTCCGCCTTGATAAGCTCTGACTCTCCTGCGGCCAGCTCTGCCGCCTTTCCGGCAATCGTCAATTCCGCCGCCGCAATCTGGCTGTATCCGCTGTTTATCTCATTCTGCCCGGCAGCCAGCTGTTCCGGCACTCCCTGAAGCTGTGCTTCTGCTGCTTTAAGGACTTCATCTGTCCTTGCCAGCTCTGCCTCTGTCTCCGCAAACTTCCGATTCATCTCCTCTTCCGCCTGATCAAGCGCAATAAGTCCCTGATCATAGCTGTCTATGGATGCCTGAAGCTGGTCATAGGCCGCCTGATATTCCATGAGCTTAGCCTGCTGCTCCTCAGTGGGTTCAGGTATAGCGGACATTGCTTCTATAATCAATTTCAACTGAGCCGCCTGAACTCTGGCCTCATCGATCTGCTCTTTATTAGCCAACAGCTCGTTTCGCTTAGCTTCAAGCTCCGCAACCGCCTGACTCTTTCCGGCTTCATACTGGGCGAGGCCTTCCTCGTAAGCCGCTCTTCCCGCCGCAACCTCAGAGGCGGCCGTCTCATACTGCTGCTTCCGGTTGTTAAGTTCGAGCTGTCCGGCCTCCAGTTCGTTTCTGGATGTAATCAGCTGGGCTCTGGCACTTTCGATCTGCTGCCTTCCTGCTGCCAGCTGTGCTTTGGCTTTAGCTATCTGTTCCGCAGCGTCAGCCAGCTGGGCTGCCGCTTCGGCTTTGCCCTCCTCATAGGCCTGCTTCGCCTCATCCAAAGCCTCGTTGGCCTCGTCTATGATTTCCTGCTTTCGGATCACTGCCCGTTCACTTAGAAGATCTTCTATATCCTTCTTGACTTCCTCCACCCGGTCATTGTACTCATCGGTGAAGCTGATAAGCTCCTTCGCTCCTTCAACCTTCACGTAGATCTCGGTGTAGACCTCCAGAGCAAAAGTCTCATCCGGCACCGCCACAAAATAATGTACCTTGCCGGCACCAATTGAGGAGCTGCCTCTCTGAAAAGATATATAAAAGGGGCTGCTGGCAAGTCCGACTACTGACAGCTCATCTTCCTTGAGACTCTCCTCAATATCCGAATCATCTCCCGAAGCCAGCTTGATCTTATCCCCTACTTTATAGGGTCCGTCTGCATCTGCCACACACTCCCCCACTTTGTCCGGGAGTCTTCCCTCCGTCACCTCCAGGTGATTCATGGAATCATTGATGCCCATGACGTGAATGACCTTCTGATCCCCCTCATAGTTGGTTACAAAATCCATCCCGTATTCCCCGATGGCATTCTCCACCCCGGGGAGCTCCTTTACCGCCTTAACATCCTCCTCGGTGACACCGTAGGTGCAAAGGGCCTTAATGTCCATAAGTTCACTAT
>JAQYAH010000034.1 GCA_029227635.1 Clostridiales bacterium
CGCTTTTCCTTGCCAAAAGTGGAATTTCAAGCGATCAGAGTGCGGAATATGCCTTTTTTAATGCTTTTTCTGCTCTTTCCACCACAGGTTATTCTACCTGCAGCTATGATAAATGGCCGGAGACCGCCCTTGCGGTAATGGTACTGTTAATGATAATAGGTGGAGGAATCGGCTCAACTTCCGGAGGAATCAAACTGGGAAGAGTCTGCAGACTTATGAAGAATCTGGTGTGGAATATTAAGAAAAAAATGATACCGGACAGAACTGTAACTCTTATGTATTACAATAAGGGCTCTGACAGGGAGCTGCTGGATAAAAACCAGGTAGAGGAGGCGGCAACATACGCCCAGACCTATCTTTTGGCCTACGTTATAGGTACTATAGCATTGACCTACTTTTCCGGTAGTTCTCTCCTTGAGTCCGCCTTTGAGTTTGCTTCCTCTCTCGGTACGGTGGGGCTTTCCATCGGGGTGACAAATGCCGGGACCTCTTCCATATGTCTGATTATTGAAATCATTGGGATGGTCCTTGGAAGGCTGGAGATATTTGTTTTGATCCGGGCATTTTTTAAGAAGAATTAGTTAAAAACAGCGCATCGAACAACAGAAAAAGAACTGCCTCGATGCGCTGAAAATCAGTTTTCAATAAAGCTTTCGCTTCCCGGAACCATGTATCCTGGTACATTCTCGTAATCAGAACTGATGAAGGTTCCTTTCGGAACAATGACTATCTGGATGCCTTCCAGCCGTTTTGACATTCCGGCAGTGCCTGCGTACTCGCTGTCTGATGCCCAGCCAAGCCAGCCATAACTCTGGACGTGGACCCGGTAGTGAAGCTCATATCTGTCTGATAGTGCTCCTGTCAGCTGAATCTGAATTGCCTCGAGCCGCTTTGACTGTCCGCTGGTTCCGGACATCTCATTGTTGACCGCAAAAGTTTCCTCCCAGCCGATACCCTGAATGTGGGTGCGGTACTCGATCCCGAGAAGGCTCGGGTCTATGGCATCTCCGTAATTATCCAAAAGGGTGACATATATTGCCTCCAATCGCTTGCTCTCCCCATAAGTACCGGATACTTCACCGTCGGTTTTCCACACTGCCTCGTCTCCATAGGTCTGAATATGAGTGCGGTAGCTGACATGAGGTGTGTAGATAGGCATAGACTCGGTGGAGGACTCCCCGCACCTCTCACAGGTGAGTTCTTTAAGCCCTTCTTCATCAAAAGTCGGTGACTGCAAAACCTTTTCAACATAGCTGTGTCCCGGAGCAGGGATCTCGTTTATTATTTCTTTGCCGCAGAGGGTGCAGGTACACCGCTCCATACCGGATTCTGTACAGGTGGATTCCTTTAAGATCTCGCTTTCATACTGGTGGGTATGGTTCTCTTTTTCAAAGAAAGGAGCAGCAGTGGATCCGGGAGCTTCAGATCCTTTAGGCAAAAGGACGATCTCCAGTGCCTCCAGTCTTTTGGAGTAGCCGGAAGTTCCGGCACTTTGTCCGTTCACAGCCCAGTCAAGCCAGCCAAAACCCTGAGCATGAGCCCTGTAATATAGGTCATATTCACTGGCAAGATCTCCGGTCAGCTCAATGCGGATCGCTTCCAGTCTTTTTGACTGACCCGTAGTGCCACTAAGCTCTCCGTCACAGTTCCAGTCCTTTTCCCATCCGATACCCTGAATGTGAGTCTTGTAGCGAATCCCACCTTCACTTTCATGGTTACCAAGTTGGATTTTTACAGCCTCCAGCCGCCTGGAAAGGCCGGTAGTTCCCGAGGTTTGACCGTCGGATACGAAGCCCTGCCAGCCGTAGGTCTGGACGTGAGTAGAGTAGTAGACATGTATGCCGGAGTAGACAGCATCCATGTATGAAATACGGTCTCCGATCCAATTGGTCACCGTGGCAGCGTTGGATTCAAAAGAATCCGAAAAAGGCATTCCCACCCAGACACAATTCTCTTTTCCGAGGATAGGCCAGCGAAGAAAATTCGTCTTTGCCGAAGGAGCAATCTCATCAGCATCGGACGCTGCTTTACCTATAGAACTGCTGAAAGCGGTATCTCTGTATTCAAGATAAGTCTCCTGAACCAGCTCACAGAATTCCGGAATCTTCAGCAGCTCATTGAACCAGGTGTTCTGAGTGTTTCGGTGGGAATTGTTGGTCACCCAGGGTGAATTAACGTCCTGATATCGGTTGTTGCCAAGGGAAAGACCCATATCCCAGATGGGGCCGAGGTGGATCACATCATCAGCTCCGTCCTTGTACATATAGGTGCTGCCGGCCATGGCATCCCAGTTTTCGGTAAGTTCTTGTATCAGATAGTATTTTGCAAAAGAGGAGGCATCTATAAAGGAGGATATGGTATCCCAGTCCTTCTCCTGTGCGTACAGGTGGCTTTCAAATTCACCTAAGGTATCGCAAAAGGAATCAAATGCGGCAACTCCGGCCTCATCCTCCTCCTCGTTGTGCTCTTTTAGCACAAAATGGCTGTTGCTTAAGGGTGAGTCGTAGACGTAATCCTCTGACATGTAGTAAACATTGTCCAACTCCACAAGAACGCCGTCATGCTGTTTCAGGTTGACACTGGAACTATCGATGTCGATCTTTTGTGTCAGAAGATAGAGTCCCAGGTATTCTCCGTCGATCCAAAGATCTACATACGCACTTTCCGGGGTTCCCGGCATATCCATGCTTTTGGCTATGTCAAAAGCAGTCCGATTCCGCAAAAAGGAAGCATCATCATGGCTTGCGAGGAGGACCCATTTTTTTGCCTTTCCAAGTCCCAGAACGTTGGTCTTGTTTTCAAATTTGATCTGGTAGGGCTTTTTCTCAAGAGCCCAGGAGGAGTTTCCCCGGCCTTTTAGTTCCACGTTGTCTGCAGATATGTTCATTCCTTCGGTTCCTGTGAGATTCACATGATTTCCGGGGTATTTTATATCTTTTGAGCCGGAATTAACCTCCTCAAGGGTGGTGCCCGAAAGATTGACGGAGAGACTTGGAAGAATGGAAAAAGCTACAACCAGAGGGTAGTCATTTCCCGCGGCATCGGTGACAGTGAGAGATTTTTCACTGTCACCACTTAGGGACAAAAGACTTCCGTCGGAATTCAGTTCTCCTTCAGTTGTGTTAACAAGGCTCTTAGAACAACTGATGGAAAGCTCATCGGCTGCGATTCCTGAGGGGAGTATAAAGTAATAGGTTCCCTCGGATTCGAAAGCCTTTATGTGGGTTTCCCCAAACGTCGCTGAAAAAGTGACCTCTTTTTCTTTGTTTTCCTCTATCCTTATATCAGTATTCAAATCATCTCCGTGAACTTTTATCGGGGAGATTCCGAGTAAGAGTCCGGCAATAAGTATCAGTGCTGTCTTTTTTTTCAGTGTATTCATAGTCTATTTACGGATGAATTCAGTTTAAGGGTATCAATACTAAGTGTACTTTGCTTTAGGTACAAGTGGGCAACTTTACTCTTAAACATTCCTTAAAGATAGCTTAACACCGCACGAATTCAGAAGAACGTATCCGTTAGCATCCCTATAATTGGATTCAGTAAAGGAGAGATGTGTTATGAATATCAATTGGATCAGAGAGAACGAACTCAAAGCTATTCTGCAGTTTTCTGTTCCAAGTATAGTTGCCATGCTGCTTCAGACAGCGATAACCATTACCGATGGCTATTTCACCGGCAACTTTGTGGGAGAGGAGGGGTATATGGAAATCGATATCTGTTTCCCTTTGAGATAGATTTATGGTATGTTGGAAAGTGTACATTGCAACTGAAAGGTAGTATCATACATTTGTAATCTGTTTTTATTTTCATAAGGAGAGTGCTTTTTGATCAAGTACAACACATTGGAGATTGCAGCTTAACCGGGAGGTTTGCTGTATATCTGACAAACCTCCCGCATTTATGCAGTTGAGTTGTCAATTTTCAGGAGGTAAAACAATGAATCAGAACAACATTATCATAAGATCAGAACGTAAAGACGAATACCGCGAAGTTGAGAATCTCATTCGAGAGAGCTTTTGGAATGTCTATAGACCGGGGTGCCTGGAACATTATGTGATCAACCAGCTCCGAAATGACCCTGCATTCGTACCGGAACTGGATTTCGTAATGGAGATGGACGGAAAGCTCATAGGTCAGAATATGTTCATGAGAGCAGTTATCAAATGTGATGACGGAAGGGAGATTCCCATTATGACTATGGGGCCTATCTGCATTGCACCGGAGTACAAGCGGAAGGGTTATGGAAAGCTCCTGTTGGACTATTCCCTTGAGAGAGCAAGAGAGCTTGGCTGTAAGGCAGTTTGTTTCGAAGGGAACATTGACTTTTACGGCAAGAGTGGCTTTTGCTATGCCAGCAGGTATGGAATTCGCTATCACGGACTCCCGGAGGGTGAGGATTCTTCCTTCTTCCTGTGTAAGGAACTAGAGAGCGGATATCTGGATGGCGTGACCGGTGAGTATGCTACACCCGAGGGGTATTTCGTAGATGAGGAGGAAGCAGAGCTTTTCGATAAGGGATTTCCTTATAAGGAGAAGTTAAAGCTTCCTGGTCAGCTTTTTTGATCTGTAACTTTGAGATTTTGGAGTATCGCTGCCCGCCTTATGGTGAGGCGGCGATACTTGTCTCTAAATAAAGTCCCAAATGTCCGGGGCGCAGATATGTATTTCTATAAAACTGACACATTAACATTAATTATCATTCTATCAGCCAGAGCAAAATCATCTTACAATGACATATGTAAATAAAAAATCAGCTTTAAGGAGATAGATAAGAATGGGATCTTCATTAATGTCAGTAATAGCGTTTGTCAAGGCAGCACTTCCTTTTATGATTGTGGGTGTTGTCCTGGCGATTCTTGCCGCCAAGAAAGGGCGACATATCGATGATAAGAACAAAGAAGACAAGAATTACAGTTCCGAGGGGATGGCTATTGGAATGTGTCTTGGGGTGGCTGTAGGTGTTGCCCTGGGAGATTATCTGGCCTATGGACTTGCCTTTGGCATGTTTATCGGTCTTACCGTGGGCTCATTCATTAAGAAAGAAGATGAATAGTAATATTAAGAACTCCCCCGAAGCGGTGATGCTTTGGGGGAGTTTTATGTTACTTATTCGGAAGATCCCACTTGTCGCAAAGTTTCTGAATCTGCTCTGTAAACCTGGCCATATCCTTGTTTGATAGACCCTTATTCTTGTTGATAACCGCAACCAGTCGATTTCCGGCCTCAAGCAGTTTTGCAAAAGCCTCGGAGATAGCCCTCGGGGCTTTCTTTTTGACAGATTCTACGCGCTTTCTGGGACCCTGTACCAGACACATGTTTGTGTCCAGGTCGAAAACGTCTCCACTGTAGGGGGCGGTTGCCTCCACGTTGAAGGTGGAAGCTAAGTGGGCGGCAAACTCATCGGTAACCTGATCTTCACCGTGAACTACAAAGATTCGACGGGGCATATGGATCATATGGCCTACCCATGCGGTGAGGTGATCTCTGTCTGCATGACCACTGATTCCGGGGAGATTTACGATCTCGGCGTTGACCTGGATCTTCTCTCCGAAGATCTTTACTTCCTCGGCACCGTTCAGAAGGTTATGACCAAGAGTTCCGGGAACCTGGAAACCTACGAAGAGGATGCTGCATTCTTTTCTCCAAAGGTTGTGCTTCAGGTGATGGCGGATACGACCGGCCTCACACATTCCGGAGGCGGAAATGATTACCTTGGGACTTGGATCAAAGTTGATTGCCCGGGAGTCGTCACTGGTCACCGAGGTCTTAAGTCCGGCAAAACCAATGGGATTACGGCCTCTTTTTATCATCTCAACTGAGTCCTCTTTGAAGCACTCAATGACATTTCGGTTGAACACTGCGGTGGCTTCCACCGCCAAAGGGCTGTCCACGTACACTTCAAAATCCGGGAAGGAGGGAACAAGATTATTTTCCTTGATCCTTCTTAAATGGTAGAGCATCTCCTGAGTACGACCTACAGAAAAGGCCGGAATGACTACGTTGCCTCCTCGCTTAAAGGTTCGCTCCAAAAGTTCAGCCATTGGAATAGCGTAATCCGGTACTTCCTGATGATTCCGGTCACCGTAGGTGGACTCAATAATGAGATAGTCGGCATCGGTGGGCCAGGTGGGATCCTTGATCAGAGGGCGATTTCCGTTGCCTAAATCTCCGGTGAATACCAGTTTGGTCTCCTTGCCATCCTCTGTAAACCACATTTCGATGAAAGCGGAGCCTAAAAGGTGGCCGGCATCCCGAAAACGCACCCGCAAACCTTCGGTGATCTGAAGGGTCTCATCATAGGGACAGGGCACAAAACTTGAGAGAGCGGTCTCAGCATCCGCCAGAGTATAGATAGGCTCGACTTTAGGAGCACCTGATCTCTCAGCTTTGCGGTTCTTCCACTCAGCTTCAAACTCCTGGATGTGAGCGGAGTCCTTCAGCATGATCTGACAGAGTTGAGTAGTCGCATCAGTGGCAAAGATCTGTCCGCCAAAGCCTTCTTTTGCTAAAAGAGGCAGCAGTCCCGAGTGATCTATATGAGCGTGAGTTACGAAAACGTAGTCGATATCCGAGGACTTTACCGGAATCTCCTGGTTCTCGTAGAGATCCGGTCCCTGGGACATACCGCAGTCGATAAGGATGCTTTTATTGTTCCAGTGAATAAAATGACAGCTGCCGGTGACTTCGTGGGCAGCTCCGATGAATTCCAGTTTCATCCACAGAAACCTCCTTTTTTCTTTTATTCTAACACTTTGGAATGGGTATTGCATGATTGTTAAAAAGACATCAATGCCGACTTTATTTGGAAAATAGGGTATAATGTTGTCACAAATCTTAGAAAGGAATATTACTATGGATTACAGGAGATTTGAGGATACTATCATTGCACGACTGGACAAGGGTGAAGAGATCCTTGAACAGGTGAAGGTGATCGCATTGAAGGAGAATATCCGACTTGCCTCTATTCAGGCGTTAGGGGCAGTGGATAGGTTCACTGTGGGAACCTTCAAAACAGATGAGAAGAAATTCTATGGCAGAGATTTTGAGGGCTGCTACGAAATTGTTTCTCTCACAGGCACCATAGATACCATGAAGGGAGAATTCTATACTCACCTTCACATGAGCGCCGGAAATGAGACCGGACAGGTAGTGGGAGGTCATCTCAGCAAAGCCTATATCAGTGGGACCTGTGAGATGGTGATACGGATAATTCCCGGAGTGGTTGAAAGAAAGTTTTGTCCTGAGATAGGACTTAATCTGTTTGAGTTCATTTAGTTTATAATCATATATGTGAAAAGGTGAAGGTATGTCGAATCAAAAAAACAGAAGCAGCCTGGCATCGCTGTTTCCCATCGGAGTTTTCATTGTATTGTACCTGGGGCTTGGAATACTCTTCGAATATGTTCTGGGCATAGAGATGGGATTCTACAATATTCCCATCGTTGTTATTTTTCTTATTGCACTTATGGCAGCCTGTCTCCAGAACAGAGGGAAGTTTTCCTTTGATAAGCAGTTGGAGATAATGGCAAGGGGCGTGGGGGACAAGAATATTGTCACAATGCTTTTGATTTTCATGACTGCCGGGATCTTCGTGGGAGTCGTGGGAAGGAGCAGCGCGGAGAGTGTGGCTTATTTCGTTTTGTCCATTATTCCGACCAACTTTGCCGTGGTGGTTCTTTTTGTTGTGGCGGCCTTCGTATCCCTCTCCATGGGAACCAGCGTCGGAACCATCACTCTCATAGTGCCGGTTGCGGCGGCGGTTGCCGAAACTTCCGGTTTTTCACCCGCCCTCTGCATCGGCTCGGTGGTGGGAGGTGCGATGTTTGGAGACAACCTGTCCTTTATCTCGGATACCACCATAGCGGCCTGTAACGGTCAGGGGTGTCAGATGAAGGATAAATTCCGGGAAAACATCGGAATTGCCCTTCCCGCAGCCATAGCTGCAGCAGTGATACTTTTTGTGATTTCTTATCGCTCCGGCGGAATGGAAGTTATCAGACACGATTACAATCTGGTACTCATCATTCCGTATCTGATAGTCCTTGCCGGAGGAATCATCGGATTTAATGTCTTTGCAGTGCTGATAGTGGGAATCGCAGTGGGATCGGGAATAGTTCTTTCCACCGGAACCACGGTACCCACCGCTTTGCTGTCCAACATGGGCAGCGGGGTTTCAGGAATGTTTGAGACTTCCATGGTGGCAGTGCTGGTTTCGGCTATCTGTGCCATCATACAGGAGAGCGGCGGCTTTGACGCCCTTCTTGAACTTTTTGGAAAAGTGTTCAAGGGCAACAGAGGAGGGCAGCTTGGAATAGGACTCCTGGTAGGAATCATGGATATTGCCACTGCCAACAACACGGTGGCAATCGTAATGGCAAATCCCATTGCAAAAGAGATGTCGGAGAAGTATGAAATCTCCGGAAGGAGGACCGCATCAATACTGGATACTTTTTCCTGTGTTTTCCAGGGAATAATCCCCTATGGTGCCCAGATGCTGGTAGCAATTTCTATAGCGGCGGAGCTGGGGTACAATGTTTCGGCCTTTGATATTATGCCGAATCTGGTCTATCCTTATATACTTCTTTTGTTCTGTCTTATTCAGATTTTTTTTGTAAAAAGGAAACCGGACTGATAACGTCCCATAACATAAAGGAGGTGTTCTATGTTACACGAGATTAATTTCAGATCTTTTAACGAAAGAGACACGGTGAACGGCTGGGTCTATGTGCCTGCCGCAAAACCCAAAGGAATCGTTCAGTTAGTGCACGGATTTGGAGAGCATTCCAGAAGATATCTTCACATGATCGTGAGTTTTATGGATGCCGGATACATTGTGGCTGCTGATGACCACGTGGGACACGGAAAGACAGCTCTCACCAATGACACCTGGGGGGATTGGGGAGACAAAGGCTTCAGGGTAATGATGGAGGATGAGCATACTTTCAAGGAGAAGGTATGTGAGCTTTATCCCGACCTTCCTTATTTCTTTTTCGGACACAGCATGGGTTCGTTTATCTTAAGAGACTACATCACGAAGTATGGTGACGAGCTCGCAGGCGCAACTATCTGCGGAACTGCCGGTGAGTTTAAGGGAGCAGTTAAAACACAGGAAGCCCTTGCAAAAGCAGTGGAGGCAGGCAAAGGAGAAGAGTCAGATCCCGAATATGCAGGAATGCTTCTTGGATGGATGTGCGAGAGATGCGGAGAGGTTTCCATCGGAAACGAGTGGATCTGTGCCGATCCTTATGTTCAGAGAGATCATGCAGATGATCCTTTTGATGCTTTCACAAAGCCTGTTACCAACCGGGCAATGTACTATTTCACCCAGATGATGACGGAGATCACCGGAATTGAATGGGCGAAGAAGGTTCCAAAAGACCTTCCTCTATACAATATTGCGGGAGATCAGGATCCTGTAGGTAATTACGGCGAGGGAGTATATCAGGTGGCAAACTGGCTCTATGAGACGGGTCATTTTGTCAAGACAAAGCTCTACTCCGGATACCGTCACGAGATCCACAACTATTCGGCGATCAAAGATCAGGTGGAAGCCGGAATTATCGCTTTCATGGATGAGAATATTTAAACTGTTTTTAGGGCGTAGGCTTATTGCTTGCGCCCTTTGTCATGTCCCGGTACCGGATATATAAAACTCTTGTAAATTGTAGAGATTATCTTTGCAGGAAAAAGGGGATTGTGGGATAATGGTTTTGTGAAAAAGAGGAAAGAAAGGATATTGAATATGAGAAAGACAAAGATAATCTGCACCATGGGGCCCTCTACAGATAAGGAAGGGGTTTTGGAATCACTCATTCAAGAAGGAATGGATGTAGCCAGATTTAATTTTTCCCACGGAGATTATGAGGAACAGAAGGGAAGACTCGAGAGGTTAAAGAGTCTCAGAGAGAAATACAACCGACCGGTGGCGGCTCTATTAGATACAAAGGGGCCGGAGATTCGGATCGGATGCTTTGAAAATGGAAGTATTGTCCTTGAGGAGGGCCAGATCTTTACCCTCACTTCTGAGGAGATCACCGGAAATGAGGACCGGGTCTCTATAACCTACAAGGATCTTTATAAAGATGTGAAGCCCGGAGATGCCATCCTCATCGATGACGGACTCATTGGCATGGAAGTGGCAGAGATCAGAGGTAGTGAGATCAGCTGTCTTGTGAAGAATGGAGGCAAGATCTCAAACCGCAAGGGAGTAAATGTTCCCGATGCCCACCTGTCCATGGATTTTGTCAGTGAGAAGGATGCAGGAGATATTCTCTTTGGTATTAAGGAAGGATTTGATTTTATCGCCGCTTCCTTTACCCGAACTGCCGATGATATCTACGAGATCCGAAAGCTTCTCAACGATAATGGAGGCAATGATATCCAGATCATAGCCAAGATAGAGAATCAGGAAGGCGTGGACAACATAGAGGAGATCGTCGAGGCTGCTGACGGTATCATGATCGCCAGAGGAGACATGGGTGTGGAGATTCCTTTGGAGGAGGTTCCTATCATTCAGAAAGACCTCATTCGCAAGGTCTACAAAGTGGGCAAACCCGTCATCACCGCCACTCAGATGCTGGATTCCATGATCTCTCATCCCCGTCCCACAAGGGCGGAGACTACGGATGTTGCCAATGCAATTATTCAGGGCAGCAGTGCCATCATGCTCTCCGGAGAGACTGCCGCAGGCAAATACCCGGTGGAGGCCTTAAAGACTATGGCCCGGATCGCGGAGCGCATAGAGGAAACCATTGATTACAACGGCAAGTTCCGGAACATCAAGCGTTTCGAGGAGCCGGACATGACAAATGCCATATCTCATGCGACCTGCATGACGGCCATCGACCTCAATGCAAAAGCTATCCTCACCGTAAGTGTAACCGGACGAACAGCCCGGATGATCTCCAAGTATCGCCCCGAAAGCATGATCATTGGATGTACCATATCAGAGAAGGTTCGGCGTCAGCTCAATCTCACCTGGGGAGTATATCCCATTCTTATTCGGGAAGAGTACAGCACAGAGATTCTTACACTCAGAGCCAGCGAGGCAGCTGAGAAGAACGGATTTGTAAGATCCGGGGATATGGTAGTTCTAACTGCCGGAGTACCTCTTGGAAAGCCCGGCAAGACAAATCTCATCAGAGCTATGATAATCGGTGATATCTAATCATTGTTAAAACATTGACAATCAAAAAAGAGTGTCGTAAACTGTTTTTACGAAGCAAAGGCGTCTTGGAATTATGCTCCGAGGCGCTTTTCTAATGGAAGCGATCAGGAAATTGGAAGAGGATTTTTAGATGAAGAATCAGGAGAGAATCTATGTGATCGGGCACAAGAATCCCGATACCGATTCAATTTGTTCAGCTATAGCCTACTGTGATATCAGAAACCGCACCGGCCAGTGCAACAATTATGTGCCGAAGAGAGCCGGTCAGCTCAATGAGGAGACACAGTATGTACTCAATCGTTTTGGAATTCAGCCCCCGGGTTACTTAAGCAATATCGGAACCCAGGTCAAGGACATGGATATAAGGAGAAGCCCAGAGGCCAATAAGAGCATGTCCATAAAGAATGCCTGGGATCTCATGCAGGCGAACAGCCTGGTTACACTTCCTATTAGACGGGAGGACGGATCCCTGGAGGGACTTATTACAATAGGCGATATTGCCACCAGCTATATGGATACCACTGACAGTTATCTTTTATCCAGAGCCAAAACCCCCTACGAGAGAATCGCCGAGACCATCGGAGGCAAGGTGGTGGTGGGAGACGGCAAAAGCCGCTTTTGCGAAGGCAAGGTAATGGTGGGAACCGCTAACCCGGATATTCTTAAGGAATATGTGGGGGAGAATGACATGATCATAATGGGGGACAGAGTGGAAGACCATCTGCAGGCCATTGAGCAGAAGGTTCAGTGTATTATTGTGGGAATGGGAATACGGGTCACCGATAAGATTCTGAAGATGGCGAAGGATCGGGGAATCGTAATCATTTCCTCTCCTCATGATACCTTTACCATATCCCGACTGATCAATCAGAGTATTCCGGTGGAATACATTATGAAAACTGATAATCTGGTGACTTTTCACACAGAGGATTTCACCGATGACATTCAGGATGTCATGATCAAGCACCGCCATCGTGCTTTTCCAGTGATCGACAAGAAGGGACGATGTATTGGAACTATGTCCCGTCGTAACTTCCTTGACATGCACAAGAAAAAAGTTGTGCTGGTGGACCACAATGAGAAAGATCAGGCGGTAGACAATATTGACAAGGCGGAGATTCTTGAGATCGTGGATCACCATAAGCTGGGAAGTCTTCAGACAGTGATGCCAATTAGCTTCAGAAATCAGCCGGTGGGCTGCACCGGAACTATTCTATACCAGATGTACGGGGAGCAGAAGCTGGAGATCCCTAAGAAAATCGCAGGTCTTCTCTGTGCGGCGATCATCTCCGATACTTTGATGTTCCGTTCTCCTACCTGCACTCTTCAGGACAAGATGGCAGCGGGAGCACTGGCGCTCATCGCGGATATCTCAATAGAGACTTTTGCAAAAGAAATGTTCAAGGCCGGAAGCAACCTTAAGGACAAGCTCCCGGAGGAGATCTTCTTCCAGGATTACAAGAAGTTTATCGCCGAGGGAGATGTGAGCTTCGGCGTAGGTCAGATCAGCTCCATGGATGCAGACGAGCTTTCTGAGATCAAGGAGAAGCTTCTTCCCTTTATGGTCAGCGAGTGCGGCCGTCACGGTGTTTCGAGAGTATACTTTATGCTCACGGATATTATGGAACAGTCCACGGAACTATTGTTTTACGGAGAGGGAAGCAAGGAGATGGTTCAGAGTGCCTTTGGCATTTCACCAATGAACGGTAGCTTTTACCTCAAAGGTGTGGTTTCCAGAAAGAAACAGCTCATTCCTCACCTCATGGAGGCCGCTCAGATGGAGGGCGGAGACTTTATATAGATCACAATATAGCTGCAGCGAATGCCCGTTATCGGTGGGAAGCACCAATAGCGGGCATTTGGCATTATGCCCATTTTTTATGGGCATTTTTTTATGTTTTTCACAAAAGTTCTTAAGAATACTCCTACTGCTTGAAAAAAAACAGGGTCTGCAATAAAATGGTGTAAACAAATTGATGCATATGAATTTATATATATGGATTCATGTGAACAAATTTTCTGAACAAAACTATCGTAAGGGAGGAGACAGTTATGCCGGGTTCAGGCAAACAGGCCAAGACTAAGCTGAAGCAGAGTCTTAGTTCTTTGTTGATTGGTGTAGTCGCTCTGCTTTTGGCCCTAGCATGCGGATGCCTTATCATCATGATAATGGGCAAATCGCCGTTGGCTGCATTCAATGCTATCTATCTTGGTTCTATCGGAAGTAAAGCTGCGATTGGAGAGACGATCGTCAAAGCAGCACCCCTCATGCTTACTGCGATGGCTTTTGCCGTGACATTTAAATGCGGCCTTTTGAACATTGGTGCCGAAGGTCAGATCTATATGGGCGGTATGGCGGCTATGACAGTGGCTCAGGTGGTCAAAGGAGTTCCCTATCCCCTGCACATGATTCTCTGTGTGATCGCAGGAATGCTTGTGGGAGGAATCTGGGGAGGAATCGCCGGATGGTTGAAGGTTCGCTTCAAGGCGGATGAGATGATCACAACCATCATGCTGAACTACATCGGTCTTCAGTTTGCTAACTTTATGGTCACCAATGTGATCAGAGATCCGGCGGCATCTCTTCCTCAGTCGGCGAGAGCTCCGGAGAGCGCCCAGCTCACCCAGTTCATATCCGGAACAAGAATCCATGTGGGAGTTATCTTCGCAGCAATCTGCCTGGCCTTTTACTACATTTTCCTTTGGAAGACCACTGCCGGATACAGAACCAGAGTTGTTGGTATGAACCAGCATGCAGCTCATTTTGCCGGTATCAACAGTAAGAAGCATGTAGTTCTCGCAATGTTTATGGCGGGAGCTTTTTCGGGACTTGCCGGTGTGTGTGAGATTCTGGGACTTCAGATCAGAATGCTCCAGAGCTTCTCACCCGGATACGGATTTGACGGTATTGCGGTTGCCATGCTCGGCAACAACTCACCTCTCGGAATACTGATCTCATCCCTGATGTTCGGTGCCTTAAAGGCCGGATCCAACATGATGCAGATCGTAACTCAGATCCCTACCGCAACGATCTCGTTGGTACAGGGACTTGTAATTCTCTTCGTTGTTGCCAGCAGATTCCTGGTGGACAGAGCTGAGAAGAGAGGTAATAAGAAGCTTGCGAAAGGAGGAAACAGATAATGGCTGGTTTTATTTCAACCTTTTTAGCTTCTGCGGTTAGATGTGCAATGCCCATGTTCATTGCAGCACTTGGACTGGTTTTCAGCGAGAGAGCGGGAATCGTAAATATCGGTGTTGAAGGAATGATGATCATCGGAGCAATCCTTGCTTATGCAGGATCCTTCCTGACCGGAAGCAAGTGGCTCGGACTTCTTTTTGCAGGTCTTGGAGGAATGGCGTTTGGACTTATTCTGGCATTTTGGGCAATCACCCTCCGAGTAAATCAGACTGTAGTCGGTGCGGCTATCAATATCATAGGAGCCGGCCTTGCGGTTACTATAAACCGTATGATCTTCGGTGTGAACACAGTTGCCCCCAAGATCAACAACTTTACCCAGCTTCACATTCCGGTGCTTTCGGATATTCCTTTTATCGGACATATTCTTTTTTCCTACAACATACTGGTGTACATCGCCATCGCACTTATGCTGGTTCTCCACTATGTTCTTTTCCACACAGAACTGGGACTCAGCGTGAGAGCAGTTGGTGAGAACCCCAGAGCCTGCGACACCCTGGGAATCAATGTAAACCGGGTTCGTTACGGAGCAACCCTCTTTGGAGGTCTCATGGCAGGTCTTGCAGGCGGATATCTCTCCATCGGACAGCTTGCCGTATTCGTCGAGGACATGACTTCCGGACGAGGCTTCATTGCCATTGCTGCCGTTGTATTTGGTAAGAGAAATCCTGTCGGAGCGCTCCTTGCTTCTCTGGTATTTGGTGCCGGCGAGGCGGTTCAGTATAAGCTTACTGCAGGAAACATCGATATTCCTTTCCAGTTTGCTCAGATGATTCCTTACGTTTTGACAATACTTTCTCTTATCGGACTCGTTGGCAAGACGGAGACCCCTGCCGCCAGCGGAATCCCTTATGTGAAAGAGTAGGGAGGTTGACTTATGTCAGAGTATATTTTGGAAATGAAGGGCGTAAGCAAGTATTTCGCCCATGTACGTGCCAACTATAAAGTCGATCTTCAGGTCAGACGCGGAGAGGTAATGGCCCTTTTGGGAGAGAACGGTGCAGGTAAGACTACTCTTATGAACATCCTGTACGGACTCTATGCCCCTTCCGAAGGTGAGATCTTCTTTAACGGTGAAAAAGTAAACATCAAAGAACCTCAGGATGCCATAAAGCACGGAATCGGAATGGTACATCAGCATTTCATGCTGGTACAGGCTTTAAGCGTTATTGAGAATGTTGTCCTTGGAATGAAGGGATCTAAGAGCCCCAGACTTGATCTGAACGAAGCGGCAGATAGGTTAAAGGAGCTGGCAGCTAAATACAGTATGGAGATCAATCCCTGGGCGAAGGTGTGGCAGCTCTCCGTAGGACAGCAGCAGCGGCTGGAGATATTAAAGGCGCTCTACAGAGGCGCGCAGCTTTTCATTCTGGATGAGCCCACGGCGGTGCTCACTCCTCAGGAGGTTGAAGGACTTTTTGATATGATCCGACTCCTTAAGAGTGAGGGCAAGACGATCATTTTCATCAGCCACAAGCTCAATGAGGTTCTCAGTATCTGCGACAGGATCACGGTACTTCGTCTCGGTGAAAACCAGGCAATTTGCAATGCCAGTGAGATCACCAAAGATGAACTGGCAGAGCTGATGGTGGGAAGACCCCTTAACAATGAGCGTCACAGAGAAGATACCGGAGATGACAATCCCGTTGTATTAAAGCTTGAGGGAGTAACCTGCAACAATTCCGACGGACTTCCCGGTCTAAAGGGAATCGACCTTGAGATCAGAGGGGGAGAGATCCTTGGAATTGCCGGAGTTGATGGAAACGGTCAGAGAGAGCTGGCGGAAGTTATCACCGGCATGACCCACGTCACCGGAGGTAAAGTAACCATTAGCGGGGATGACATGACCAATGCAGATCCCATTGATATCTGGAAAAAAGACGTATCCCACGTTCCGGAAGACCGGCATAAGCACGGAGTTGTTCTGGGAATGGATCTGGTTGAGAATAACCTGCTCATCAATCACTTCCGAAAGGAATTCCAGAAGGGGCCTTTTGTAGACTGGAAGGCTATTGAGAAGGATACAGAAGAAATTATCACTGATTATCATGTTAAGACCGCAGGAAAGAACGAGCTGATCAAGAACCTCTCCGGAGGAAACCAGCAGAAAATGGTTATCGGACGTGCCCTGGAGCGAGATCCGAAGCTTCTTTTAGCACTTCATCCTACCAGAGGTCTTGATATAGGTGCCACCGAATATATTCAGCAGTGCATTATGGATCAGAGAAACAAGGGAGTTGCGGTACTTCTAGTTTCAACGGAGCTTGACGAAGTTATCTCCATGTCCGACAGGATCGCAGTAATGTACGAAGGAAGAATCATCGGTATAGTACCTCCCACCACCTCGATTTCGGATATCGGACTTATGATGGCGGGTGTGGAACCCGATAAAAAGGACGATCAGGAATAGCCAAAAATCAAGTAAATAAGCAAAAATAGGTTTGCTTATCATATATTAAAAAGGAGGACATGTTATGAAAAAACGTATCTTTTCAATCCTCATCGCAGCTGTCATGGTAGCAGCTCTCGTTGCTGGATGCGGAGCAAAGTCAGATAGCGGTTCATCATCAGGTGACAGCTCATCAGACGGAGGCGGAGCGACCCATAAGTTTGCCCTGGTTGTACAAGGACCTGTAAATGACGGATCCTGGAACACCGGTGCTTACAACGGAATCAATGCGCTCAAGGAAGAGTACGGTGATGCAATTGAAACAGATTACACAGAAGCTTCTGATTCATCTGCATTCGAAGAAGTTTTCAGAAACTATGTAACACTTGGCTATGATGTAATCATTGGTCATGGCGCACAGTTCCTTGAGGCAGCTAAGATTGTTGCAGCAGACAACCCGGAAGTAATGTTCGTTGTAAACTCAAACCTTGAGTACATGGAGCCTAACGTGGCAGGCGTCAACCCCGACGGAACAGAGATGGGTATCATCTGTGGCGTTGCTGCAGCTGAAGCTTCAAAGACCGGCAAAGTAGGTGCTATCGGCGGTTCTTACAGCCCTACAACAACAGGCCCTCTTAATGGCTTTGCAGCAGGTGCTTACAGTGTAAATCCTGATATCGAAGTAACTCTCAGCATCATTGATACCTGGGAAGATGCAGCAAAGGCAAAAGAGCAGGCAATCGCAATGATCGATGCAGGTGTTGATGTTATCATGTCTGACTGTGACGCAGCCGGATTTGGTGTTTATGAAGCTTGTACAGAGCGCGGCGTATACTGCATCCCTACATATGGCGATCAGAACGATGTTGCTCCCGAGAACGTTATCATGAGTGGTCTTTGCGATGCAGGTCTTGCAATCAAGGCTATGGGCGAAGTTATCATGGATGGCAAATTCGAGGCTAAGTCATATGTATTCGGTGTTTCTGAAGGATGTTCCGGATATTCTGTAAACGAAGCAGTTTATAACGAGCTTATTGACGATGAAGGCAAAGCAGCTATTGAGGATATCAACAACAAGCTTGCCAACGATGAGATCGTAGCAGACGACTTTATTGCAGAGTACTGCCCTGACAATGTAATGCTTAAGTAGTATAATAATTGCAACTTTAACGTGATTCCAAAAGGAAGGTGCCTTTTTGGGCACCTTCCATATTACAAAAATAAAGGTGATAAAAATGAGCTGTCAGATCAAACAACATCCCATAGTTGATTATCCGGATAGAAAACTTGTCAGTTTTACTTTTGACGGCAGGGAGCTTGAAGGCAGAGAGGGGGCACCCATTGCTGCAGCCCTTTTGGACAACGGGATCGATATTTTCAGGTATACCAATAAGAGAAAAGAACCCAGAAGCCTGTTTTGCGGAATAGGCCAGTGTAATGACTGTGTGGTTGTTGTAGATGGTAAGCCCAATGTTCGTTCATGTGTAACCCCCCTTACAGAGGGAATGGTTATTGAAACTCAGCATGGCTTAGGAAAGTTTGGTGTGTAAATGTACAAAACAGATATTTTA
>JAQYAH010000035.1 GCA_029227635.1 Clostridiales bacterium
GGGACCTGAAGATCCTGATATTGTTGTCCTTCATCACCTTGTGGAGGGAGTTGTTGGCGAAGTCATACTGCAAAAGCATAGGGCATATCCGCATAGGCACATAGGCATTTGCAAGGCAGTAGAGAGTTCCGTTAATGTATCTCAGTCTCTCAAGACGAAACACCGGCTCTCCCACCTCCACCTCAAGGTTCATAGCCACATCCTCGTCTGCCGAGACTATGTTCTGGAAAAGCACCTTCGAGTAGGTATAGTCACCGTGAACTATAACCGAGTTGTAAAAGGAAATGTGGGCCTCGTCCAGAAACAGTGATTTCTTCTCGCTAAGTACCGGCTGATCCAGCTTCTTGCGTCCCACGTAAAAAACTCCTTTGTTGGGGATCCGGCTAACCAGCTTCTCCTCCTCCAAAAGCTTTATAGCGCTTCTTACAGTAGGACGGCTCACCTGGTATCTGTCGCACAGTTCCCTCTCACTGGCCAGTGGGGTCAGAAATGGCTTGACCTGGTACTCTTCTTCGATTTTCTTTTTGACATCTAAGTATAAAAACTTACCCTGTTTCTCGACTCTTCCGCTCATATTCCTCTTATCAGTCAAAAGTTACAACAACTCTGAACTTATCTCCTTTTATTGCAGACTCAAACGCCTCTTTGGCCTGCTCGCAGGGATAAACTTCACTGATAAAAGGCTTCATGTCGATGGAGCCCTGTGAAATCATGCGTGTAGCCATCATGAAATCTCTTGCATTTGAGTTAGCTGTACCCATGAGCTTCGTTGAAACGTGATGCAGCCAGTCAGGGCTGAATTCAACCGGTTTGTCAGGATGGAATGAACTGTAGAGGATCATCTTTCCGCAATTTGCAAGGATGCTGATTGCATCGCTTACTACTGCAGGAATAGGAGTGGTATCGAATACTACCTGGGCCATGATACCGTCAGTGATCTCTGCAACTCTTTCCTTCAAGTTTTCTTTAGCGGGATTGATAGCGTACTTGGCGCCAAGCTTTAATGCAAGGGCAGTTCTCTCCTCGTTAGTATCTGAAACGATAACCATTGCACCCTTCTTCTGAGCTACAAGCACGTGAAGAAGTCCCATGATTCCGCATCCGATTACAACTACTACATCTCCAAGCTGGATATCCGCCTGCTGAACGCTTCGGATAACACAGGACAGGGGCTCTGTGATGGTTGCTTCAACAGAGGGAACATTGTCAAACTTGAAAATATTCTGAGGTCTTACTGCGATGTGGGAGCTGAGTCCTCCCATTCCTTTGTAAGGGATGCCTCTTAAGGGAATGCTGTGGCTGAAGTTCTCGCAGCTCTGCTCATTGCCGGATTTGCACTGATAACAGTTTCCACAAGGTAAATTCACACCAACCGCTACTCTATCATTAATCTTCCAGGCTTTATGGTCTACATTGCTGCCCATGGCTACGATGTGACCTACCATCTCATGTCCGCCTACAAAGGGATATTCAACTTTATTTACTCCGGTGTATGCTCTCTGCTCCCAGGTGCAGATCGCACACGCTTCAATCTTGACCAGAACTTCCTCCTCGGATATTTCCGGCATGTCAAACTCTTCGATCTGTAATTCGTTTTTTCCTGTAAATACAATTGTTTTAAGTTTCTCGCTCATTCGTGATCTCCAATTAAATTTGGAGAGCGGGTTATATTCATTATAACCCACTCTCACTTTTTTGTTAATTAAAAGTTACAGAATACCAATTACTCCGCCTACTATGCCAATAAGTACAAGAATTGCCATAACTGTTGTGGATTTAAGCTTCTTATCCTTGATAAGCCAAAGTGTAAGCATTGTAACGCCTAAAGGAAGGATGCCTGCGAACAGCTTATCAAATACGTCTGCCTGAAGTGCAAGCTGCATCTCTCCGATTTTAATTACAAGCGGGCTTGAAACCGTAACGAACTGACAGGACAATGCACCAAGTACGATAGCACCCATTGCAGAAGCTCCGGTGATAACCATCTGAAGTGCGTTTCCGCCGAGGATCTTAGCGATTCCTTCTCCGCCGAGTTCATAACCCTTCATCCAGCAGATGTATGCTACAGGGAACATAATGCCGAACATAAGGAGTGTGTAAATGATAGGGCCAAGGAGATTTCCCTGTGCACCTAATGAAACACCAAATGCAAGGAGAATGGGGGTCAATGTGCCCTGCCACAGTGTATCACCGATACCTGCGAAGGGTCCCATGAGACCGGTCTTGATACCGTTGATAGCATCATCTGAGATCGGCTCGCCGTTTGCTCTCTTCTCTTCCATTGCAAGAACGATACCGGGGATACATCCACCGATATGGGGCTCTGTGTTGAAGAACTGCATGTGTCTCTTGATACATGCTTTGTACTCTTCAGGGTTGTCGCCGTAGAGCTTTTTGATTATGTGCTTGTATGAGTGAACAAGGCCGGTAGCCTCAAGTCTCTCATAGTTGTAGTTTGCATGTGAAAAGAATGTCCATCTCCAAAACGCGGTAACTATATCCTTTTTGCTAAGTTTTTTCTCTGCCATCTTAGAAATCCTCCTCATCATCATCTGCTGCTACAGCAGGGGCGCCTTCTGCTGCCGGTGCTGCCTGACCATTTTTGTAAAGGAGTGTTGTGTAGAAGTAAGCAATGATCGCGCCAAGAACTGCAACTGCAATAACGGGCATTCCTACGTAAGCTACTAATACAAAACCTACCATGTAGAATAAGAGTGTTCCGGGTCTGCTGATTGAACGAAGGTTCATAGCAATACCAAGAGCAGGAAGAAGTCCACCGATAACCTCAAGAACGTGAAGAGGTTTACCGGAAAGCATTGCGATGATTCCTGATACAGCATCTGCGCCGTAGAATGTAGCAACAGTTGCAGGAATTACGCAAAGACAGAACATAAGGATCTGAGGCGGAACAACATGGAGGAAACAGATCTTCTCAAGGTTCCCTTCGTCAGCTGCCTTATCAGCCATATGTACGAATGCTACGTCCAGTGTCATGTGAGCTACCCAGATCATTGTTCCGAGAAGTCCAAGAGGAAGAGCGATCGTTACGGCTGCAGCGGGTGTAACGCCTGCTGCCATTGCCCATGCAGTACCAACTGTACCTGCAAGACCGGGGTCAGCGGGTGCTGTACCACCGGCTGAAATGAAAGCGATGTATGGCATGTTGATCGCTGCACCGATGATACATCCCTGCACGGGATCACCTAAGATACAACCAACCAGTGTACCGGCTACAAGGGGCTTGTAAACAACTGAAATTGAACCCAGAAGTGAAAGCCACGGTGTTCCGATGGTACCAAGATAGTAAACAATACCGATTAAAACGGCTTGAATAAATGAAATATGCATACTCTATTTACCTCCCCTCGTGAATTAGAGCATCTTTGCAATATCTGTTTCGCTATCTTCTGCAATGATTCGACAGTATACTCTCGAACCTGCAGCAATAAGTTCTCTGAACATCTGCTTCTCTTCCTCTGAAGCAGAAATGTTTCTGAAGAACTTGGTTCTCTTGCCGCTCACCCCCATTCCTCCAATATCGATCTCATCAAAAATAATGCCTTTCTGCATGAGCTTGTATAGTGTTTCGGGGTATTTAACGAGAATGATGCATTTATCCCCGGCAAAAGCTCCGGGTCTGTTGATTCTCTCTACCGCCTTGTCGATCGTAAAGGTTGCCAGTTTGATGTTTGCAGGGATACATCCCTTAAGAACACTCTTAATGAACGGATCTGCCGCAACTCCATCGTCAATAACCATGATCTTGTTTGCTCCGGTGTAATTAAGCCAGGACGTCATAACCTGTCCATGAATCAATCTGTCATCGATTCTGACCAATACAATTCCATCGTACTTCATACTCCTTTTTTACCTCCTCACGTAAAGCATTATTCTATTTAAAACTCTTCTTCCTCTCCTTCAGCTGCGCCAAAACTCTTCATGTCATCGTAGAGATCGGCAATTCCGTCCTTGCCGGCATCGATACAGATCTTAACCAGCTCTTCTATTGTGCAGTAATCCCGGCTCATGAAAGCCTCGAGACACATGGGCATGTTCACGCCTCTCACACAGTGCATATTGTGATTCCTCATATACTTAAGGAATGTGTTTGAAGGGGATCCTCCCAGGAAATCTACCATTCCCAGAACTCCGCTGCCATCATCTACTTCTTCGATGGCGCTCCAGACCTTTTCCTCGAACTCGTCAATTCCGTCCCCGTGAAAAAGACCGATGGTCTTTACATTGGTCTGAGGACCGGCAATCAATTCCACTGCATGGAGCACACCACTGCAGTAATCTGCATGGGTTGCAATCACAATACCAATCATAATATTTCTTTTCCTCCCACATAATACCATTGGTACTATTTTTCCGTTCAGTTGCAATTGTTTTTCTCTTGTTTATATTAGTCTTTTTACAAGTACATTTTCAAGTGTAATTAAACAATTATCAGACACTTCTACCTTTTCTACATTTTAATTTTAGAGTTTTTATTATTATTTTACAAATATATATTACCATTGGTATTTTTATATCTCATTCGGTTGCATGTTTTTTTTAATAAAAGTATAATTTCAAATATAGAGAAAATATTACCATCATGTTTACTTTCAGGAGGTTTTGGTATGTTAGTAACAATGAGCGAGATCCTTCAGGATGCAAAAGAACGTAAATATGCGGTTGGTGCCTTCAATGTACCTAACTTAGAATCAGTACAGGCAGTTATCGCAGCCGCTGAAGAGTTAGATGTACCGGTTATCATCCAGCACGCAGAGGTTCACGAGAACCTTATCACTCTTGACGAAATCGGACCTATTATGTTAGACTACGCCATGAACGCATCTGTTCCTGTTTGCGTACATCTTGATCACGGCGCTTCCTTCGATCTTTGTATCGAAGCTATTCGTCTGGGCTTCACTTCTGTAATGTATGACGCTTCATCCAAGAGTTACGAAGAGAATTTCAACGAGACCAAAGAGATTGTTAAGATTGCCCACGCTGTGGGAGTTTCCGTTGAGGCTGAGCTCGGACACGTATTCACTTCCGCAGTAGGCGGCGGCGAAGGCAGAGGCGCAGTGGGAATTGAAGATTTTGCATCAGAGGACGACTGCTACACAAATCCCGACCAGGCCAAGGCTTTTGTAGAGGGTACCGGAGTTGACGCTCTTGCCATTTCTTTCGGAACAACTCACGGTGTATACCTCACCGAGCCCAAGCTTGATCTCAATCGTATCACTCAGATCAAAGAGAAGATCGACATTCCTTTTGTAATGCACGGCGGTTCCGGCGTATCCGAGGAAGATTTCAAGACGGCTATCGCCAATGGCATCACCAAGATCAACTACTACACCTACGGAACCATCGCAGGTGCTAACGCAGTAAGAGATTACCTTGCCGACAAGGGAGATTCCAAGATCTTCTATCACGACATTATCAATGTTGCTAAAGAAGGCATCAAGAATGATGTGAAAGCAGCAATGAAGATTTTTGCCAGCACCATTCTTTAAATAATTAACCCCTATTACCAAAGTCGGCTTGATGCGCCGGCTTTGGGCCAATCATCGACCCATATTGTTACCCATAACTCAAGAGAGTTTCTAACAAACGAAGAAGCTCCCACCGCGGTTCACTTAAGCGCCGGAGGACATCCGACCTTTTGGTGTTCCACAGTGGGAGCTTCTTTAGTTGATTTTCTTCGATTTAGTAGCCTCTTATCTGATCGGTGCCGTCATCCTCGGTGTTGAGGATCTCCCGGATCTCCACAAAATAGCTGTATCCGGAATTGACCACCACCTCAACCCGATCTCCAACTTTATGCCCCATAAGGGCAGACCCCAAGGGAGAATCGGTACTTATAAGGCCTTTCAGAGAATTGCCCCTGATGGAAGTTATGATCCGATAGGTCTCCTCCTCGTCATCTTCCTCGAAGTAAACCCTTACAGTATTGTTGAGTCCCACCTCATCCTCCGCAGAGGACTCGTCCACGATCTCACAGTTCTTAAGCATACGCTCAAGGTAGTTGATCCGGCTCTCATTCTGATTTTTCTCTCTTTTGGCGGCGTGATACTCGAAATTCTCACTAAGATCTCCATGGGCTCTGGCTTCTTTCACCGCTTCGATGAGCTGCCGGCGCACCACCACTTTTCTGTGCTCGATCTCTTCCTCTATTCTCTTCACGTCTTTTCTGGTAAGTTTCTCACCCATCACTGCACTTCCTCTTCTGATGAAGTCTCTGGAGCACCATAGAAGGTCTCCAGTTTCTCGTCAATATACTGATATATCTCTTCCCGGCCCTGCTTTGTGGAGGCAGACCAGGGAATTATTCTCTCTCCGGATCTCAGTTTTAATCCCTCTTTAATTCCTTTCAGCTGTTTCTGAACCTGGCTGCGCTTGATTTTATCCAGCTTGGTGGCAATGATAATCAGCTCGTAGCCGTTGTGTCTTATCCACTCCGCCATCATGAGATCGTTGGCAGAGGGCTCTCTTCTGATATCAATGAGGAGAAAAACCACCTGGAGCATCCCGGAATTGTTGAGATAGCGCTCAATAAGCTTTTTCCACTTATCCTGCATATCCTTTGACACCTTGGCATAACCATATCCCGGCAGGTCCACATAGTAGTGATCCCTGTTGATGAGATAGTAGTTAATGGTCTGGGTCTTACCGGGCTGCTGGGACACCCTTGCGTAGGATTTTCGGTTCATAAGTCCGTTTATCAGGGAAGATTTGCCCACGTTTGACTTTCCGGCAAAAGCAAACTCCGGCATGGTTTTTGTCGGGATCTTGCTGGTCACTCCGCAGACTGTCTCCAGTTCAACATTCTTGATGATCATACCGAACCCCCTTATCTGAACGCCTGCTTAAGTACCTGGTCCATGCTGCTGACAAAAACTATCTCCAGGCCTTTTGTAATCTCAGTGGAGATATCCTCCACATCCCTCTCATTCTTCTCAGGTACCAGGACGGTCTTGATTCCGGCATTTTTGGCCGCCAAAAGCTTCTCCTTGAGACCGCCTATGGGAAGGACTCTTCCCCTCAGGGTGATCTCTCCGGTCATGGCAAGGTCGGCTCTCACCGGCCGCTTAGATGCCGCGGATAAGATGGCGGTGGCCATTGTAATTCCTGCGGATGGACCATCCTTTGGAACTGCCCCCTCCGGAATATGAACATGAATATCATGCTCCGCAAAATAGTTCTCATCTATGTCATATCGGCTTCCGATGGAACGAATGTAGCTGATGCCCGCCTGAGCGGACTCTTTCATCACATCCCCCAATTTGCCGGTGAGAAGTATCTCCCCTTTGCCCTTCATGGAGTTGACCTCGATCTTTAATGTATCTCCTCCCACACTGGTCCAGGCAAGGCCGGTGACGATACCAATCTCATCCTGCTCGTTTGCGGACTCGAAGGTGAATTTCTTTTTGCCCAGGTATTTCTCCAGGTTCCGCTCCGTAATGTTAACAGTCTTATCCTTGTCCTCCAGAATCTTTCTTGCGCTCTTTCTGCAGATCTCTCCGATCTTTCTCTCCAGCTGACGCACTCCGGCCTCCCGGGTGTAATTGTGAATTATGTCAAAAAGAGCTCTGTCGCTGATTCGAAGGTTGTTCTCTCCGATTCCGTGGGCTTTGATCTGCTTGGGAATCAGGTGTTCTTTTGCAATATGTTCTTTCTCGTTCTCTGTGTAACTGGAAATCTCAATGAGCTCCATACGATCCAACAGAGGACGGGGAATCGTCTCTGTTGTGTTGGCGGTGGTGATGAACATTACCTCGGAAAGATCCAGAGGAACCTCCAGATAGTGATCCCTGAAAGTCTTGTTCTGGTCACTATCCAGCACCTCCAAAAGGGCGGAAAACGTATCTCCCCGATTGTGGTCGGTGCTGATCTTGTCCACCTCATCCAGGAGGATCAGAGGGTTTTTCGTGCCTGCCATTCTAAGGGCATTGGCGATTCGGCCGGGCATAGCTCCCACATA
>JAQYAH010000036.1 GCA_029227635.1 Clostridiales bacterium
TCACACAGCAGATAATACTCCGTTACCACGGTATCCAGAGAGGAGAGAAGTCCTCCCATGGGTTCCGGCGAACGTTCTATCGCATCTGTCTGAAATATAATTCCTTTGGATTTCAATTTGTCAAAAATGTTCTCAACATCATCCACATCAAACCCAATATGGGCAATGGGACCTGTCTCACCTGTGTGATTTGAATCCGCATCCCGGCTCTGTATCAGCTCAATTCTGGCTGTACCTTGCCGCATCATAGCATATTCCCCAAAACCACAAGTCTGCTTTCGGATCAGGCAGAAACCTAATTTCTCATAATATGCTATACTCTCATCGATATTCTTCGTATCAATACAGGCATGATGAATGGATAATATATCTGCCATAAGTTTCTCCTTAAATAGTATTGATATATTTGTAAACGGTATTTTTACAAGAACCCGGTCCGGCGATCATTTCCCTGAAAAACTCTTCTATGCGTTCTCCAAGGCCAGCTTCATATAGATCTGTAAAGAAAATATTCTTATTTGAAAGGATTGGCCTCAGCTGATCCGTCAGGCTGGAAGGTTCTCCCCACGCAATTCCTGACAGCATCTCATGAAGCGTATCCGCAAGAGGATCCGGTGCCAGTTCATAATTGTTTCCGTTGTCATCGATCGCCATCAGATAACGCAGCCATCCTGCCAGACCAAGCGGGATCGCCACCAGGGACGAGGCTGTCCCATAGCGGGAAACATATGCGTTTATCGTCACGCCAAAACGGACACCGACTCCCTGCGATTCTTCCTGGCACAGACGTATATTCGTATCACCCAGATATTTATTAATAAACCGGTTTTGGAATAACTCGTCTGTAAAATCTATCGGTCTGATAATCTTCGGATTCTCGATAACGGGTATGCTTTCTCCATACGCAATCTGTTTGCCCATTTTCATCATAACAGGATCATCCAGCAAATCTGCAAAACCATCAATTCCCAGAACAACCCCTATCGGACCCAGAGCAGAATGAACCGGATTCAGACAAGCAGTCACTTTCATTCTCTCTGCCTTATTGACCGTTTCCCTGTCAGCCATATAAACCCCGTATCCCTTTTCCAAGGCAGGCCGCCCATTGGGAAAACTGTCTTCTATTACCAGATACTGTGGCTTCTCTGCATTAATAAAAGGGGCAATATAGGTTCGTTTTCCTGTGACAACCGGCTGCATATCCTCTATCCCGGATACTTCCAGTTCTTTTGCGATCTCATCACTCGGCCGGGGAGTAATCTTATCGATCATGGTCCAGGGGAAAGCGACTCTGTTCGAATCTTTTACATAATCCACCAGACCTTCATCTACAAACCCTTTTTTCTGCCAGGTTTCCGCCATCTCAATTACGGATGCTCTCAGCAGATCTCCGTTATGAGAACAGTTATCCATGGATACAAGAGCCAAAGGGTATCCGCCTCTCTGATATCGCTCATTCAGCATGGCGGTCACAATTCCCATTACTCCAGTTGCCTGGTCAGGCCCGTTTTCCATATCTGCCTTAACATATTTCAGAAATTCCCCTTGAGAATCCCTCAGTGCATATCCTTTTTCCGTGATTGTAAAAGAAACGATCTGAAGACTTTCAGCAGCAAAAATCTCCTTCATTCTGCTCCAGGATACTGTTTCCGATGGTTTCGCTTTCACTGCTTCCGCAAAACATCCCAGTATTTTCTTTTCTTTTGTTCCATCATCCTTCAGAATCACACTGAGTGCCAGATTATCAAATGGATGATAAATCTTATCTACAATATCAAAATCAAAGGCTTCCATACAGGTCAGCCCGCTGTCCAGAATCCCCTGCTCCAGCATGCCATCAACAATACCGCCTATAAAGATGCGGAATATGTTTCCAATACCGAAATGTACCCATCCCGGTGCCTGCTTTGTTTTTTTATACACTGCCTCCACATCATAGGAAGGAAGGGTAATCCCCCTCTCTTCCCAAAAATGACGATTGCAGAGACTGTCACATGTCATTTTCATTTCTACTTTGCCCTCCACCATGTTTTTATTAACACACATAGTAAATGACTTTTCAATAACATAAATCAACAAGTGCTGTTGTTTTATATCACCATCACTTTTCTACATCGATCAGAACTTTCATGCAGGTATTACGATGCTCAGCAATATATTTATAAGCATCATCATACTCTTCCAATGAGAAATGTGCCGTCTTCAGAATATCCAGATGAACTAATCCGGCAGAAATCAGACGAATCGCTTCATAATAGTCATCTTCCAGGTACATCAGCGTGCCGATAATTTTGAACTCCTTCTCCTGAACATCAATCATGCTAACCTGCGGGTTTTTGGCATAGATACCCACAATGATAATATCATTCCTTTTACGGCAAACTTTAATTGCCTGATTAATAGTAGCCTCTACCCCCACACATTCCAGAGCGCCGTCAAGACCATCTTTTCCAAACGCAGCATCCACAGCCTTCTGGAGGTCTTCTTTTGCTGTATTACAAACAAAATCAACTCCACACTGCTTTGCGATTTCAAGTTTTTCATCTACAACATCTGTAATCATAACTGCTTTGGCCCCTCTGGCCTTCGCTACCTGAGCCACAAGATTTCCAATGGTTCCCGCACCAAGGACTAAAATATTTTTTCCTGTAACATCAAATGTAAAGGTACGGATTGCCGCTACGGCTACTGCAGTCGGCTCCACCATGGCACCGCTGTCATAATCAATGTTCTCCGGTAATTTAAACACCAGATGCTTTTTCATCAGAATATAATCAGCTGCGGCTCCCGGCGCTTTGCCATTACAGCCAATTACCTGAAGATCATGACAAATATTTTCATGTCCATGCAGGCAGTGATAACATTTTCCACAAGTATTCTGCGGTCTTCCAACCACTCTCTCACCAATTTCAAATTCCGTCACGCCCTCACCAACTTCTGCCACAACACCGGAAAACTCATGACCGGGAACAATCGGTAAATAAATAGTAGGATGCTGTCCATGATAGGCATGAATATCAGAGCCGCAAATACCCATTCTCTTCACTTTAATAAGTACTTCTCCCGCACCCGGAATCGGCTTTGGAACCTCCTGCATAATCAATTCTTCCGGTTTGTTTAATAATACACTGCGCATTGTTTTTTCCTCCTGTCTGTTACACTGTAAATTTAGTTCATTCTGGTTTTAAAAAATAATTCCGGTTTTTCAACTACTCTCTGCATAAATGACATACATACCCCACTTAAAACAGAATCATGTAAATCACTCAACTGTATTTCTGTCTCATTAAAAATAATCGGCAAAACCCGTTCTCTTGCACTTTCTTTTACAACTTTCAAAAACGGTTCCCCTGCTCTGGCTATCTCATCTCCAATAATGATGGTCTTTGGATTGCAGATATTAATGATATTAGCAATTCCGTATCCCAGATATTTACCGGCTTCATTGATAACCTTGCAGGCCAGAGGATCTCCTTTCCGATATGCATCCAGCAGTTCTGATTCAATCATGTTTTCAGAACAGCAGGTGTCCGGATAATCCGGAAGCAGTCTTTTAGCCTTTTTCAATGCAGCTATCGTGGTACAGTATTTTTCCAGGCATCCCCGGTTTCCACATTCACAGGGGATTCCGTTATAATCGATACTCATATGTCCTATCTCACCTGCTACCCCAAGGTTTCCGCTCATAATCCTTCCGTTTTCAACATAACATCCACCCACACCCAAAGATACGGTAATGCAAAACATGGAAGAAGTCTCATCATAATTCTGTGTAAAACACCATTCAGCTACAGCCGACGCATACGTATCATGTTCCGTAATAATTTCCATATCTATACGTTCCCGAATCCGGCTGACAATGTCCACATTCTGCCAGTCACTTCGTTCCGTCAAAAGAGCAATACGCTCTTCTTCTTTTATGTATGGACCGGGTAAAGCAAGCGCTACCCCCAGAATTTTTTTCTCCGTACACGTTTCCTTAATCTCAGTAACTTTTTCACATATCGTATTAATGAGCTCTTCGGCCTGACTGTTTAATCCTATCAGATAGCTTTGGACAGAACTGCTTTTCCCATACATATTATAGATACCTACATGAAGATGCCTTCTGGTAACCCATAATCCGATAATGGCATAATCATCCGCGGCCAGTTCAATAGCTATCGATCTGCGGCCAGCTTCTCCTGAAATGAGTCCCACTTCTTTAATAACTCCCCAGGAAATAAGATTACTGACAATGTTTGTTACTGTAGCCTTATTCAATCCAGTTTCCTTTGATATTTCAGCTCTTGTTGTCCGATGTTTTTTCTGAATGATTCTTATAATAAGTGATCGATTCATATTCTGAACGTCTGACAGATTTCTCCCTTTTGTGTTCATTGTTTCCCTTTCGTCGGATTGCTACTCCACAAAACCATTGGGATACACAATCGTTTTTAATTTCGTTTTTCTCTCTGCGACACGTTTCAGTTGATCCGGCAATTCATCCAGAGTAATCCGGTCTCCAATTAAATCACAAACCTGAACCTTACCCGCCTGAAGCTGTCTCATCGCAGCCAGAAATGTCTTTTTCAGAGAATTTGTCCCGATAAACTGCAGTTCTCTCTGATAAATTTCATATGGACTGACATTTATCTTAATACTGGCAGGGCATACGCCGAAGAAATGCAGCCGTCCCTCATTGGCGAGATAAGGTATTATATTTTCAATCACTTTGGGAATACCTGTACAATCAATAATCAGATCAAATCCCGTCTTTGAAATCTTAGATAACTGATCACCTGCATTTTCATCATTAAAAATCGTATAATCGGCACCATACTTTTCTGCCAGTTCTAACTGTTCCGATTTGATATCTGCCACCGCCACGAAAAGAGCGCCATCATTTTTGCAGACCTGCAAATGCATCAGACCGATCGGTCCCGCCCCTAAAATTAAAACTTTCTCACCAAACTTTGGACGTACCGTGTCATGTCCATGAAGGACACAGGCAAGCGGTTCAATAAAAGACGCCTCTGTAAAAGACAAATCTCCAATATCATACACACATCTTTCATTTATACACATATACTGCTGAAATGCACCTGGCACATGATTGCCAAGTCCTTTGTAATCCAGGCAATAATTCTGTTTATTCTGCTTGCAATTATCACAGGATTCGCAGTAAATATTCGGATCACACGCCACACGCTGCCCAGGTTTAAAGTTTTTTACATTCTTTCCAACCCTGGCGACAACTCCCGAGAACTCATGTCCCGGAATGGTGGGATAAGGATTTTCATAATCTCCTAAATAGAGATGCGCATCCGTTCCGCAAATTCCAACTGCTCTGACTTCAATCAACACTTCATCATCTTTTGGAACCGGAACCGCAATTTCATGAATGCTTGAATAGTATGGTTTGTCAATATAGAATGCTTTCATAACTTTCATCGTCTCCATTATATTATAAGATACTGTTTACTCAGCAACAATCACTTTCTTTTTCTGCATTTTCTGAACGCTGTCATATATTACCGCAATTAATAATATAGCACCTTTTAAGATAATCTGAATATATTCACTTACCTGCATCATAATTAATCCGTTATTTAACACAGCAATCAGGAGGGAACCTACAAATGCCTGATAAACTTTTCCCTCACCGCCCGACATGGAAACGCCGCCGAGAACACATGCTGTAATAACATCCGTTTCATATCCTGTACCGGTCGTAGGAGAAGCAGTTTTAATTCTTGCAAGCATTACAATACCGGCAAAAGTTGCAAAGAAACTACTGATCACATAAGTCATAATTTTGGTCAGAGGTACGTTAATTCCTGAGAGCCTCGCCGCCTCCTCATTACTTCCGATAGCGTAGAAAAAACGTCCCGCATACATTTTATTCAATATAAACCATCCGATAAATAAAGCCAAAGCCATTAACAAGACAGGCACCGGTATCATCAATACATCTCCCGTACCCAACCAACAAAATGCATCCGGAAGATCAGATACGTTACGGCCTCCGGTAGCAAGAAACGCGTATCCCTTCAGAATATTCATAAATGCCAGCGTCGCAATAAATGGT
>JAQYAH010000037.1 GCA_029227635.1 Clostridiales bacterium
CGTCATCCTCCACAGTAACTGAGCCGTCCTTTTCAAGGATAACCGAGATACAGCTTCCAAAGCCGGCAAGATGCTCATCCACCGCATTGTCCACAATTTCATATATGAGATGATTCAGGCCTTTGGTTGAAAGGCTTCCGATATACATTCCCGGGCGTTTTCTCACCGCCTCCAGCCCTTCAAGCACTGTTATCTGCTCTGCACTGTACTCCTGTTTCGCCATTTTATTCTCCATTCAACATCTAGTAGTTTCACCGGGCAAATTACCACAAAATATTATATCAAACCATTCTTCAATGTCAATTTTTCATATAAAAAGGATGAATCTAAAAAGATTCATCCTTTATGCTTGTCTAAATAAAAGCAGTAATAAAGAAAAATACTCCAAGAGCCATGAGAACAGCTCCAATCACTCTGCTTATTACAGTAGTCTTCTTGATACAGCATCCATAGAAATTATCAAAATAGTTCACCGGATACGGGAAGAAGAACATTCCGCATCCCGCTGCTGCAATTCCGGGTCCAAGCAGCTTCATGGACTTGAGGAAGATAAGGCTTCCCACCAGAATAAGCAGCGCTGCCAGCACGAGGAAATAGTACATGAATTTCTTGTTCTTCTTATCCTTGCGGACAAACTCTTCCACGCCCTGTCTGCATTCCAGAGAGCACACCGGGTGAGATCGGGTAACGACATGCACCGAAAAAGGTGACGGATTAGCTGGAATCTTCTTACCGCAGTATACACAACTGGTCATATCTTTGTTAGATTCTTTCTTACTCATCAATTCCTGCTTTCTCAAGGGTTTCATCAAGAGTCTTGATTACTTCAAAAATCTGCTCACTGTCAAGAACCTTATCCTTTACTGCCTGAAGTTCCTCTTTGGAGAACTGGCTGAGGATAAACTTGGTACGTCCTACAAGGCTGGCTGCAACTGAAAGCTCATCGATTCCCATTGCAAGCCACAGAGGAATAAGTCTGGGCTCTGAGCCGACCTCACCGCAAATGCCGATCTCGATTCCGTGCTTATGAGCATTCTCGGCAACCATGTTGATTGCCCGAAGCACAGAGATATTACAGTTATTGTAAATATACTGCACCAGCTCATTCTGTCTGTCGGAAGCTGTAGTGTACTGAATAAGGTCATTAGAGCCTACAGAGAAGAAATCTACATTCTGTGCAAGCTTGTCACTGAGAAGAACTGCTGCGGGAGTCTCAATCATGATACCAACAGGTACATTCTCGTTAAAGGGAATTCCCTGCTCTCTGAGTTCCGCCTTAGCAGTCTCAAGGATTGCCTTAGCCTCCTTAACCTCATCTACAGTAACGATCATAGGGAACATGATCTTAACATTACCATAAGCACTGGCTCTGAGGATCGCCTTAAGCTGAGTCTTAAACACATCCGTTCTGTCAAGGCAGAGTCTGATTGCTCTGTATCCAAGGAAAGGATTTGCCTCCACAGGAAGGTTCATATAATCAAGCTGCTTGTCACCGCCGATGTCAAGTGTACGGATAATAAGCTCTTTGTCCTTGCACTTCTCTGCGAGATTCTTATATGCTTCAAACTGGAAGTCCTCGGAAGGATAATCGCTCTGGCTCATGTAGAGGAACTCTGTACGGAAAAGACCAACACCGTCACAGTTTGCTGCCTTAAAGTTCTCTACTGACTCATTGTCACCTGTATTAACATTAACTCTGGTGAGAAATCCGTCCTTGGAATAAGCAGGCTTAACCATGCACTCATCGTAAATTGCTTTCTTCTTATCGGCCGCTTCCTTGCGAACCATGAATTCCTTGAGCTCAGACTCTTCCGGATCAACGATAACAATGCCTGTTGCACCATCCAGAATTACATTCTGACCATTGGTGATATCTGCCAGGAATGCACCTGCACCAACAACAGCAGGAACTCCAAGGGTCTTGGCAAGGATTACAGTATGGGATGTTACTCCACCCTTCTCTGTAACCATTCCGGCAAGACGGGAGCGATCCATTCTCACTGTATCTGCAGGTGTAAGGTCCTCTGCAAATACGATAAGAGACTCACCCTCAACACCCTCAAAAGGATCTCCACCGGAAATTCCCTGAATCTCAGCCATGAGTTCGTGACATACATTGTTAATATCATCAGCACGCTGCTTGAGATACTCATCATCAATGCTCATGAAAATGGATTCGACTTCGATTCTCTTCTGCTCGATTGCATAAGAGGAACAAACTCTCTCATTGCGGATAGTAGCCTTAACATCATCGAAAAATCCGGCATCATCCGCAAGGATTTCCTGGTATGCTTCGAAGATCTCCCCCTGACCTTCTCCGGCAGTTGCTGCAAGCTCTGCTAAGGAAGCATCGTACTTCTGTCTTGCCGCATCCATTGCTTCGATTTCTTTTTCTACATCTTCAACAAGAACTGCATTAAGGGAAAGCTCCTTTGTTGCAAAAACCACTGCGGAACCCACAACACAGCCTGTTGAACCTGCAAGTCCGATTATCTTCTTCATCTTCAAGTCTCCCAATTAACTTCTATGTGATATTATTTGTGTACCTGTGGTTAGGCAGATTAACCACAGGTAACTTTAATATTATATTATAGTATTTTTCAAATATCAACTGCATTATCCCAATGATTAGAGTTTGATTCTTGCAAAGTTGACTATTCTTTCTGTAAGACCCTTCTCCACTACTCTCTCCAGTTCTCTTGTGAGAAGGAAAGGAGATTTAGGGATAGCGTCCTCCGTCTTACCTGCAATATGAGGAGTAAGAACTATATTATCAAGGCCAACGAAACCTGCATCTGCGGGAACAGGTTCTGATTCAAATACATCCAGAGCTGCTCCTGCAATCTTATGTTCTCTGAGAGTTTCAATAAGGTCCTGCTGGTTTACAAGGCCACCGCGTGCTGAGTTAACAAAATATGCCGTAGGCTTCATAATAGAGAAGAATTTATTATCAATAATCTTCTCAGTTTCGGGGGTAAGTCTCAAATGAAGAGAAACAATATCTGCCTCCCTGAATACTTCCTCCATTGTTTCTTTGATCTCAATATCTCCGAGACCGTTTCTCTCAAGTCTCACCGGATCAAGATAAGCATCAAAAGCGATCATGGGAACTCCGAGAGCTTTAAGTCTGGTTGCAAGCTCAATTCCAACGTTTCCAAGCCCCAAAAGACCTACTTTAAGGTTAGATAGTGTGGAAGTAAATCCGTCATTAACAAAGGTTTTCTCCCATCTTCCCTCGATCATATTTCTGTGAGATACACAGATATTTCTTGTCATGGCAATGATCATTCCAAGAGTGAATTCCGCAACCGGAACTGCGTTTCTAATTACATTTATTACCGGAATATTTCTCTTACTTAACGCCTCAATATCAATATGTTCAACACCGCCTCTGCAAGTAAGGACAGCTTTAAGATTCGGAGCCTTCTCAATCAGGGAAGCCGGAACCGGGCTGAAATGTGTGAACAATACATCACAGTCAGTAATAAGATCATCCAGTTTTTCAGGATAAGGAACAGCTGTGGAACCTCCACGTTCAATCTTGAGCTGCTGTTCAGCAAAATAATCTTTATCTTCATTAAGCCAGAATGCTTTTGAAATTGATTTAACATTGATACAAGATGAGTTTACCGCTTCAACAATAGTATCGGGGGAAACAAATGCATCTCCGACACAAATCACGTTCATTGGTTCGTTTTTTAAGATTTCCAGCATAGCTGCCTCCTTAAATTGAATGTTAAATTTTATAAATAAGGCCGCTGAAAACAGCGGCCCTCATCGCGATTTATTTTAGTATTAAGTATTGTGCCTTATGGGTACAGACTAAGCTGCCTTGCCGGGCTCCTTCTCAAGGTAAGCATAGAGACCGGTTCTGTTCTTCTTGAATAAGAAGTAAGCAGCAAGATAAACAACAACAAGTGCAGCAATACCGATGATGCCAAGCTTCCAAACGATGTAGAATACCGCGATCATGAAAGGATGGCAGATGATACCAAAGCTTACGATCTGAGTTGCAGCTTCAGGCATCTGGAATCCAGCACCGATAGCAACCTCTGTGAATGTAGGTGCAAGTGCGGAAGCAAGAATAAGACCAAGGCTGAACCAGATAGCGCCCATGATGATTGACTTAACAATGTTACCGTGGGAAACAGCTACAAATGTTTCTACCATGTAAGGAAGAGCAAGAAGGTCTGCCATAGGAAGAATTGTGTTTCCGGGAAGGATAAATGAAAGTCCTAACATAATGGGGATCAAAAGGATACCAGTTACGAGTGTGTTGGGCTCGCCGTATCCAGCAGCATCATTAACTGAGAGGTACCAGTCACGACCTTCACCGGACTTAGCAGCAGACTTCTTTGAAGCCTCTGTAAGAGCTGTGAAAGCTGAAGCAAAGATACCACCAACTTTAGGGAAGATAGCCATAACGGCAGCTGTGTTAACAGCTACAGATGCAACTGTTCCCCAACCAGCGAGTGTTCCAAGAACAGGAAGCTCACCGATGATACCGATGATAAGACCAACTACAAGACCGATGAACATAGGCTCACCAAGGATACCGAACTTCTTCTGAAGATCGCGAGCATTGATCTTAACATTATCAAGACCAAGCTTGGAAAGAATCCAGTTCATAGCGATTGCAAAAGGAACTGCCTCCATGTGGTGAGGAGCTGTCATACAACACTGAGGATACTGATAGTGATTTGACCAACGCTTTGCCATCATCTCTGAGAAAAGCATGATGTAAAGGAGCTGAACAATCATAAGAATCATAGCGAAAGCCATGTTCTTTGTAAGAGCATAGAGCATAGAGCCCCATACCATGAATGAATAGTTGTTCCAAAGGTCAGATGCCATGAATACATCTGTCCACTTTACAAAGAAAAGAACAAGCTCAAGTACAAGACAAACACCGATGAAAAGGACACCAACTGTTGTTGAGTAAGCAATAACAGATGTTGACTGCCAACCGGTATCAAGAGCCTTGAAGCTTACACCTGAATTCTCAGCCATAGCTGAAACAACAGGTGCAACGATGCCCATGTAAGCATTGATTACAAGGTTGAAGCCTGAAAGACCAACACCGCAAAGAAGTGCTGAGTTGAAGGCTTTCTTAGTTGTAACGCCCATAGCCTTTGCAATGATGAAAAGGATAAGGGGAATGAATACGATGGCACCAAAAGTACCAAAAATTGTGCTTAACTGATTAAGAAAATTAGCCACTAATACTCCCTCCTTAGATATTAGCTATAGTATCTCATGTATTTTGAAAACGGCCGCGATGTCTCCGTTTTACAAACATAATTAAACCAATATTCAATTGTAAAAGTGCTTCTTTTTAAATTCTATTCCTTGTCAAGAATTGCAAGGCAGTCGGCGATTACCTGATCCTCGGAAAGACCTGTGAGCATGCCTACAGCATTTACTTTAGGCACACCAAAGTCATCATAAACAGGTGAAACACATGCCATAAGTGAGAATCCACCTGCTGCGAGTGTTGTCTCTGCTGAGTTAGGGCTGCACTCAACTGTTGTTACATCATAGCCGTACTCTGCAAGCTTCTCTGTAAGCTTGTTAGCTACCATTGATGAACTAACTGTGCCTGATCCGCAAACACAACAAATTTTTACTGATTTTGCCATTATAAATTACCTCCTAAATAAAATTCTTACCCAATATAATGCTGAGCCACCTTGAATAAGGTCTCCTTATCCTCAGCATCCTTTAATGCCTGAACTGCCTCGGCATTAGTAAATACTCCCATAACCTTCTGAAGAGTTTCAATCTGAGCTTCGGGATTCTTAATTGCCATCATGAAAATAAGCTCTGCCATTACCTTAGTGTCAGGATCTCCCATGTGACCGAACTCAACCGGATGAGCAAGCTTTGCAATACATACTGCCGGAGTATTTACGTGAACTCCTGCGGTGTGAGGCATAGCAATCTGAATATCCTGGAGTATAAGGCCGGTGGGGAACTCCTTCTCTCTTGCCGCTACTGCGTCAATATAAGTATCCTTAACAAATCCTCCTTTATAAAGGAGCTGGCCAACCTGGCGGATAACATCCTCAGAATCCTTAGCATCAACATCGAGAATTATTAAATCTTCATAACAGGACTGCATACTATTTCTTTTCCTTTTCTAAAAATCTATTTGTTATTAATCTGTAAGATTTGAGATGAAAGTGCAAACCTCTTTAGCTACTGCCTCTTCATTCTCACCTTCTACTCTTACAGTTACAGTTGTTCCAGCCTTAACACCGCCTGAAAGAAGAGAGATGATGCTCTTCGGATCAACTGACTTGTCGGGTGTAACGATTGTGATCTTCTCAGGGAACTTCTTGCAAAGCTGAGTGAGCTGTGAAGCAGGGCGTGCGTGAAGTCCGGTTGCATTTACTACTTTTACTTCCTGTTCGTACATTATTGGTTCCTCCTATCATTCAATGATGCAGCCACGATATGAAATTATGCTCACGATTATGGACTTTTGGAAATTATGTGCTATAATATCTCTATATTCAATACGGAGGTATTAAACATGGAAGATCACACAGAACTCCTGGTTCGAGCTGCCAGCCTGTACTACAATGAGAATCTCAATCAAAGTGAGATTGCTGATATTCTCGGTACATCCCGCCCGACAGTATCAAGGCTCCTTGAGGAGGCCAAGAAAGTCGGAGTTGTCGAAATAATTGTCCATGATCCAATCAAAAAAGATGCTGTTCTTTCTCGATTGATCCGCGAGAAATTTAACCTTCGCGATGCAATCATTATAAACGGTCGCTATGATTATGACAAGTCTATTCAAAGGTGCTGTGAAGCTGCCGTACAATTGTTCAACACAGTGATAAAAAACAACTCCACTGTCGGAATCACCTGGGGAACCGTTCCCAGTATTCTCAGCAACATGCTTGAAAACGAGCAGTATCACAACATCCATGTTGTTCAGATGGTAGGCTGTCTCGGCACCGGAAACCCCAATGTAGACGGTCTGGAGCTGGCTATTAGAATGGCCAAAAAACTCAACGGAACCTACTCAAATATTTACTCTCCCATCTTCGTCAAGAGCCGTGAGGTTCATGACTACATGGTTGCCGAACCTCAGATCGCTGCCACCCTTAAGAAGGCTTATCACACCGATGTGTTTCTCACAGGAATAGGCTCCATGGACAGTAACACTCTAATTCAGCGTGCCGGCTACTGGAGCGATTCAGACAGAACAACTCTTGTGAAGAACGGAGCAGTCGGTCATCTACTGGCAAGGGCATTCGATATCAACGGCAACCCTGTCAACTCTGACGGTTGGTATGTTGTGGGAAGCCCTTTAGAAGCTACTAAGAATGCCGAGTGGTCCATCGGAGTTGCTGCTGACGAGTTCAAAGCTGAAGCCGCATTGGGTGCGATTCGAGGCGGATACATCAATGTGCTGATTGCTGATGAGTTGCTTGCAGACAAACTTCTTGAACTCGCAGCTGAATAAACCTGATAATCAAAACTATTATTATTTCGGTGAGCTTTTCCCAGGAAAAACTCACCTTTTTAATTAATTGCTAAGAATTAAGCGTTCTTAAGATCTTCGTTGCAGCAGATAACTGCCTTAACGCCTTCGCCATTGATAGATGCGTCAAATGCCTTTCTCCAGTCATCTAAAGGAACGACCATTGTAACGATCTTATCGGGAACTACTGTCTCATCAGCAAGGAGCTTGATAGAAGTTCTCCAGGAAGAAGGCTTCTGGCTTCTTGATCCTACATAATTAATTTCCTTATGAAGGATGAAGTCACAGCGAATTGATGCTTTAGCTTCAGCAAATACACCCATCTGAACAACTGTGCCTTTTCTTCTCGTAACATCTAATGCCGTGTTAGCAGCGGGAACTGCTCCGGAACACTCGAAGGAAATATCTGCTCCCTCCCCGTTAGTCATTTCATTGATAACGTCCTTGATGTTCTCCTTGGTCTGATCAACTGCTCTATCTGCACCGTTCTTTAATGCAATTTCAAAGCGCTCTGCATCCTGAGGAAGTCCGGCAACAATTACCTTTGCTCCTCTGGCTTTGCTTACCTGAGCTACCATCTGACCGATGGCACCCACACCAAATACACAGACAACGTCTCCTTCCTTAACATTACCCTTCTCGATTGCGGCATGAACTCCACAAGCAAGGGGTTCTGTAAGAGAAGCACTGAGCATTGACACATTGTCGGGGAGTTTGTGAACGCTCTCCTCACGGCTTACGAGATACTCTGCCATACTTCCGTTAATCTGTGTTCCGATACCCTGGCGATTGCCGCAAAGGTTGTAATCCTTCTCCTTACAAGGTGTGCAGTGACCACAGGTTGTAAAAGTCGTCTCGCTGGTTACGCGATCGCCGACTTTGATTTCCTTGACATCAGGACCTACAGCCACAACAACTCCCGAGAACTCATGTCCGAGTACTACAGGTGTCTTGGTGCTTGAATACTGTCCTTTGAATGCGTGAAGGTCTGTTCCGCACACTCCTGAGTAAGCGATCTTGATCTTGACCAGATCACCGGTTGCTTCAGGTTCAGGAATATCCTGAATCACCATGTTGTCATAGCCCTTCTCTATCTTAACAACTGCTTTCATCTCTCTCATTCCTTTCAATTCGATTTATATTAGGTAGTTTCTGTATTTGGTAATTCAACTACTACCAATGATTACCGGTTTGATTATCGGTCGTGAAAATATGTTAATAATGTTCATTATACAGAAATTATTCTCATAATTGTATACCACAAAAAAACAATTATCACGCCAACATTTGAATTCATCTTAAAGCCTGTTCTATGAAAAGTCAATCAAAATGATGCCCTTTTATTTGAATTAGTTATTAATTCCAACTTTATATTCAGAATTTTATCAGTATTGCACAATCATTTTAATGCCTTTCAGATATTGACATTTGTTCTCTTGTATGAAATAATTATCACATGTTAAGTAACGGTATAATGATTGGATCAGGAATAGTTTTCTGTTATTCTTATTCAAAGACAAATTATTAATTTCCTTACATAATAAGACTTACAAAGGTTGAAGAAAGGAGTAATTATTATGTCAGAAAAACGCTTTACCAAAGAAGAGATCCAGAGAGCTGCCAAGAATATTCGTAAAAGAATTCTTGGAATTGCTATCGAGAGCGGCGGATGTTACCTCGCTCAGGCATGTGGCTCTGCTGAGATCGTAAGTTCTCTTTATATGAACATTCTCAACCTCGCACCCAGCGCAGGTAATCCCGATGCTCAGCTTTTCCCCGGAGTACCCTCCCCCTCCAATATGGACTATCCCAAAGGATCACTCTATAACGGTTACACAGGAAACTCCGATGACGGATACGACAGACTTTTCATCTCCTGCTGTCACTATGCTTCTGTAATCTATTGTGCACTTGTTGAATCAGGACGTATGTCTGAGCGTGCTCTTGAGAAGTTCAACGTAGACGGTTGGAACATGGAGATGATCGGCGCTGAGCACTCACCCGGATTTGAGAACACTGCCGGATCTCTTGGCCAGACAGTATCAATTGCTGCAGGTACAGCTCATGCATATAAGATGAAGGGAAGAAAGGGCCGTATCTGGTGCATGCTTTCCGACGGTGAGCTTCAGGAAGGTCAGGACTGGGAGTGCTTCCAGATGGCAGCTCATTATCACCTGGACAACTTCTATGTTATTGCAGACATCAACGGTCAGCAGCTTGAAGGCTGGACAAAGGATAATATGACAATTGAACCTCTTGAAGACAGATTCCATTCATTTGGATGGGAAGTAGTAAGAATTAATGGTCATGACCTTGATGCTCTTGAAGCTGCTCCCAACACCCCTCACGAGGGCAAGCCTCTCATGATCCTTTGCATGACTAACCCCGCTCAGGGCGTACCTGCACTTGAGCCTATGATGCCTAAGCACTTCATTAACTTTAAGACAATGACTCCTGAGCAGGCAGCTGAGCTTAAGAAGTTCTATGAAGAAATGTAAGAAAGGGAGGAACAAGCGATGAAATTAGAGACTAACACACATTCAAAAAATATTCTCCGTCTTGCTGAAGAGCATCCCGAACTCGTAGTACTTTCAGCTGACCTTGGAAGCTCATGCGAAGTTAAGGAATTCAGCCAGAAGTATCCTGACAGATATATCACTACAGGTATTGCAGAGCAGAACATGTGCTCATGGGCTGCAGGTCTTGCAAGAGAAGGTTTCAGACCTTTCCTTCACACATTCTCAGTATTCCTTTACCGCAGAATTCTTGACCAGCTCGAGATGAGCGTTGCATACCCCAACCTTCCTGTTGTATTCTGTGGCTTCGTACCCGGTATCACAACTCCCGGCGGTGTAACACACCAGTCCACAAACGATGTTGGTGTTTTAAGAACAGTTCCCAACCTTGCTATCTTTGATGTAGGTGATGCTACAGATATCGAAGGTGTTCTTGATATGGCTTACAACTACAACGGACCCGCTTACATTCGTCAGCTCCGCAAGTCTGTTCCCAGACTTTTCCCCGCTAACGAGCCTATTCAGTTCAACCACGCAAGAGTTATTTCAGAAGGTACAGATGTTACTATTCTTTCCTCTTCAATCTGTACTGAGGAAGCAATGCGTGCAACTGCTGCTCTCAAGAACAAGGGACTTTCAATTCAGCACTTACACGTTTCTACTCTCAAGCCCTTCACCGATCCTCAGGTCGTTGAAGCTTGCCAGAAGGCAAAGTATGGTGTAATCACCATTGAGAACGGAACAGTTATCGGTGGTCTCGGATCTGCTACTGCTGATCTCATGGCTGAACACGGCATTGGCAAGAGACTTGTTAAAGTTGGTCTTCAGGATACTTATTCCCATGGCGCATCAAAGATGTTCCTTCTCAACCATTACAAGATGGATGCAGAAGCACTCATCAATGCAGTTGAGGATCTCATGGGCAAAGATCTTGGCATTAAAGCTTCTGACCTTGAAGAAATCCGTTTCGAGGATTACTACGAGGTATAGAATTCATAAATTACCCCCTATTATCAGATTGAGCACTGTCTTACCCTGCAGTGCTCAATCACGTTGTTTACAAAGGAGTATTAATTATGTTTGAAAAAGAAAAACTTGAAGTCATCAAAACAGGTATGAAACTTGACCGCTATGGTCTTATTGCATTAGCAGGCGGAAATGTCAGCCTTCGTATGCCTACCGGAGAGATCCTTGTAACACCTTCAGGTATGATCTATGAGGAAATGGTAGCAGATGATGTTGTAGTTATGGATATCGACGGAAATATCATTGAAGGTGAGAGAAAGCCCTCTTCAGACACAGTAGGAATTCTCTACATCCTTAAGCACCGTCCTGATCTCAACGCAGTTATACACACACATCAGCCTTATGCAACTGCAATCAGCCTTATTCAGGATGAGTTCCGTGCTGACCTTACAACTCTCGGCAATGCTTGCCGCGGTAACATTAAGTGCACCCCTTACTCTTCTCCCGGAAGTGTTGAGATGGGTATGGACACAGTAGAATACCTTGGCGATCAGCTTGCAGTAATCCTCTCCCACCACGGAGTTAACACAGTAGGCGACAGCCTCAAGCAGGCTCTCAACGCAGCTGTATATCTTGAGGAGTGTGCAAGAGCATATCTTGCAGCAAGAGCTTGTGGTGAGATCCGTCACCTTAACGACGAGCAGATTCAGCAGACAGTTGATATATACAAGTTTGTAGGCCAGGGCAAGGGCGAGATCCCTGAAGAACTCTTAAAGAGAATTCCCAGCGACCCCCAAAAATAAAACATTTTACTGTTGACAATAGGCCAGTCAGTATGTAGAATAATATTGTATGTGCAAACATGAGCATTTTCGTGTCTCAGCTTATGTTCACAATTAACAAAGAATAATTATATGGAGGTGAACAAGTTGGCAAACATTAAATCTGCTAAGAAGAGAATCTTAGTTACTGCTACAAAGACAGCACGCAACAAGTCAATCAAGTCTGGCGTTAAGACTGCTATCAAGAAAGTAGAAGCTGCTGTAGCTGCTAAGGATGTTGCACGTGCAGAGGAACTTCTTCGTGCTGCTACTAAGACAATCAGCATGGCTGCTAGCAAGGGTGTATATCCTAAGAACAACGCAAGCAGAAAAGTATCTCGTCTTTCTAAAGCCGTTAACGGTATTAAATAGTTTTTAATCTAATTGACATACAAATCCGAGAAGACTAACCCACTTCTCGGATTTTTTTGTCCAAAATCGGCGCTATAGGCGGCTTATAGAGTTATAGAACAAAATCGGCAGAGCTTACCCGGCCCTACTCTTGATTTCTACAAAAAAAGATCTCCACTCACCTCATTGGCAAGTGGAGATCTTATATTATATTTTAGTGGAAACCGTTCTTTGAATGCTCTGTGTGAAGAAGCTGATGAGCTTTGTGAGCATTAGGTTCTCCCATATATTCGCTGTAGAGCGCCAGGATATCAGGATTCTCATGAGAGTATCTGAGTTTATAATTCTTATCCAGATAGTAGAGAGTATGAGATCTCTCGAAGGCACACTCTTCTCCTTCGTGGATAGGCTGACCGCCGCCGCCAACGCATCCGCCGGGACATGCCATTACCTCAACGAAGTCGTAATGAACCTCTCCTCTTTCAATCTTATCAATAAGCTTTCTGGTGTTTCCAAGTCCGCTTACTACCGCTACTCTCACAGGAATCTCTCCCATATGGAATACCGCTTCTTGAACTCCGTCATTAGCATTAAATCCTGTACTTCTTACCGCCTTAAAAGCATCCACGGGAGGATTTTCTCCCATTACAATATAATATGCTGAGCGAAGAGCTGCCTCCATAACTCCACCAGTTGCTCCGAAGATAACTCCGGCGCCGGTTCCGTCTCTCATAGGAAGGTCAAACTCAATGTTGTTTAATGCAAACGGCTGAATGTGAGCAGAACGAATCATTCTTACCAGCTCTCTTGTAGTGAGTACACAGTCGATTTCTTTACCCGCATACTCTCCGTAGTAAAGATCCATCTCTGCTTCTGCCTTCTTTGCAACACAAGGCATGATTGAAAGGGTAAAGATCTTCTCGGGATTCACTCCAAGTTTCTCAGCGTAATAAGTCTTCATAACAGCACCGAACATCTGCTGAGGTGACTTAGCTGAAGAAAGATATTTAACCAGATGAGGATACTGGCTCTTGATAAATCTTACCCAGCCGGGACAGCATGATGTGAACATAGGTCTGTCCTTGAATTCTCCGCTGGTAAAGCGCTGAACAAACTCTGTGCCTTCTTCCATAATTGTAAGATCAGCTGAGTATACTGTATCAAATACATAGTCGACGCCAAGTCTCTTTAAGGCATCTGCAATCTTGTTTACAGTAGCCTCCTCGGGAGAAAGACCAAGATCTTCGCCCCAGGCCGTTCTTACAGCAGGTGCAATCTGTGCAACAACGATGGTATCTTCATCATCAACTGCTCTCCAGAACTTACCTACATCATTCCTCTCGCTGAGGGCACCAACAGGACAATGTGTAATACACTGACCACAAGCTGCACAATCTGCTTCTCTGATGCTCGCATGTCCAGCCACATTAACAGTAGTCTTAGCACCTGTTCCTTCAACATCCCAGATCCCAAGGCCCTGAACCTTCTCGCAAACATTTACACAGCGCATGCACTTGATACACTTTGTAGACTGTCTGATAAGAGGGAAGGTCTCATCCCACGCCTGATACTGAAGATCTCTCTCGTAGGGATTATCTACTATTCCAAGCTCAGCAGCCAGTGTCTGAAGGGCACAGTTCTGGTTTCTGATACAAGTAGTGCAAAGGCAATCATGCTGTGAGAGAATAAGCTGTACATTGGTTCTTCTCTGTTTACGAACCTTCTTGCTGTTCGTAAATACGTTCATGCCTTCTTCAACCACACAGGTACATGCAGTTGCAAGCTTGCCTCTGCCTTCAATCTCAACAAGACACACTCTGCAGGCAGAGATCTCATTGATACCTTTCAGGAAACAAAGGCGGGGAATATGGATACCGACACTATCGGCAGCATCCATAATAGTAGTATTCTCATTTACGGTAACGTTGATTCCGTCTATTGTAAGATTTACCATACTCTCTCTCTGCCTCCTTTAAGGATTCCGAAGCCGAAGTGGTCACAGCGCAGGCATCTTCCTGCCTCCTGCTTTGACTCACATTCTGTCATACAAAGTTCAACACCGTCAAAGTCCTGAACTCTCTCGCAGGCTTCTCTCTCGTTGATATCGATTCTTGCGCACTGGATGTTGTCCTTGATACGCGCGGGAGGAAGATCAATATCCACAGTAATAGTGTGACGATATCCGAGATACTCATCAATATTCGCCGCAACTACCTTCGCAGCCGCAATCGCTTTGATTACAGTTGCCGGTCCGCTCTGGCAGTCTCCGCCGGCGAATACATCAGGCATACCCTCAAAGCTTCCGTTAGGCATAGTCTCGATTCTGCCTCTGCAGGTAGGAATTCCAGCTTCCTCGAAATGCTTTGTCTCAATTGCCTGACCAATTGCTATGATAAGTACATCACAAGGGATATATTCTTCAGGATCTCCTGAAGGTTTAACTGACGCTCTGCGATCAACAATATTGCTGATCATCTGAGGTGTCACATAAAGACCTCTAATATGATTGTTATCATCAACATCAAGTCTTGCAGGAGCCTTGAGAGTCTTAAGCTCAACGCCCTCTGCTACAGCGCCTTCAATTTCTGCCGGAAGGGCTGTCATGTCTGCCTGACGACGTCTGTAAACGATACTTACTTTCTTTGCGCCAAGACGTTTTGCGGTTCTTACTGCATCCATGGATACATTACCACCGCCGATTACTGCAACTTCCTTGCCTTCAAGGTCAATGCCGTTGCCCTTGCCCACATCTCTGAGGAATGTAACTGCAGGGTAAACACCCTCAGCATCCTCACCCTCAAGACGGAGCTTCTTGTCTGTGCTGGCACCAATATTGATAAGTACCGCATCATACTCGTCTCTAAGCTGCTGGAATGTGTAATCCACTCCAATCTTAACTCCGGTCTTTACTTCCACACCGGTCTTAAGGATCGCATTGATATCATCGTCCAGTCTATCCTTGGGAAGACGATAGTTGGGAATACCGTAACGAAGCATTCCGCCAAGCTTAGGAAGCATCTCAAATACAGTTGTCTGATGTCCCATGAGCTGGAGATAATAAGCTGTGCTGAGTCCGCCGGGACCACCGCCCACAATGGCAACTCTCTTACCTGTTGAAGGTGCACATGCGGGAGGATCAATCTCACCGGCATAATCAGCGGCAACCCTCTTGAGGCCTCTGATATTTATGGAACCATCCACCATGTTACGGCGACATCTTGACTCACAGGGGTGCTCACAGATAAAACCACAGGTAGTGGGGAATGGATTATCCTTTCTGATAAGTCTGATTGCATCAGCATATCTTCCCTCGCCAACAAGTGCAACATATCCGGGGATATCTACCTTAGCAGGGCACTCAGCAACACAGGGAACAGGATGCTTATAAGTACAGGTGCATCTTCCGTTCTTGATGTGCTCTACATAGTCATCGCGATAGCCCATAAGTCCATTATATACAAGATAACCCGTCTCATATCCGATAGCGCAGTCCGCAGAATCCATAATGGTGAGAGCAGTCTGCTCAATTACATCCAGGGTCTCCAGTGTAGCTTTGCCGTTTAATACATCTGAGATCAGGCTTACCAGCTGCTTGATTCCGATACGGCAGGGTACACACTTTCCACAGGTCTGGGCGTGACACAGCTCCAGAAATGCTCTTGTCAGATCTACAGGGCAAAGTCCGGGAGGGCTGGATTCGATCTTACGCTGAAGATCCTTATACAATCCTTCCATGGCAATCCTTGCCTTTGTCGGTGTTTCAAATTCCAATCTACTCATTTATACCCCTCCTGTCGGGTCAATTTCCGATTACTTTGCTTAGACTACCAAAATTGTATTTATTTGTAAACATTTTTCGCGGTTTGTTATTTATCTAACAGAATTCTCTGTAAAAAAGATCCCCGAGGGATCTTTTGCAAATCTCCGGGGATCGTAGTTGTATAAGCGGCGGGTAGGAGTCCGGGAAGAGCCCTGCCTTTCTTGACCGCACACAATCTCAGAACGTGACCAACGGGCACTTCTGATGTTTTTGTATCTAAAATTCTTTTTTAAGTACCTCAAGGCTCCTTTCCAGGATGTTGTTCATGTAGGCGATGAGGATACCGTAATTGATAAAGGGCACTCCCTGATGTATTGCGCAGTTCTTTCTAAACTGCATCTCCCTCTCGTTTATCATGCAGCCGCCGCAGTGAATCACCGCCTTGTACCGACTAAGGTCTTCCGGAAACTCCCTACCGGAAGAAAAGTCAAGTTCCGGGGTAAACCCGAGGTGTTTATTAAGCCATGCGGGTATCTTGACAGAACCGATATCGCCACACTGCCGGTGATGGGTACAGGCTTCCGATATCAGAATCCTGTCTCCAGGTTTCAGGCTGTCGATTGCTTTGATACTTTCCACAGCCGTCTCCAGAAAGCCATTGTAGCGAGCCATAAGCACTGAAAACGAGGTTAGGTGAATATCTGCAGGGACCATTCTCGACACCTCTCCAAAAGCCTGAGAATCGGTTATAACAAGCTTTGGTTTTTTGCCTATAGTGTCGAGGGCAAATCTTAGTTCAGTGTCTTTTACCGAAAGCACTAAAGCTCCTGCTTCCAGAAGATCTCTGATGGCCAGCTGCTGAGGAAGGATTATCCTTCCCTTGGGGGCTGCCTCATCGATGGGGATCACCAGAATTACCAGGTCTCCCGTCTCCACCAGATCTCCGGCAAATGCTTTGTCCCGGTTTCCTTCTCCAATCACCTGCCCCATAAGCTCTTTAAGTTCACCGATCCCTGTCTTTCTCAGGGCACTAACCGAGATTCGGGGAACGTTAATGTCTGAAGCATCCGGTTCAATATGAAGATCTGACTTATTAAAAGCCACGATACAAGGGATCTTTCTTTTTTCAAAAACCTCTAAAAGCTCTCTGTCTCCTTCCAGCAGTCCCACCTCTGAATCCACCACGAGAACCGCAGCATCAATGCGGTTTAAGACCTCCCGGGTCTTTTTGATCCGAAGTTCCCCGAGAGCCCCCTCATCGTCAAATCCCGGGGTATCGATGATCACAACCGGGCCGATAGGCAAAAGCTCCATGGTCTTCCCCCCCGGATCCGTGGTGGTTCCGGGAGTATCCGAAACCACACTCAGTTCCTGAGATGTCACTGCGTTCACAAGGCTTGACTTGCCAGAGTTTCTTTTTCCGAAAAAACCAATGTGGGTTCTGTTTGCCAAAGGTGTGCTGTTAAGGCTCATTAGAATCTGAAATCTCTCTTTCCTTCGTGAATGTTTGCCAGGTATTCTTCGACTTTTTCTCTTACCTTGGGGTTAGTTATAACATCAAGCTCCTTCTCGATAAGGGTGTCTCCCACTCTCTTCGTATCATCTGAAGCATAATCCTCCAGGTATTCCTTGAGAGTCATAAGGGCGTTGGGATGACAGCAATTTACGATCTGACCGCTCTTTAAGAGGGACATGAACCTGTCGCCGGTTCGGCCTTCCCTGTAGCAGGCAGTACAGAAGGAAGGAACGTAGTCCATCTTCATGAGCCAGTTTACCACCTCATCCAGTGTTCGGTTATCGCTGACATCGAACTGAGCCGAACTCTCCTCCTCAGGCTCAGCCTCCACGTAGCCGCCTACACTTGTGCGGGAGCCGCCGCTGATCTGGGATACACCCAGGTGGAGAACTCTCTCTCGGCTCTCTTTTGTCTCTCTTGTGGAGATGATCATGCCGGTGTAGGGAACGGCAATTCGGATGCAGGCTACGATTTTTGCAAAAGTATCATCGGAGATTCCGTTGTCAAAAACATCCGGATCTATGTCATCGGCTCTTCTCACTCTGGGAACGCTGATGGTGTGAGGACCGCAGCCATCATAAGCTTCTAAGTGCTCCGCATGCATGAGAATTCCTACGAAATCGTACTTGAAGTTGTTAAGACCGAAGAGTACTCCGATTCCCACATCATCGATACCACCCTCCATGGCTCTATCCATGGCTTCGGTGTGATATGCATAGTCGTGCTTGGGTCCTGTGGGATGAAGCCTCTCGTAATTCTCTTTGTGGTAGGTCTCCTGGAAAAGGATGTAGGTTCCGATCCCCGCCTCTTTAAGCTTTCTGTAATTTTCAACAGTAGTTGCCGCAATGTTTACATTTACACGGCGGATGGCGCCGTTTTTGTGCTTGATGCTGTAGATAGTCTTGATGGACTCCAGAATATACTCAATGGGATTGTGTACAGGATCCTCACCGGCCTCAATGGCAAGGCGCTTGTGACCCATGTCCTGAAGAGCGATAACCTCGGCTTTGATCTCCTCCTGTGTGAGTTTTTTTCTGGGGATGTGTTTGTTCTTAAGATGATAAGGACAGTACTCACAGCCGTTTACACAGTAATTTGAAAGATAAAGAGGAGCAAACATTACAATACGATTGCCGTAAAAATCTTTTTTGATCTGCTCTGCAAGTGTGTAGATCTCCTGGTTTTTGTCTTCCAACTCACAGCAAAGAAGAACTGCTGCCTCCCGATGAGTGAGACCTTTTCTCAGACGGGCTTTCTCAAGAATCCTGTCAATGAGCTCACCGTTGTTCTTGTTGGCCTCGGCATATTCGAGAGAACCAAGAATCTCTTCATGAGAGATAAACTCCTCTGCTTTAGGTGACATTACATTATACATTTGATTTCCTCCATATTTTAAGCTAGATCGGGATGGTCCCCTCTTGATCGGGAGAGCTCGTATCCGATAGATTTCATTCGGTTTTCAAGACACTGCCGGCATTCCGCAGCCTCATCGCCGGTACAGATCTTGTTGTCATAAAGTTCGTATTTTTTGCGTACCTTTACCGGAGAGAGGTTAGGCATAACCACATTGGCGCCGGCAAGAATCCCCATTTCTCGTCCTCTCGGAGATATAGTTCCGAGAGCTGTGGTTGCCGGCAGAAGTGCTTTTGGCAGCATCAATCTCAGAAGGCCTATGCAAAAGAGAGTCAACGCCACAGTTCCCCCGGTTTCTTTTGCAAAAGGAGTGTCGTGATGAGGAACAAAAGGTCCGATTCCCACCATATGGGGGGACAGTTCCTTTAGGAAAAGGAAGTCCGAGGCCAGGGTGTCGCTTGTCTGGTAAGGTGATCCTACCATGAAGCCACTCCCCACCTGGTATCCGATATCTTTAAGATCAAAAAGACATCTTCTCCGATTCTCAAACGACATGTTCCCGGGGTGCAGCCTCGCATAGTGAGCTTTGTCTCCGGTCTCATGCCTCAGAAGATACCTGTCCGCTCCGGCCTCATAGTAAGCCTCATAGCTCTTTCTTGGCTTTTCACCAATGGAAAGGGTCAGCGCACAATCAGGATATAGATCTTTAATGCTCCTTACGATGTCCACCAGTATCTCATCGGTAAAGGCCGGATCTTCTCCGCCCTGGAGCACGAAGGTGCGAAATCCCAGCTCATAACCTTCCTCGCAGCAGGAGAGGATATCCTCTTTCGTGAGACGATATCTGGAGGCATTTCTGTTGTCCCTTCGTATACCGCAGTAGAGACAATTGTTTTTGCAATAGTTTGTAAATTCTATGAGCCCCCTGGTGTATACCTTGTTGCCAAACACCTCTTTGGATATCCTTACCGCCTTCTCAAAAAGATATTCCGAAAGGCCCGGCTCCTCAAAGTGTTCAAATAGAAAGACCCACTCTTCTCTTTTGAGGCTTTTGTCTTTTTCCAGACGGTCAATTAGCTCAAAGCAACGACTTCTCATGAACACTCCTAATCCTGAACCTTAGAGTAGGCGGTCTTGGAGGACACCCCGGGAAGCCTTCCGATCTTTCCGGAAAGGGCATTGATCATGTCCACGGGACCATCCACCGCGAGAGAAATCAGGGAAATTCCTCTCTCTTTGTGAGGGATTCCCATGCGTCCGATAACGTATTCTCTGAATTCGTGTAAAAGGCTGTTCAGCGCCTCAACACTCTCCTCCTTCTCTACCACAATAGCAATTACCGCAAGCTGTTTATCCATAAAAAAATCTCCTTATCCCAAAAGACAAAGAGATCTTGTAATCATAATATAATCACTTGCCTTTCAGGTACTCCTTAAAGTCAGTATTTCCATTGCCGCAAAAACCGGTTCCCTGTCAGAGTTTCTTTCAGTTCACGAAGTATCTGCGTTCTTATACACATTATAGTTGCAACAAAAAGACATAACAAGCCTTGTTATTATGTTAACCCGATTTTCTTTTAAAAGGAATGTCCCCACATCATCAGGTTTGATAAGGATGATGTGGGGAAGTATTAAGAAATCCGGGAGAATAGATGTAACTGTCTGTTATTTTGCACTTATTGCTGCCTGTGCAGCTGCAAGTCTGGCTATGGGCACTCTGAAAGGTGAGCAGGACACATAGTCAAGTCCCAGTTCATTACAGAACTCAACGGAGGAGGGATCCCCGCCGTGCTCACCGCAGATGCCTGCATGGAGAGCCGGATTTGCCGGTTTTCCAAGGGTCAGCGCCATCTTCATTAGTTTGCCCACTCCGTTCTGGTCAAGCTTTGCAAAAGGATCATTTTCAAGGATCTTTCTGTCGTAGTAATCGTTGAGGAATTTTCCGGCATCATCTCTTGAGAATCCATAGGTCATCTGTGTCAGATCGTTTGTTCCGAAGCAGAAAAAGTCTGCTTCTGCCGCAATTTCATCTGCTGTGAGAGCCGCTCTTGGAATCTCAATCATAGTGCCGATCTCATATTCAAGTCCAACGCCTGCTGCAGCGATCTCTGCGTCCGCAACTTCCTTGACGATGTTTTTAACGAACTTGAACTCTTTCACCTCACCTACAAGAGGGATCATGATCTCGGGTTTAACCTGCCATTCAGGGTGGTCCTTACTTACTTCTATGGCTGCGCGAATGACCGCTTTGGTCTGCATGGAGGCAATCTCAGGGTAAGTGACACTAAGACGGCATCCGCGATGTCCCATCATAGGATTGAATTCGTGAAGGCTCTCTATCTTTGCCTTAATCTCATCCACAGTCTGACCTTTTGCTTTTGCAAGCTTTAAGATATCCTCTTCTTCTGTGGGTACGAATTCATGGAGGGGAGGATCCAGAAAACGGATCGTTACAGGGTTTCCTTCAAGTGCTTCAAAAAGACCCTTGAAATCTCCCTGCTGATAAGGAAGGATTCTGTCAAGTGCTTCCTCTCTCTCCTCTTTTGTATCTGCACAGATCATCTCTCTGAATGCTGCGATTCTTGTCTCCTCAAAGAACATGTGCTCAGTACGGCAAAGACCGATGCCCTCAGCACCCAGCTTTCTTGCTTTTCTCGCATCCTCAGGAGTGTCTGCATTTGTGCGTACCTTCATGGTGCGGTACTTGTCCGCCCAGTCCATGATACGGCGGAACTCGCCGACAATAGCCGCATCAACAGTAGGAATGATTCCTTCGTATATGTATCCGGTGGAGCCATCGATGGAGATTGCGTCCCCTTCGTGGAATTCCTTGCCGGCAAGGGTAAACTTCTTATTCTCTTCGTCCATGACGATATCCCCGCAGCCTGATACGCAGCAGCGGCCCATACCTCTTGCGACAACCGCAGCGTGGGAGGTCATTCCGCCTCTGACTGTGAGGATACCTTCAGCCACCTTCATTCCGGTGATATCTTCCGGAGATGTCTCAAGTCTCACAAGAACGACCTTCTCACCTCGTCCGGCGAACTCAGCGGCATCGTCCGCTGTGAAAACGATCTTACCGCAGGCAGCACCGGGAGACGCACCAAGTCCTTTTCCTAAGGGAACGGCCTTCTTAAGCACCTCTGCGTCAAACTGAGGGTGAAGCAGAGTATCCAGGTTTCTGGGATCGATCATGGCAACCGCTTCTTTCTCGGTTCTCATCCCCTCATCCACCAGATCACAGGCAATCTTTAAGGCCGCCTTAGCGGTTCTCTTTCCGTTTCTTGTCTGAAGCATGTAAAGCTTACCGTGCTCTACAGTAAACTCCATATCCTGCATATCTCTGTAATGCTTTTCGAGGATCTCGCAAACCTCTTTGAACTGCTTAAATGCCCCAGGGAACTTATCTTCCATCTCTGTGATGTGCATGGGAGTTCTCACACCCGCCACAACATCTTCACCCTGTGCGTTGGTGAGAAACTCACCGAAAAGTCCGTTCTCGCCGGTTGCCGGATCTCTGGTAAAAGCCACACCGGTACCACAGTCATCTCCCATGTTTCCGAAAGCCATGGACTGTACATTTACTGCTGTACCCCAGGAATAAGGGATATCGTTGTCTCTTCTGTATACGTTAGCTCTTGGATTATCCCAGGATCGGAATACTGCTTTGATGGCTCCCATAAGCTGTACCTTGGGATCATCAGGGAAATCTTCTCCAAGCTTAGCCTTGTACTCAGCCTTAAACTGATTTGCCAGTTCTTTTAAGTCTTCGGCGGTAAGCTCAACATCCTGCTTTACCCCTCTGTCAGCCTTCATGGCATCAATGAGCTCTTCAAAATACTTTTTGCCCACTTCCATTACCACATCAGAGTACATCTGAATGAATCTTCTGTAGCAGTCCCAGGCCCAACGGGCATTGTTTGATTTCTCCGCAATGACCTTAACTACCTCTTCGTTGAGACCCAGATTCAGGATAGTATCCATCATACCGGGCATTGACGCTCTGGCACCGGAACGTACTGATACAAGCAGAGGATTCTCAAGATCTCCGAACTTCTTTCCGGTGATCTCTTCCATCTTGCCAATATACTCATCTATCTGTTTGCTGATTTCTTCGTTGATCTGTCTTCCGTCCTCATAATACTGAGTGCAGGCCTCTGTGGTGATTGTAAATCCCTGAGGAACCGGAAGTCCGAGACTTGTCATTTCCGCAAGATTTGCACCTTTTCCACCGAGAAGCTCACGCATATTTGCATTACCCTCGCTGAAAAGGTATACCCATTTTTTAGACATAATTAACCCCTTTTCTTATCAAAAAAATGATCCCAATATAGTAAATTGACCAAAAGATCAACAGTGGATTTCCCCAAATCCGTTATTAACTTTACTAGATTGATAATTTTTTGTCAAATTTGCATATTTTTCTTTCTTTCCTGCAAAAACAATAGAGACATACGTTAATTCACAGGATTTTGACTTGCATTTTAATAAATTATCTTGCAAAAAATGCAGTTGTCTCAGTTTTAATTGCATTTTTTACCATTTTGAATATGAAAAAGAGAGGAAATGCCTGAATAAGAATTCAAAAAATGTGTATTTTATTTAATACATAAAGGCCGCTGCAAAAGCAGCGGCCTCGTAATAGATCATATTAGTTGTTAAGAAGCTTGGACTCGTTATCCCATGCATAGAGCTTACGGATTTCAGCACCAACCTTCTCTGAAGGATGCTCAGAAGCAAGCTTTCTGAGAGCTCTGAAGTGTGCCTGGCCACCGGCTGAGGACATGTCGAGAAGGAAATCCTTAGCAAAAGCACCACTCTGGATATCAGCAAGAACCTTCTTCATAGCCTTCTTTGTATCTTCTGTGATGATTTTAGGGCCTGTGATGTAATCACCGTACTCAGCAGTGTTGGAGATAGAATATCTCATTCCTGCGAAACCTGACTGATAAATAAGGTCAACGATGAGCTTCATCTCATGGATACACTCGAAGTAAGCATTTCTGGGATCATATCCGGCTTCAACGAGAGTCTCGAAACCGCACTGCATAAGAGCACATACACCGCCGCAAAGAACTGCCTGCTCACCAAAGAGGTCAGTCTCAGTCTCTGTTATGAATGTTGTCTCAAGTACGCCGGCTCTTGCACCGCCGATACCTGCAGCATACGCAAGTGCCATATCAAGAGCCTTGCCTGTAGCATCCTGCTCAACAGCTACGAGACAGGGAACACCCTTGCCAACCTGGTATTCGCTTCTTACTGTGTGACCGGGTCCCTTGGGAGCGATCATTGTAACATCAACATACTTGGGAGGAACGATCTGTCCAAAGTGAATGTTGAAACCGTGAGCGAACATGAGCATGTTGCCTTCCTCAAGGTTGGGCTCGATATCATTCTTGTAAAGAGCTGCCTGCTTCTCATCGTTGATGAGAATCATGATGATGTCAGCTTTCTTAGCTGCCTCAGCTGCTGTGTATACTGCAAAGCCCTGCTCTTCTGCTCTCTTCCAGGATTTGCTTCCCTCATAGAGACCGATGATAACATCGCATCCGGACTCCTTAAGGTTAAGAGCATGAGCATGTCCCTGGCTGCCGTAACCAATGATTGCGATTGTTTTACCTTCAAGAAGTGTTACGTCACAGTCTTCCTGATAATAGATTTTTGCGTCTTCCATTTTATCTTCCTCCTTAAAAACAATGGAATGTATATTATGTATATGTAATCAAGTCTTAGGCCTGATACTATCGGATTACTCCAAATACTGGATATCCTCGCTTCCTCTGTCAAGTCCGGTGATTCCGGTTCTTGCAAGCTCAAGAATCTCATAATTCTTGAGAAGGTCCAGAAATGCTTCCAGCTTGGAGGGAAGTCCCACCACTGAGATCATCATGGAATAATCATCAATATCCACGATTTTGCCGTGATAGATATCACTGATAGTCATGATCTCCGGACGGTGAGGCAGATCCACCCTTACCTTCACCAGCATAAGCTCTCTGATAACAGATTCTCTGTCTGCCAGTTTCTTAATATGGCGAACATCCTGAAGCTTTCTGAGCTGGTTCTCAATCTGTTCAAGAATGAGTTCATCTCCGGGAACCGCAATTGTAATACGTGTAAACTTGGGGTTCGCGGTGGTGTTAGCGGTGATACTGGTGATGTTGTAGCCACGACGGCTGAACAAGCCGGCCACACGGCTCAAAACACCGGTTGTATTGTCAACAAGAATTGAAAAAATCTGAGTTTTCATAACTTACTATACCTGCTTCACAAAACTTATTATTCTATTAGGCACAAAAACTACTCTGTCAAAAGCATTCGCCTCAGGTAATTCCCTTCTGATCATTTCAATCAGTTCCTTCTCGGAACACCCGAAAGGAACTCTCACTCTGAAGCGAACTCTCCCGTTTATCTGAACCGGAATCTCCACCGTAACAAACTCTTCTATGACCTCGCTGCGGTCGGGGAATCCCTCTTCAAAAACCAAGCCCTCTCCGCCTGTGATCTCCCACAACTCTGAAGCTATGCAGGGGGCAACAGAAGCGGCCAGCCTGAGTAGTATTCTGTATGTCCGTAAAGGATAATGATCCTTATACTGCCTGACGGCCTCATCCACAAAGCTCATCAGATGTACCGTGTACTGATGAAGACGTCCGTGATCTAAATCAAAAAGTACACTGTTAAGGAGATTTGATATCTCAGTCATCCCCTGATCATCCTCTCCGGGAGACACTATCTCCGCCAGCTTCCAAAGCCTTCGCAGGAATCTCAGGACTCCCTCTAGAGTTCCGTCCTCCTCACAGATGTTCTCATGACCTGTAAAAGCTCTGTAGAGCGAAATACAGTCATATCCGTAATCCCAGCGAAGATTCTCAGTTATAAGGGGATCATCCTGGCTGATGTCGGAAAAAGACTCACCCGCGTAATCCCTAACCTTAATAACCGGACCCAGCCGCCTGAACCATTTGCGTTCAATGCTTGTGTGATTATACCTGGGGACAGGCATCCAGATCAACCTCCACCAATTTATGTACCTTAACAATTTTAACACACGATAAACAAATGTCAATCAACTATAGGATGAACATATTTCATTTATCTTAATTAAGGTTTATTACTTCTCTCGTGGAGTCACCCTCATTGTATTCAAAGCTGATGTCACTTCCTACACTTGATCTTATGATATCAATATGCTCTGAAACCAGCACATCATAGATGTTGTCGTCACCCTCAAGAATAATGAAGTAATGGGTATTTCCTTCCACCACAACTTCTGTGATGGAAGCGATCTTGCCTTCTGCCGTATAGGTATCCTTGACCGGAGGAAGTTCTTTTTCAACTATTCCATTACTTAGAAGAAGATCCTGATAGTCGGCAATACACTCATCTACCGTATTTCCTATCGCAACCCACTGATACTTCTGAACGTTTACCATGGCATATTTCTTGACCAATCCGGCATCATCTTTTAGCGCCATAAAGTAGGTGGGCTGATCACCGATATTGAGAAGCAGCGGGAACGTTGCCTGATACTTAAGGTTCTGAACTTCACCTTCCGCGGAAGCCATTGCCGAGGTCTCCGTCGCTCCTTCAACCTTGTAATACTTCGCCTCTTTGGTTCTCTGATTCATGAGAACAAAACCGACATTTGACTGGTCTCCGCTCACGGAGGTCACTCCGGTGTACACCCAAATATCATCATCAATGGCGAGATAATTGTATCCTTCTGTTGTCTGCAGACAATCCTTTTGTCCAAGCACACTGTTAAAGAATCCGTGCTTCAATGTTCCGTAGTAGTTGTAGTGGCTGACAAGAAGATCCGCAGAGTAGGCTCTGTCCACCCACTGAGGGCAGTCTTCCACCGCATAGTCCTTAGTTTCTCCGGTAATAGCATTACAGGTTACAACACGGCCTACAGTCTCACCGCCAAACAGTCCAATCTTAAACTCGGAAACCGGACAGATCCAGTAAGGTGTACCCTCTTCATCGATCTCAAAGCTGAGATCCTGGAAGATATATGTAGGATAGGAAAACCTCAGGTGTCTGTAGATATTTCTTCCAAAATGATCGCTGGTGGAGTACTTAATTCCCTCATCCAATCTCACCAGACTGGTATTCTGAGTTGCCATGTCGATCATGATAAAAGCTGGAATTCCTTCCTTGCTGTTGGTAAACCACTTGATCAGATTGGCGTATTTGAGGGGAGATACTCTTACCGGCCGATTCTGATAGTTGATCTGCGTATAGATCGAATCAACTTCATACTGAGAAACCATCTCCACAAGACTTCCCATCTTACGGTTGCCAAGGAGGGTTGCCGAATCTCTGTCCAAAAGAGGAATCTGGGAAAAAGACATCTCTTGCACATCTTTTGCAAAGTCACCCTCGCTTACTTCCAGAAGTTTCTGGTACTTGGAAGCATTTACAATGGGTGAAGAGAGCACGGAACCTATCAGGTACACAACAACGAGTACCAGAACTGCAGTGATTCCCAGTGAAAGAACCTTTGAACTTTTTATCTGCTGCCTGGTCTCAGTAAGATTTCCCAGGAAAAATGTTCTCTTTCGAATACCTCGGATCACATAGAGAACCAGAAGTATCACTACAAGAGTAATCAAAAATGACCACAATCCCCGGGCATGAATATTAATGGCCGGGAGCTCAATGTAATAGTACAGAGCGGCAAAAAGCAGTATGCCAATGCCGGCAAATATCTTTGCTTTTCTCAAGATAGTTTCCTCCAAAAACAGGCTGCAGCATAAATGCGGCAGCCTGTTTCAATTTTGATTTTATAAATGTGTTATTTCTCTTCAGCAGCTCTTGCAGCGATCTCCGCTTCCTGAACATCTGAAGGAGCCTGCTCGTAGCGAGCGAACTCATATTCATACTTACCGCGTCCACCGGTCATTGAACGGAGTGATGTGCAGTAATCAAACATCTCCTTAGCGGGAACGTCTGCCTCGATGATCTGTAAACCGCCGGCTACAGGAGTCATACCGAGAACACGTCCGCGACGCTTGTTGAGGTCACCCATGATATCTCCGGTATAAGAATCGGGAACAGTAACCTTAACTGATGAAATGGGTTCAAGGAGTACAGGTGATGCAGCAAGGAATCCCTTCTTGAAAGCTGCAACGGTTGCTGTCTTGAATGCCATTTCTGATGAGTCCACGGGATGATATGAACCATCATAGAGTGTAGCCTTAACACCAACTACAGGATATCCGGCTACGGGACCCTTAACTACTGAGTCCTGAAGTCCCTTCTCAACTGCAGGGAAGTAGTTCTTGGGAACTGAACCACCGACTACGCACTCTTCGAAGATGTAAGGCTTCTCAAGATCGCCTGAAGGCTCGAAACGCATCTTAACATGACCGTACTGACCGTGTCCGCCTGACTGCTTCTTATACTTCTCATCAATATCGGAGTTCTTTCTGATGGTCTCGCGGAAAGCAACTCTAGGGGTTGAGAGAACAATCTCAGCTTTATAACGGGAAGCAAGCTTGCTGACTACAACGTCAAGCTGCTGATCACCGATACCGTAGATAAGAGACTGTCTGTTCTCTGCATCAACCACACTCTTGAGAGTAAGGTCTTCCATTGCCAGCTTGGCAATAGCCTGTGCAACCTTATCTTCCTCTCCCTTATTCTTAGCCTGATATCTCTTATATGTGTAAGGCTTGGAGATTTCTGTCTTGCCGTAGATGATGGGAGCATCCTTAGTAGAAAGAGTATCACCTGTGAGCGTAACGTTGAGCTTTGCGATCGCTCCGATATCTCCGGCCTGGAGTTCTGAAACTTCAATAGGCTTGTTGCCCTGCATTACATAGAGCTTACCGGGCTTTTCTTCTGTTTCTCTCTCAGCATTGTAAAGGACACTGTCACCTTTGAGAACACCGGAGCAAACCTTAATAAGGGAGTACTTACCAATGAACGGATCGATGATAGTCTTCCATACATAAGCACTCTTGGCAATAGAGAAATCGTAATTAGCCTCAAATACTTCGTTAGTCTTCTTATTGAATCCGGCGATCTCACAAAGGAGCGGGCTGGGGAACAGTTCAATGATATCATTGAGTACGTTGAAGATACCATTAACATTTGTTGAGGAACCGATCTCAACAGGAACCATATCTCCGGTAATTACATTCTGCTTAACTGCTGAACGGATCTCGCCCTCAGAGAATTCTTCTCCGGCAAAATATCTGTCCATCATTTCCTCAGAAGTCTCTGCTACTGCCTCAATGAGGGCTTCACGACAGGTATTCATGTTCTCAACACAGTAATCGGGAACAGGAATCTCTTCACGCTTGCCAAGACCAATGAATCTACGACCCTTCTGCTTGATTACGTTAACGTAACCAACGAACTTCTCATTCTCTCTGATAGGCTGATATAAAGGTGCGATTCTTGAGCCGTACTTCTCGGTGAGGGTCTCAACAACCTCTCTGTAGCTGGCATTGTCAATATCCATATCTGCTACATAGAACATACGGGGAAGATTGAACTTCTCGCAGAGATCCCAGGCTTTCTCTGTACCTACTTCCACGCCGGCCTTAGCGGATACAACAATGATAGCAGCATCTGCTGCACCTGCTGCTTCCTCGGCCTCGCCTACAAAATCAAAGTATCCCGGAGTATCAAGAAGGTTGATCTTATGACCCTTCCACTCTACAGGAACTACAGATGTGCTGATTGAAAACTTTCTCTTCTGCTCTTCTTTATCAAAATCGCTTAGCGATGTACCATCATCAACTTTGCCAAGACGGTTTGTCAGTCCTGAAAGGAATGCCATAGCCTCAACCAGGCTGGTCTTTCCAGCTCCACCATGTCCTAAAAGAACCACGTTACGGATCTGGTCAGTAGTATAATTGTTCATTTTTCGATACCTCCGAATCTTTCGAATACTATGTTACCATTGTACTAAAGTCAACCTTTAATGGCAAGAAAATTAATCATTTTCTACAAATTTCAGATTGCTTTATTGCTTTAGCACAATAAAGCATTGACATTATTTTTTTCTTATTTTAATATTTAGCTTAGTTTTTCAGATTATTAAGGAGGAAGATTATTTTGAATTCTGTAAAAGCAGGTTTTATCGGACTTGGCATGATCGGCGGTTCCATTGCAAGAGCAATCAGAGAATTTATGCCGGAGAGTTATGTTGTTGCCTATGACAAAGACTCCGCTTCTCTTTCACTGGCAAAACAGGAAGGCGTGGTGGACGTTGCCTGTTCATACATTAATGAAGAATTCAAAGATCTTGACTTCATTTTTCTTTGTGCACCGGTTAAAGCCAATGAAACATTTATAGAGACCATCAGCCCTTTTATAAGCAAGGACACGATACTCACCGATGTAGGAAGTGTAAAGGGAGGCATCCACAAGGCAGTGGTTGACACTCCCCTCAAAGATAACTTCATCGGGGGACATCCTATGAGCGGATCCGAGAAGGTCGGTTTTGCCAATTCAAAATCACACCTATTTGAGAATGCATACTATATAATGACACCGGAAGTCTCAGTTTCCTGGGACAAGGTGGAGAAATACCGGGACTTTATCACTACGATTCACGCGCTCCCCATCGTTTTGGACAGCAATCACCACGATGAGATCGTAGGAGTAATAAGTCACCTTCCCCACATCATAGCATCGGGTCTCGTCAATTTTGTAAAAGATAAAGATGATAGTAACCAGCTGATGCGACAGTTGGCTGCAGGAGGTTTCAGAGATATTACCCGCATTGCCTCCTCGTCCCCGGTTATGTGGGAGCAGATCTGTGTGACTAACAGCGATTGGATCGCTGACATCCTATCTGAATATGTAGAATCCATCAATCAAATGAGAGAGGTGATCATCTCTCATGATTCTGAGAAGATCTCGGAGTTTTTTACCAGCGCCAGAGACTACAGAGACTCCATTCCGGACAGATCAACCGGACCTATTGAGAAGAGCTATGTGGTATATTGCGATCTTGTGGATGAGGCCGGCGGAATCGCCACTATTTCCACTATTCTCGCCGCAAATGCCATCAACATCAAAAATATCGGAATCATTCACAACCGTGAATTTGAAGAGGGTGTTCTCCGCATTGAATTCTATGACAACGAATCCTTGTCAAAAGGCATTAAACACCTTAGCCGACACCACTATACTCTCTACACCAGATAATAAGGGGAAACAATATGACATCAGTTAAAAACAGATCAATAAAGGGCGTAATAACCGTCCCCGGAGATAAATCAATCTCCCACCGGGCGGTTATGATTGGGTCTCTGGCCCGGGGAACCAGCCGGGTCAAAGGCTTTTCCACCGGAGCAGACTGTCACACTACCATGGAAGCTTTCCGAGCTATGGGAATAGAGATAACAGAGAAAGACTCCGAACTCACTATCAAAGGTCAGGGGATTCACGGATTGTCAAAACCCGCCGGTGTACTGCAGATGGATAACAGCGGTACCACTACCAGACTTCTCTCAGGAATTCTGGCGGCTCAACCTTTTGTCACTGAGCTTTCCGGTGACTCGTCCCTAAACAGTCGTCCCATGAAACGGATCATAACTCCTCTCTCTCTTATGGGAGCCGATATCCGAAGCAAAAACGACAACGGCTGTGCACCACTCATTATTAACGGAAGCCGGCTTCACGGAATCACCTATGATTCTCCGGTAGCCTCCGCCCAGGTAAAATCCTGTATTTTATTGGCAGGACTTTATGCTCAGGGTGAAACTGTGGTTAGAGAGCCTTTCCTTTCAAGAGACCATACTGAGAGAATGTTAAAAGGTCTTGGGGCCAACCTTATTACTGAAGGGGTAACCTCCCGCATAATCCCGGGCAATGATCTTTCCGCTATGGATCTTGTTGTTCCCGGAGATCCTTCCACTGCAGCTTTTTACATTGTGGGAGCGCTAATAGTCCCCGGAAGTGAAGTTACTATCAGAAATGTCAGTCTCAACCCCACCAGAACGGGATTTCTCAATGTACTGCTTCGAATGGGAGCTGATATCAGAATTGAAAGCGTCAGAACCTCCTGTGGTGAGGAATACGGCGACATTACCACGCGTTACAGTGAACTTCACTCTACTACTGTGACCGGTGAGGAGGTTCCTTCCCTTATCGATGAGATTCCTATTCTTGCAATCGCCGCTGCAAGAGCCAAGGGAACGACCCGCTTTGAGGAAGTCAAAGAATTGAAAGCCAAAGAATCGGACCGGATTCTTGCCATAACAGAAAACCTTGAGAAAATGGGGGTATCCTGTTATTCCGATGATAATACTCTTGAGGTAACCGGATCCGAAAAGTTTAACGGAGCACACATAGACACTAAGAGTGATCATCGAATCGCAATGAGTTTTGCCATTGCCGCTCTTTGCTGTGATGAAGAGGTTACTTTAAGCGACAGAGACTGCGTTCGCATCTCCTGCCCCGACTTTTACAAGGCACTTGATTCCTTGCTCAGATAACCGATTCGAATTCCTAAACAACTCTCGTATTTACAAAATCCCCGAGTCAGAGTTCCTGACATCGGGGATTTTTCTAATTAATGTTTTTCACATCTATTTGTTCTTCTCAGCCTGGATCTCTTCCCAGGTCATACCGCCCATCATAAGTCCCATATCGAGGAAAGAAACTTCCTTGGGATTTACAATTCCCATGATACGGCCTTCGTACATAACCGCTACTCTGTCGCTGAGCTTCATTACTTCATCCAACTCAGTGGAAACAAGGAGGATTGCAAGACCATTGTCTCTCTCGTCAATGAGCTTCTGATGAATATACTCGATAGCTCCGACATCCACGCCACGGGTGGGATGCATCGCAATGAGAAGTTTAGGATTACGGCTGATCTCTCTGGCTACGATAACCTTCTGCTGGTTACCGCCGGAAAGCTGCGACGCCAAAGCCGCATGGCTGGGTGCCTTGATCTTGTACTCATCGATCTTCTCATCAATGTAATTTGTAACCTTACCCCACTTAATGAGGAACTTGCCGCTGAATTCTTTCTTGTAGTAGTCCTGAAGCACAATGTTCTCTGTGAGGGTCATAGGAAGCACAAGTCCGGTACCCTGTCTATCCTGAGGAATGTGGGACACGTCGTTGTCCATGATCTCTCTTGTGGACATCTTAAGAAGATCTTTACCCTGATAATGGGCGGCGCCTGAAGACGCCTTCTTAAGACCGGTAAGACACTCAATAAGCTCGGGCTGACCGTTTCCGTCAACACCGGCAATACCGAAAACTTCACCGGCATGTACATCAAAGCTGACCTTGTCAAGGATAGGTGCCGCGCCCTCTCTCTCAAGTGTGAGGTCCTTGACATCAAGGATAACCTCTTCTCTTACCGGATTATTGCGCACTACTTCGAATACAACCTGACGGCCTACCATGAGCTCTGCAAGATCACTGGTGGTAAGGCCTTCATTCTTAACGGAGTCGATGACTTTGCCCTGTCTGAGTACTGTGATTGAATCACTGATCTCAAGCACCTCGTTCAGCTTGTGGCTGATGAAGATAATGGTGTAACCATTCTTCTTTAAGTTTCCGATCATGTGGAAAAGTTCTTCCGTCTCCTGAGGAGTAAGCACTGCGGTGGGCTCATCAAGGATGAGAATCTTGGCTCCCTTCATAAGAGCCTTGATGATCTCGGTTCTCTGACACTGACCTACAGAGAGGTCGGAAACCAGAGCGTTGGGATCTACCTTCATATTGTATTCTTCACCGATCTCACGGATCTTTTTAGCTGCACCTTCAAGATCCAGCTTAAACATGCTGTCGGAATGTGCTCCGATCATGCAGTTCTCCGCTACGGTGAGGGTAGGAATGAGCATGAAATGCTGGTGTACCATTCCGATACCTTTGCCCATTGCATCTTTTGCTGAGGAGAACACTGTCTTCTCCCCCTCGAGATAGATCTCACCGGTAGTGGGCTTATACAGTCCGCAAAGGACATTCATCAAAGTTGATTTTCCTGCGCCGTTTTCCCCCAGAAGTGTGTGAACCTCGCCCTTTTCAACCGTAAGGTTGACATTGTCGTTTGCGAGAACTTTGGGGAATCGCTTGGAGATGTTTCTCATTTCTAAGATTACTGACATGTCAACACCTCCTAACCGCGCTTATAAGGCTTACCTGCTGCTGCGGGAGCAGTTGTCTTACCGGCAAAACCGGCAAGCGCCAGAATTGTAAGCACATAAGGAATCATAACAAGGAAGTTATAAGGAATAGGTGAGTTTGCCGCCTGAGCCGCATTGGCGATAACCGTACCGGCTGCAAAAAGCATTGATGCGAGCATAACACCTACAGGCTTGTATCTTCCGAAAATTACTGCTGCCAGTGCGATAAAACCTCGTCCTGCAGTCATCTCCTCTGAGAAGAAGGTAAGAAGACCGGTTGAGAGGAACGCACCACCCATGCCCATGAGAACACCGCCCACGATGGAGGCGCGATATCTTACGGCATAGACATTGATACCAAGAGTATCTGCTGCCTTAGGGTTCTCACCTACGGAACGAAGGTTGAGACCTGCAGGCATCTTAAACAGAAAATAGTGGATCACAGGTACCATCAAAAATGCCAGATAAACCGGAGCCTTCTGAGAAAAAAGAATGGGTCCTATGAACGGGATCTTGCTGAGGACCGGCACATTTATTGTAGAAAAACTCTGTACGTTGATGGTGGTATCGGTGATACCGAAAATAATACGGTTGAGCACAACGGTTAGACCGGAGCCCAGTGTATTAAATGCGGCACCTACTACGATCTGATTTGATCTCAAAGTTACTGTGAGGACCGCAAAAAGAAGTCCCATTAAAGCTCCGGTTGCCATTGCACAGATAAAGCCTACCCATACATTGCCGGAATAATATGAACCTGCAACTGCTGCCAGAGAAGCCATAAGCATGGTACCTTCTGCACCGATGTTTGTAAGACCGCTTC
>JAQYAH010000038.1 GCA_029227635.1 Clostridiales bacterium
GCTCTGAAGAAATCCCGGACTCTTCCATGGAACAGCAGCAGCAACAGAGAAAAATTCGTTGTGCCGATAAGCATTAGAAAAACTGTGATCCACTCAATAGGAAGGGAATTATAGTAACCGATACTGTTCAGCCGGTTTGAAAATCCACCCGTGGACAATGCACACATTGTGTGTACAATACTGTCAAAAACAGGCATTCCAAAGAGAATATATAAAATACTTCCTACTACCAGAAAAAAGCCATACATCAATCCGATCACTTTTACAGTTTTTCCAATTGTGGGCATCAGTTTGTCAGGATGTCCTTCTTCTTTATACAGGGACACTGAATTTTTCTCCTGGACAAAAAGCAGCATCATCATCACAAACCCAAGACCGCCTACATACTGCAGAAAACCTCTGTAAAAAAGGTAAATATGAGGCAGCTTTTCCACCTGAAGAACTGAGAGTCCGGTGGTAGTAAAACCACTAACCGATTCAAACAGGGACTGAATGTAAGTCAGCCCCCCGTACAGGTAGAATGGTATTGCTGCCAGCAAAAACCCATAGCACCAGGCAAAAACCACTAAACAGCTGCTTCTCATGCTTTTCAACCTAATCTGACTAACTATGAGTCCCAACATTATAGAAACAGTGGCAGGAATAACAAATTTTCGGGCAAATATCACTTCAGTCGGATAAAACGGAAGGACAAAAATAGGCACAAGAATTATACATCCCTCCAATATCATCATTGTTCCAACTATCGAACAGTTCTTACGATGCAGCATACTCAGTCAGCTCCTTAATACTCTCCAGTTTGCTCTTATCGGAAGTGATTATCAAAAGTACATCCCCTTCTCTGATACGGGTATCACCTCTGGGTATCAAACTCATATCTCCCCTTAGGATACATCCGATTATTACCTCCTTTGGGAGATTGAGTTCCCAGAGCTTTTTGCCGGTAACCGGTGAATGTTTCATAATTGGCAGCTCCAGTATCTGGATTCTCCCCTCATCCACCGGGATCAGACTATTAATTTCATCCATAACAGCCTGCTCTTCCATTATGTTTGTAATCATGTTCAGGGCACATACCACCCTGTCGATTCCCATCTTGTAGAAAAAGTTTGTCTTGGAAGGATCATTCAGCAATGCCACTGTTTTCTTTACCCGGAAGAATTTTTTGCACATTTCACATATCACAAGATTGACCTCATCACTGTCCGTCAATGCAATTGCCACCTTACAGTTTCCGGCGTCGGCATCCTCCAGGATGAACTTTTTGCTTCCGTCTCCGAAAATAACCTTCAGGTGATCAACTTCAGCCAGTTTTTCACAGGCTTCATAGTCTCTGTTTATCACTGTCACTCTATAACCCTTCTTTAGAAGAGACTTTGCCAGAGATCTTGCTTTATTGAATCCTCCAATTATGAGTATCTTCTTTTGTTCTCTATTCCTGCTCCACATCACTATTCCCTCCTATCTCAATATAATGAGCAATTTCTTTTTCCGATAATTCAGAAGGACATATAGCATCTATACCCATTTCCTGTACTAAGGAGAGTTTTTCTTCGTCATAGATCCTTGCCACTACCTTCGGCACCTGAAACATCTCTTTTGCAATCTGGGCAGCACAGATGTTTACACAATCATGATCGGTAACGACAATAAAAGCCGAAGCCTCCCTCAATCCGACAGCATTCAGTCTGTCCATATCTGCCGCATTTGCTGCCATTGTCAGTCCCCCGTAGGAATGGGGGAGCTTTCGGAACGCAGAACTATCCTTATCGATGATCACAACATCCTTGCTTTCTTCTGAGAGTTTTCCGGCTATGCTGGCACCAAGGCGTCCGCATCCGGCAATAACTGTACATCCGTTTCTCTTTTCATTTTCTTTTCTCATGACCTAAGCCTCCTGTTTTACTTCTTTTCAATCGGATGATTAATACTCTTTCTCACCGGACAATCCTCCGCCGAGTAGGCATATTCTCTGTATCCGCAGTTAATCCCGTACTGCTCCATGTTGTATCGCGGAGGGATGTAAGCCGGATCAAGGGCATAGGCTGCACGAAAATGTTTCATAGCCAGAATGTGATCCTTCTCATTTTCCATAAGGATGCCCATCAGATTGTGAGGAATAGCGGAATGAGGTTCCTTTTTCATAGCCTCCCCAAGTTTCTTCTCACACTCCCTGTATTCATGCTTTTGTATCAGCCTTTTGCATTTCTCTTCCAACTTCTCAGCCATTTGCTTATCCTCCTTTTCTTTCATTCGAAGTATATCCCTATGGCTGTGAAAACGGTGTGTGAATCAATATGCATGCTGTGAGAATTCTGTGAGATTCTAAGATATTTGTTAAAAAGATGTGACTTTAGCTCGTCGCTTCAACAAAAAAACACCGGACACTGCCGGTGCTTTTTCGTAGAATATTTTTCCTGTTCTGTATTTTCAAAAAAATAAAATCGTCATTCCAAGAAACACTGAAGCCACTGTCAGGAACCTTGCTGCAAGAAAAGCTTTTCTTCCCCCAACACAGATCTGCACAAAAATGGCAATCACCGCAAGTGCTCCGAAAGCCCAGGCGATAAGCTGATTCCTGATAAAATTGGTGGGATAACTGTCTGCTGCCATCCAGGCAACAACCATCCCCCATACTGACATGAAATAAAAAACAGCTTTTTGCCACTTGTTTTCTTTTAGCAGAAACATGAGAACCGTCCCGATAACACTGATAACGCTCATTACCATGAATAAAACCAACAATAAACCTAATGCCATAATGTATTTTCACACTTTCTTTGTCTTTTACGATTCTACCTCTTTCGATGGTTCGTATTCCTTCATTCGATACCCCACGCCGATCTCTGTCTCAATGTACTCCGGTTTTGCCGGATTATTCTCTATTTTTCTGCGAGTTGAAGCCATAACAGACCTAAGAACGGAAGTGTCCTCTCCATAACCCTCCCCCCAGACCTTTCTAAGGATAGTATGGTATGTAAGTACCTTTCCGGAATTCTGCATGAACAGCAGAAGCAGCTGATACTCCAAAGGTGTAAGGTGAATCTCATTACCGTCTTTGTATGCGATATGTGCCCCATTGTCCAACTTGATTCCGCCATTGACATACACCGTATCATCCGGTTGATCTTTCACCATCGAATGACTCATGCGATAGTAATGCCTAAGTGCCACACGAATTCTAGCCATAAGCTCCGTTGCAGAAAATGGCTTGATAAGATAATCATCTGCACCATCATCCAAAGCTTCAGCTTTTTCTCTATCCTGATCTCTTGCAGATACAATAATGATAGGTATTTCTGACCATTCCCTTATTCTGTGAAGAACTTCCATACCATCCATGTCAGGAAGACCAAGGTCCAAAAGAATAAGGTCTGAATTAGACTTTATCAGCTTAGAGATTCCTTCCTTGCCGTTAAATGCACTTTCCACCAAAAAGCCTGCATTTTCAAGGGTATAAACCATAAAATTCTGAATCTGAACATCATCCTCAATGATCAGTATTTTTTCCTTATACAATTTCACTCTCTCCTTCCCCAAGAGGTAATGTAAAGATAAACTCCGCTCCGGTTCGATCAGAGCGGTTCCGTCCGATGATCTTTCCTCCGTGGGCTTTTATAACCGTCTCGCAAATGGTAAGGCCAAGGCCTATTCCTCTCTTTACATCTGCGGAACGTTTTCTGGATGTATAAAAGATTTTAAA
>JAQYAH010000039.1 GCA_029227635.1 Clostridiales bacterium
GACAGCGCGACACCCCCATCCCGAGGGGATGGGGGTGAGGGCACCGCTTGAATGTAGTAAGTGAAGCGACAGCGCGACACCCCCATCCCGAAGGGGATGGGGGTGAGGGCACCGCATGTATGTAGTAAGTGAAGCGACAGCGCGACACCCCCATCCCGAGGGGATGGGGGTGAGGGCACCGCTGGTATGTAGTAAGTGAAGCGACAGCGCGACACTCCCATCCCGAGGGGATGGGGGTGAGGGCACCGCATGTAATAGAAGATTTGGAGAAATTATGCTTAAGAAATACCTGATTTCATTTTTAGTATCAATGATCCCCATCGTAGAACTGAGGGGAGCCCTCCCCGGAGCCCTGGCCATGGGTATCCCGCCTTTACAGGCGTATATTGTGTGCATCATCGGAAATATGCTGCCGGTGCCTTTCATTTTCTTTTTTGCAAGAAAAGTACTGGAGTGGGGTGCAGATAAGCCCATGATCGGAGGCTTTTTCAGCTGGTGTCTGAAGAAAGGCCATAACGGCGGAAGAAAGCTGCAGGCAAAAGCCGGAAGAGGACTCTTCGTGGCTCTTCTGCTTTTTGTGGGAATCCCCCTGCCCGGAACAGGTGCCTGGACCGGAACATTGGCGGCCAGCATTCTGGACATGGATTTCAAATCCAGCGTTATCGCTGTAATGCTGGGAGTATTGCTTGCGGGAATTATTATGGGATGTGGCTCTTTGCTTGTGCTTGAGGGACTTTTTTAGAAATTAGCTTGCATGAGTTTTGATTTTGTGATATAAGTATATAGGCAATTCTTTCACAAGTGAACAGGTTGTTTATGCCGGCGTGGCGGAATTGGCAGACGCGCGGGACTTAAAATCCCGTGGGACTTAAATCTCGTGCCGGTTCGACCCCGGCCGCCGGCATTATTAAAAACTTCAAGTTCTGCTTGAAGTTTTTTTGCTATTAATAAAAAATCATTATAAGACAGGTAAGATGCTATGAAGTACGATTTTAAGACAATTGAACCGAAGTGGCAGCAGAAATGGGACGAAGCAGACCTTTTCAAAGCTGTCGATTTCGCGGATAAGCCCAAATTCTACGGACTTGTAGAGTTCCCTTATCCCTCAGGTGCCGGTATGCACGTTGGTCATATCAAGGCATACTCCTCTATAGAGGTACTTTCCCGTAAGAGAAGAATGCAGGGCTATAATGTCCTTTTCCCTATTGGATTCGACTCTTTCGGACTCCCTGCGGAGAACTATGCGATCAAGACAAACACTCATCCCCACGATATCACTGTGAAGAACGTTGAGAAGTTCAAGAAACAGCTCAAGGCTATCGGATATTCTTTCGACTGGAGCCGCGAGATCTCAACCTCTCTTCCCGACTACTATAAATGGACTCAGTGGATCTTCCTCAAGCTTTTCGAGCACGGTCTCGTTTTCAGGGCCAAAACTCTTGTAAACTACTGCCCCAGCTGTAAGGTAGTACTTTCCAACGAGGATTCCCAGGGTGGCAAGTGCGATATTTGTCACAGCGACGTTGTTCAGCTTCCCAAGGATGTTTGGTATCTCAGAATCACTGACTACGCTGACAGACTCCTTCAGGGACTTGACGATGTAGACTATCCCGAGTCCATTAAACAGCAGGAAGTATCCTGGATCGGCAAGTCTACCGGTGCTTTCGTCAATTTCGACGTTGAAGGAACCGACGACAAGCTGGAGATCTACACAACAAGATGCGATACACTTTTTGGCGTTACTTTCATGGTAGTTGCCCCTGAGCATCCCATTCTCGATAAGTACAAAGACCGTATCACAAACTGGGATAAGGTGGAAGCTTACAGAGAAGAGTGTACCAAGAAGAGCGAGTTCGAGCGCACACAGCTGGTTAAGGATAAGACCGGTGTTAAGATCGAGGGCCTTCAGGCAGTGAACCCTGTGAACGGTAAGAACATCCCTATCTTCATTGCCGACTATGTAATGATGGGTTACGGCACAGGCGCTATCATGGCGGTACCGGCTCACGATCAGCGTGACTATGATTTTGCAAAAGAATTCGGCATCGACATCATTCAGGTAATCGAGGGTGGAGATATCTCCAAGGAAGCCTACACCGGCGACGGCAAGATGATCAACTCCGAATACCTCAACGAATATACCAACAAGAAGGACTCCATCGCGAGAATGCTTGACGAGCTGGAGAAGAAAGGTATTGGCCACAAGGGTGTTCAGTACAAGATGAAGGACTGGGCGTTCAACAGACAGAGATACTGGGGCGAGCCTATTCCCCTCATTCACTGCCCTGAGTGCGGAACAGTAGGAGTGCCTTACGATGAGCTCCCTCTGCTTCTTCCTCCTGTGGAGAATTTTGAACCCGGAACCGACGGCAAATCACCCCTTGCCAAGATCGATTCTTTTGTAAACTGCAAGTGTCCTAAGTGCGGCGGCGCAGCTAAGAGAGAGACGGATACCATGCCTCAGTGGGCAGGTTCATCCTGGTATTATCTCCGATTCTGCGATGCTCATAACGATGAGGCTTTTGCAGACAAAAAGAAACTTGAGTACTGGATGCCTGTTGACTGGTACAACGGCGGAATGGAGCATGTTACAAGACACCTTCTCTACTCCCGTTTCTGGCACCAGTTCCTCTATGACATCGGCGAGGTAAACACACCGGAGCCCTATGCTAAGCGCTCCTACCAGGGTCTTGTCCTTGGTCCCGACGGCGACAAGATGAGTAAGTCCAAGGGCAATGTTATCGATCCTCTGGATATCGTTGAGCAGTATGGCGCCGACACCCTCCGCACTTATGTGCTCTTCATGGGTGATTATCAGGCGGCAGCTCCCTGGAACGATGACTCTGTAAAAGGCTGCAAGCGCTTCCTGGATCGAGTTGCAGGTCTTGTTGACATTGCAACTGCAGACAGGGAAGATCCCAAGATGGAGGTTAAGATCCACAAGACGATCAAGAAAGTCTCCGAGGACATTGAGAACATGAAGTTCAACACTGCTATTGCAGCACTCATGTCCCTCATCAACGACTTCTACAAAGCGGGCAGCATCACAAGAGATGATCTTGTAGTCTTCATCAAGCTTCTGAGCCCCATTGCTCCCCACCTCACAGAGGAGATTTGGAGCATGATCGGCGGAGAGGGCTTCCTCACCGTATCAGAGTGGCCGGTTTATGACGAGGCTAAGACAGTGGACAGCACTGTTACAATGGGTGTTCAGGTTAACGGTAAGCTTCGCGGAACCGTTGAGATCCCTGTCGACTGTGCAAAAGACGAGGCGCTTAGAATCGCAAGAGAAGACGCAAATGTCAAAAAGTATCTTGAGGCAGGCAACGTGGTCAAGGAGATCTACGTTCCCGGCAAGATCCTGAGTTTCGTAGTTAAATAACAAAAAATAAGCGGGTGCCGAACACCTGCGTCCGGCTTCGGGCGCAAAAGGGTGACGGTACCCGCATTTTGTTGGGCTGTCTCCGGATCTTGGGTTTGTTGTTGAACAAAAAAACCGACAACCCAAAGGGCTGTCGGTTCAATCAGTACGCGATCGGGGGCTCGAACCCCGCACACCCTGATTAAGAGTCAGGTGCTCTACCAAATGAGCTAATCGCGCATAACGCTCAACGCAAGTAAGATTATATCGCTATGGAAATGTAAATGCAAGCATTTTTTTCAAAAAGTTTGTTTTTTTCAAAAATACCTGCTTTTTCTCAGGTTGTTATCATCTGTAAAACATAGTAAAATCAATTTAACGCTGAAAAAAGGGTAAAGAAAATGAAGAAGAAAGTTTTGATCATAGTTATAGCGGTGGTGCTCATTCTTGCTGCCGGTGGCGGAGTTCTGGCCGCAGTTTTGATAAATGCCGGAAAGAAGGCTGACAGATCGGATAAGGTAGAGGAGACTTTTGGGGAAGAGGCCCGTGAAGACTCGGATTCCGCGAGCGATGAGAAAGATCCGGATGAGAGCGAAGTCACTAAGTTAAAAGATCCGGAACCGGAGAACGTGGATCTCGTGAAAGAACCTGAGGAGAAGGATTTCCTTGTAGTGATAGATGCCGGTCATCAGCAGTATGGCAACTCCGAACAGGAACCCATCGGACCCGGAGCTTCAGAGACCAAGGCAAAGGTGGCGGGAGGTACCAAAGGGTGCTCTACAGGAATTCCCGAGTATCAGCTGACTCTTGCCCTTGCCCAGAAGCTGGAGGCAGAGCTCACTGCCAGAGGCTACAAAGTTATCATGGTGAGAAATTCCAACGATGTGAATATCAGCAATGCCGAGCGGGCAGAGGTTGCCAACAATGCGGAGGCGGATGCTTTTATCCGTATCCACGCAAACGGATCCACAAACAGCGGGGCAAACGGAGCTATGACCATCTGTCAGACTCAGTCGAACCCCTACAACGGGGATCTCTACTATTGGAGCCGGATGCTCTCCGACTACGTGCTGGATAATCTGGTGGCAAGTGCGGGCTGTGCCAAGGAATATGTCTGGGAGACCGACACCATGAGCGGAATCAACTGGTGCCAGGTGCCTGTGACCATCGTGGAGGTTGGTTATATGACTAATCCGGAGGAGGATCAGAGGCTGGCAACCGAGGATTACCAGAACAAGCTGGTCCAGGGAATAGCCAACGGAATCGACCAGTATGCCCTCAATCGCTAATAATAAATTAGAAAAGGAAAGAAACAAATGAAACTTGTATCCTGGAACGTGAACGGCCTAAGAGCCGTTATGAAAAAGAACTTTATGGAGATTTTTAATGAGATAGACGCAGATGTGTTTTGCCTGCAGGAGACTAAACTCCAGGCCGGGCAGATCGAGATGGATCTCCCCGGCTATGAGGAGTACTGGAACTACGCCGAGAAAAAAGGCTACTCCGGCACCGCGATCTTCACCAAAGTAAAGCCTCTCAGCGTCTCCTACGGCCTTGGTATCGAGGAACATGACAGGGAGGGCCGGGTAATCACCCTGGAATTCGAGAATTTTTATCTCATCACCGTCTACACCCCCAACTCTCAGGATGAGCTTAGAAGACTCGAGTACCGCATGCAGTGGGAGGATGACTTCCTCGCCTATGCAAAAGAGCTGGAGAAGACAAAACCTGTCATTTGGTGCGGAGACCTTAATGTCGCTCACGAAGAGATAGATATCAAGAATCCCAAAACAAATCGCAGAAATGCCGGTTTTACCGACGAGGAGCGAGGCAAAATGACAACGGTTCTTGAAAACGGCTACGTTGATTCGTTCCGAATGCTGCACCCCGACGAGGTGAAGTACTCTTGGTGGTCCTACAGGTTCCACGCAAGAGACAAGAACGTTGGTTGGAGACTGGACTATTTCATCGTCTCGGAACAGCTTAAGGATCAGATTGCAGCAGCAGAGATCCGAAATGACATCTTCGGCTCAGATCATTGTCCGGTGGAGCTGGAGCTTGCGTTTTAGAACGACTTAATGGGTATTGCAGTAATGCAAAATCCCGGTGTGACTCCGGGGAGCTTGTAGATTAGGATCTCTTTATGAGGTCCTTTTTTTATTCTTTATAAAAAGTGCAGCGTAACTCCAACTTTGTTTTCAAGCAAAATTCATCGAAACAGAGTATAACATTAGATATGGTACCCGTTACAGCGACGAAGCATTAAAACATACGGTTCAGGGAAAAACGATCGTGGATGTTCTCAACATGAGTGTTGAGGAAGCGATACCGTTTTTTGCGAATAACAGGAAAATCACAGCCATGCTTGATGCGTTTACGGAGGTACAAAAGGGGGCGAGGTCGTATTTACGGGAACGCCGAAAGAAATGATTGAAAGCGGCTCAACCATAACTGCCAGATACCTGAGAAAGAAAGCTTGAATTATTGTCGATTGTCTAGTTTTGAGATGACTGAGATGGGAGAATCTATAGAATAGACAAATTCCGGTATAAAACGGGCCTGTTTGATGCTGGAGCAGGCTTGTATAATTTAGTTATAAGGTAGTGGATGATCACAATGCTAATGATTTGAGGAGATAATAATATGGAAAAGAAATCGATTCATGAGATTATTTCTACTGTTTTTAAGGCGATAACCTTAGCTATGGGAGTTGCTGTTGTAGTGCTGTCCTGTCTTGGGGCTTTGGAGCCGGAAAAAGCTGTCACTTTGCTGGGAATCGGTCTTGCATGTGCAGGTGCGGCTATGCTTTAGAAGCCTTGAACGAGCATAAGGTATCATAGAAATACCGGATTTTGGAGGTATCTAACAATGAAGAAAATGATTGCGTATTGCGGGCTTAACTGTGAACTCTGCGATGCATACCTTGCGACAATCAATGATGATCAGGAACTGCGTGAAAAAACAGCAAAGTCATGGGCTGAACTTAATAATGCTCCGATCCTTCCGGAACATATCAATTGTCAGGGCTGTCGTACCGAGGGGGTCAAAACAGTGTTCTGTTACAGCCTTTGCCAAATCCGTCAGTGTGCGCTGAAAAAAGGCATTGAAACTTGTGGCGACTGTGGAGAACTGGGAAAATGTCCGACAGTCGATACGATTCTCGCAAATAACCCGGAAGCATTGAAAAATCTCAAGGGTTAATATTACAGCACCTTTGGGACACATTGCAATCGGGAGCAAATATATTATAATACAAGGGTAGAGTTGGGGGTTGCCATGACCGGGGCAGTTAGGAATGGAAATTGCCCAAATGAGTGATTTTGCAGGAATGATTGTTTTTGAAAGGAACGAAAATTGAGCAGATTAGACGAGGCTTTGATTTTTGCAGTGAATGCCCATGGAGGTGCAGTCAGAAAGGGAGGAAAGGTTCCCTATATTGTTCATCCCATGGAGACCGTGGTTATCACAGCAACCATGACGGAGGAGGATGAGACTTTAGCGGCGGCGGCTCTTCACGATGTAGTGGAGGATACCGAGACCACAATTGAGGAGATCCGAGAGCACTTTGGAGATCGGGTCGCAGAGATTGTGGCGGCCAAAAGTGAGAATAAGCGAAAAGGAATCCCTCAGGAGGAAACCTGGAAGCTCAGAAAGTCAGAGATGATCCAACGGCTTGTGGACAGTGATGATTTGGAGAGCAAGAAGGTAGCCCTTGCCGATAAGGTTTCAAACTTAAGGTCCATAAGACTTGGGGTTCTGAAAGAAGGAAGCAAGTTCTGGACAAGGTTTCACCAGAAGGATCCGAAAGAGCATCACTGGTATTACAGGCGAATAGCGGAGGTGCTTGAGCCGGAACTTGGGGATTTTCAGGCCTGGAAAGAACTCGATGAAATGATCATACAGGTATTTGACGAAAAATAGTGAGCAAAAATAAGCTGCAGTTTTCATAAATCAGCAATGAAAACTGCAGCTTTCTTTCATTTATATATATGGTTAGTTTAATTTGAGCAGGAAGTAGGAGATCACGGCGCAAAGCGCGAAGCACACTACTCCTGAAATCACAACAGGGACGGCGCTTCCTTTCTTCTCGGAAGCAATCTGTTCGTTGGTGAGATCCCGCTTTCTGGCATCTCCGATGTAGAGAAGTCCAATTCCCAAACAGAGCAGGAAGATGATCTCTTTAGAGAATATATGTTTTGCCACCAGCAAAAAACCGGTAAATAATACGGAAATTACTGTGATTACAGCACCGCACTGCTACATTCTGTCATAGCGAAAACGTGATTCCATAACTTTCACCTGATTAACCGATGAGTTCTGTGATTGCTGCAACTATGTCGGCGGGGGTGTTTGCTGACTGAAGCTTTAACATGGCTTCCTGATTTGAGAAGAGTCCGATCAGATCCTGAAGGATGGTGAGCTGATCTTCGGTTCCGCATACTGCCAATGCAAAAACCATGTCAACCGGGCAGGGAACATCTTCTGTGCCCATTTCCACGAAATTGACCGAGTTCGCTAATTTAGCAATAACGATGGCTGATTTCTTGACTGTATTCTGTTCCATGGGATGCGGAATAGCCACTTTAAAGGGTTCTGTGGGAAGAGCAGTGGGATATAATCTCTCTCTCTCAATAACTGCGTTGGCATAACCGCGCTCAACATAACCGTTCTCAAAAGCAACATCTTCGAGCTTTTTGATGACCTCTTCGTAATCTGATGCCTCTAAGTTAACAATAACAGCATCTTCATGCAATAAATCCTGAATACTGAAACCCATTATTAGTCCTCCTATTAAGTTCTAAGTTTTAATCTATATTATAACAGTATGATCCACCCTTTTGAAAGTTAATTATTTCCAAAAAAAGAAATCGCTTATATGGTCCCTGAAACGATTGTTTTGTCTATTTTGTACAAAAAAGGTGTATTTTATCAATTTGGCGATTTTTTGACTGGAATTTTGAAGGAATTGAGTTATAATGTTGACATGCACAAGGTGCTAGTGAAAGTTTTATCAATTATGTAGACAAGCAACGGTTTCTTTTTGACCTGTTTTCAAGTAGAATAGGGGATAAGAGACTCGCAAGAATCTATAAATATCTAAGAAAGGGGGATATAGAGATGAAAACTATCATCGTTGCTTGTGGTGGTGGAGTTGCTACATCAGCTACATGTGCTACAAAGATCAACCTGGCTCTTGAAGAGCGTGGTCTTTCAGGACAGGCTAAGGCTGAGGCAGTAGACATCAAATCACTCGATCAGCACATCAAGACAGCTGACCTCTATGTGGCAATCACACCTGTCAGAGGCGTTGTTCAGGAGTTCTCAATTCCTGTAGTAAGTGGTGTTCCTTTACTTACAGGTTTCGGCAAGGACGCTTGTATTGATGAGATCGTAAAGAAGTTAGAGTTAAAGAAGTAGTTTAATTTAGGGGGAAATTATTTATGGCAATGTAAGCAACAGTATTCCAGGGCCTTCTTGACCTTGGCGCAGCTGTATTCTTACCTATCGTATTGTTCATTATCGGACTTATTGTTGGAATGAAGCCCAGCAAGGCTTTTTCAGCAGGTCTTACACTTGGTGTAGCATTTATTGGTATTAACCTCTTCTGCGGATACATGGGTGATACAATCGGTGCTGCTTTCACATCAATTGTTGAAGGAACCGAGACATCCTTAGCATACATCGACATGGGCTGGGCTCCTGCACTTGGACTTTCCTGGCAGTGGAAATATGCTTTCCTTATGTTCCCTGTTCAGATCGGTATCAACGTATTATTACTTGCTATTGGCTGGACAAATTGTCTTAACGTTGATATGTGGAACGTTGGTAACAAAGTATTCACAGCTTTCCTTATGTACTGTGCAACAGGCAGCGTTATCGTCGGTTTCGCTGTAGCTGTGGTTCAGATCGTAGCAGAGCTCAAGAATGCGGACTCTACAAAGTACCAGATTCAGTACCTCACAGGTGTTCCTTCAGTAGGTATGCCTCACTGTATGTTCCTTTCAAATATCATTGCTTATCCTATCGCAATGCTCATTGATAAGTTTATTCCTGTTAAGACAACATGGAATGCTGCAGCTCTTCGTGAGAAGATCGGTATCTTCGGCGAGAACCACGTTCTTGGTTTCATCATTGGTACTATCGTAGGTCTTATTGCAGGACAGGGCAAGGGTGCTCTCCTTCTTGGTGTACAGGTTGGTACAGCACTTACACTGTTCCCTATGGTATCAAAGCTCTTCATGACAGCACTTACACCTATTTCAGATGCAACATCAGCTTGGATCATGAAGAAATTCCCTGGCCGTGAACTTATCATCGGTCTTGACTGGCCCATCCTCGCAGGTAACCCTGAGATTTGGGTAGCAATTATCCTTACAATCCCTGTATGCCTTATCTGGTCACTTATCCTTCCCGGCAATACAGTACTTCCTCTTGGAAACCTCATGAACGTTTGCGTATGTGCTCCTCTGTTCATTGCATTCAGAGGTGACATTCTTAAGATGCTTATCGTTTCATGGCTGTGGTGCCCTGTACTTAGCTATGCTTCATCAGCAATGGCTCCGCTTCTTACACAGCTTGCTCAGGAAGCTGGTACATACAACACTAAGATTACTTGGTGGGGATGCGATATGGCTGAGATTCGTTTCGCAATCTACGAGGCTTTACGCGGAAACATCTTTGGTATAGTTGCAACAGTGGCAATCGTTGCCCTTGGTATTTTCTACTTCACTAAGCTTGCACCCGCAAGAGAAGCAGAAGCTAAAGAAAAGCTCGGTTTATAATTTCTGAACCGAAACTAAGCAGATAATACTTTTTGGATTGACTCATCTTCTCACGGAGATGAGTCAATCACTGAGTAGGGTATCTCACCGGAAGATGGGAACATTGAGTTAGGAGTGATGACATGAGCAAATGGAAACAAGCATTATGGTATATAGGGGTTATTTTAGCTTGCATCGGTCTGTTCTATGCATTCGTTACAAAGAGCTGGATTCTTGCAATAGTTTGTGCCGGCGTCACTGCAGTACTCAAAATATATAACAACAAAGTCGAAATACCCAAGGTATATCGAGATCATGGTATTGAAAACGACATGTTTGGCTCAGGCGGAAGGATGAATAGAAAACATGAAGAAGATAATAAATAATCCGAGTGCAGTTGTAGAAGATATGCTTAAAGGCATTGAAATCGCCAATCCTGATGTTATCTATGACAAGGAAGGCGTTGTTATTGCCCGTAAGAATAAGACAGAGAAAGTCGGACTGGTATCTGGCGGCGGAAGCGGACATGAGCCCGCACACGCAGGTTATGTGGGATACGGAATGCTTGATGCTGCAGTAAGCGGTAATGTATTTGCATCCCCCTCACCTGACAGAGTATTAAAAGGAATCGAACTGGCAAACTCAGGAAAGGGTGTTCTGCTCATCATCAAGTGCTATGCAGGCGACCTTATGAACTTTGAGATTGCTGAGGAGATGGCAAGAGATTTTGAAGGAATTGAAGTAGATCACGTTATTGTTAAGGATGACGTAGCAGTAGCTGACAGCGAAGAAGGAACCGGAAGACGTGGAATCTGCGGTACAGTTTTTGTACACAAGTGCGCAGGTGCTAAGGCTGAACAGGGTGCTGAACTCGCTGAAGTTAAGCGTGTTGCTCAGAAGACCATTGACAATGTAAGAAGCTTCGGTATATCCCTTACACCCTGCACTATTCCTGCAGTAGGTAAGGCCGGCTTCACTGTTCCCGAAGGACAGATGGAAGTTGGCATGGGCATCCACGGAGAGGCCGGAATCGAGCAGACAGAGATCAAGTCTTCAAGAGAGATCGCAGAACTCATGGTTGAGAAGATCCTTGCAGATAAGGATTACAGTGACAGCGAAGTCGCTGTTATGGTAAACGGTCTCGGCGGAACTCCGCTCATGGAGCTTTACATCTTAGCAGGAGATGTTAACGATGTGCTTAACGAGAAGGGGCTTAAGCCTGTTAAATGGTATGTAGGTAACTACATGACTGCCATTGAGATGGCCGGAGCATCACTCAGCCTGCTTAAGCTTGATGATGAACTTAAAGAATTATTATTAAGCCCTGCCAATACAGCAGCACTTAAGGAGGCATAATAATGGGATTCAAGTTAACAACAGAAGACTATATTAATTACTTTGCCCAGACAAAAGACGTAATTGATGCGGCTAAGGACTATGTGACCGAGCTTGATGCAACCACCGGTGACGGTGATCATTGGGCAAACTGCATCATGGGCTTTGAGAAGATCTGTGAGAAAGCAGACACAATGAGAGGTCAGTCTCTTTCAGCGATGTTTAAGACTGTGAGTATGACTATGTTCTCTGCGGTAGGAGGATCCTCAGGAGCACTTTACGGCAGTGGATACATGGCAGCAAGCAAAGCAGCTGAAGGCAAAGAATATCTGGATGTTCAGTCACTGTACGAAGTATACAGCGCAATGCTTGCCGAGATCATGAGAAGAGGCAAGACCGGCGCGGGACAGAAGACAATGATCGACAGTTTATATCAGGGCCTTGAGGCTTACAAAGCTGCTCTTGATGCCGGCGATGACGAGAAGACCGTTATCGAGAAGTTTGTACAGGGCGCTAAGGACGGTGCAGAGGCAACCAGAGATATGGAAGCTGTTAAGGGCAGAGCAAGTTACAGAACCGACAAGGGTGTAGGACACCTGGATCCCGGTGCGGTAACAATGTCAATGCAGATCGAATGCATGGGTAAATATATCAGCGAGAAGTAATTATTAACTAACATATATTTTTTTGGTAATAGGGGAAAATACGATGAAAAAGATTATGTTTTATGGTGTAGAGGATATCAGAGTTGAAGAAGCTCCCATTCCTGTACCTGGCAAAGGTGAAGTTGTTATTAAGAATGCAGTAACACTTACCTGCGGAACCGATGTTAAGACTTTTAAGAGAGGATATCGTTACGAGCCTCCTTTCAGCATGGGTCACGAGGCTTCAGGCACAGTTTACGCTGTTGGTGAAGGTGTTACAGATTTCAAGGTAGGCGATCGTGTTGTTGCTCACAACTCAGCAGCCTGCGGAAACTGCTACTACTGCAAGAAGGGTCAGCCTTCCATGTGCGTAGACCTTATTCAGAACCAGTTCACAAACGGTGCATATGCTGAATACCAGCTTATCCCTGAGAGAATCGTTAAGCAGAACATGTTCCATATGCCTGACGATATGTCCTTCAAACAGGCCGCTCTTCTCGAGCCCCTTGCCTGCGCAGCATACGGCACAGAGATGACAAAGTTTGATCAGGGAGACTATGTATGTATCAACGGCTGCGGACCTATTGGTCTCATGTTCGTCCGTATGTGCTACTTAAGAGGTGCTCATGTCATTGCAGCAGATATGTCTCCTGAGAGACTTGCAGTTGCAAAGAAGCTTGGTGCAATGGAAATCGTTAACATCAATGAAGTTGAGGATCAGGCAGCAGCAGTTAAGGCTCTTACTCCTGAAGG
>JAQYAH010000040.1 GCA_029227635.1 Clostridiales bacterium
GATTGCTGCTGTATACATTTGTATCACCTGCTTTTGTAAAGGTCTTATTTCTTACATAACTATCATAGAGTTTTCTGCTTATGTCTTATAGTCAGCTTCTTTATGTGAATGTGTTAGTTTTTGAGGGGTATAGTATGTACATATCTACTATCTATATAACGAGTCATACACATTGTTTTCTTCATTAAAAAGGACCGGAGCCAAAGCTTACACCTTGGTCCGATCCTCACTTTAAGGGGCTATTTCCAGTTTATATTGTCATACTCAACTTTAAGTTCTCCTACACCGCCATCCACAGCGATGCTGTTGGGTCCGTGTCCGTAGATCTCATCTTCTGTGACCTTTTCTCCATTGATCCGGGCTTCCCCGATTCCACGATCCACAGTGATGGAGTAATCCTCCTCCCTGCCGCAAAGGGTTAGGTCAAGTTCACCAACTCCGTAGTCAAGATTGCTATTGCCCGTAAGGCGGCTTCGAAGTTCAATGTCGCCGGCCCCAAGGTTAAGCGTAAGGTTAGCGAGCTCGCCGCTGTCGATATTCATCTCTCCGGCACCACATTCGAGCTTGGAGGAGTTGGTAGCGGTAAGGCTCTCAATTTCCATCTCTCCGGCCCCAAGTTCGATTCTAAGATCCTCAGTGGTGAGAGCTTCGGCTTTGATCGTTCCCGCCCCGGACTGAATGTCGATCTTTCCAAAAACCATATCCTCAGGCACTGTGAGAATGATTGTGGGTGTTTTGGAGCTCAGTCCCCAGACCTTCTTTGTCTCTTTGAGGACGAGAACACCGCCGGTGTCTTTTACCGAAAGGTACTTGTGGTTTGCCGAGAGTGCGAACTTCTCTCCGGTTCTGATCTCAAGCTTTGATCCGGTGAGTTCTATCTCCAGATTCTCCACATCCTGCCGGACATCGTATTCTCTCATATTTCCCGGTGCATCCTTTGAGGAGCCGGTAAAAATCGATATGGAACTGAAGGCACTGATGATTCCGCCGAAAATTGACACGATAAGCAATACTGCAAAAGCTATAGCGCCGTACTTAATTATTCTCTGATATGATTTCATTTAACTGTCACTCCTCCGAATAAGCAGGTTGCGTTGATGTAAAGGGTGTTGGGGTTTGCAGGGTGGTTGGGCATCGCCTTGTTGGAGACTCCTCCGAAAATCGAATTTGAGTTGACTTTCACATTTACTCCCGCGGGAACGTAAATGTCGATTCCTCCAAAGATCGCCGAAGCATTTACCGCACAATCTCCGGTGATTATGGCCCCTCTGAGGTCACAGGTCACACTTCCGAAAACTGCATCCAGCTGAGCTCCTTCAAAAACCTCTCCATTACAGTTGATTGTGGTTCCGGAAAAAGTTGCGGTTCCTGTTCTTACTCCCCCCTTGCTTTCTTTAGCCTGGCGAAACACCTGATCTCCCTTGGCTCCGAAGAAGCTTCCCAATATGAGTTTAAGTCCGATGAGGAGAACGACTACCGGAACCAGAAGCTTCCAGAAAAGTTCAAAGTCCAGGATTCCCTGACAGCAGATCAGAAGCAGTATTCCGAAGATAAGTCCGGTGATATTGCCGCTCTTGTCGCTGTCATTAAAAAGACCCACGGCACAGGGTACTATAATAAAAAGTGTCCACCAACCTCTGAAGAAAATATCGATGCTGGTGATTCCAACTGCGTTGAGGGTAAGTATTGCACCAACGATAACAAGAATGATTCCGAATAATATTTTATTTGATTTTTTCATGTCTCTCTCCTGAAAAGTAGTCTGTGTTTCTTATGGTCTTATTCTACAAGCTTTAGATCGGGAACAATAGTCAGTTTCTCTATGTGAATGTGTCATAATTCTAGATAATAATAAAAGAGCCCTACAAGGTCATCCCCTGTAAGGCTCGTCTGTAAATACAATATTGAACTATACTATTTCGCCTCAGCGGTTAGCAGGTTCTTCACATGGATTCTATCCAGCACAACACCTACCGCAATGAAAAGGATAAGGCTTCCGGTACACTGTACAAGGTTTCCGGAAACAGATCCCCAGAAGGCGACTTCCTTGCTTCCGAACATGATGAGCTCGGCAACAAAATAGCCAAGGCAGGTGATAGGATAAGCAATAACTGCGGCTGCCACGTTTCTTACAGTCACGATCTTCTCCCCATTGGAAGTGAAAGCGATGCAAAGGAGCGCCTTGATCACGATAGTATAAGGTGCCCAGGCGGGAGCGGTAAGGATGTCCGCGAGACCGCCGCCGATGGCAGCTGCCGCAATGGCATAGGGTTTAGGCAGAAGCACTGCTGCAAGGTAGATGAGCATATCACCGAAATGGATATATCCGCCGTTAACTCCATAAGGCACATGGAAAAGATAAGCGGTCATAATTGTGATCATCGCAGCGAAAAGTCCTGCCATTGTAATATTTCTGAGTTTCTTTGAGTCCATACTACTTACCTCCTCGAAGTGAGCATTCCCATGTAGTTCTCATAGAAAACACCTTCGGGGCCGGGAGTTCCGGCTGCTGCTGTCTCCTCAATGGACTTCTCAATGAATTCTCCCGCAAGTCTTAGGGCTTCCTCCGGAGCATCTCCCCGGATGATTCCGGCAAAAGTAACCGAAGCCATAAGATCTCCGGTTCCGGAATAACTTCCCCCGTGTCTCTTAAAGACTATCTTCCGGGTCTTGTCCTTAGTTACCAGAAGATTTCCCACCTGGGGCTCTCCTGTTTCCGGATCATCGCTCCTGATTCCGGTTACAATGATCTTCTTCCCGGGTTTATTAATGAGCTTTGAAGCGGCCTCCTCTATGACCTCATAATCCTCCCCGAAAGTCTCATAGTCTCTGCCTGATAAAAGAGCAAGTTCCGTGAGATTGGGAGTGATAATGTCGGCCTCCATAGCCAGGCTTCGGATCTCATTTCTTAATTTGTCATTGAAAAAATCATAGGGAACACCATCGTCCCCAAGTATAGGGTCAACCAGCAATAAGGTGTCTTCCCGGTAAAACTCATCCAGGAAAAACCTGATCTTTCTGATCTGTTCGGAACTCATTACAAATCCCGAATAAATGCCCTCAAACTTAACTCCCAGCTTCTTCCACTCATTGGTGAAATTGTCCATTCGATCTGTGAAATCATCACAGTAATAGCTGGAAAAACCAGTCTGAGCGGAAAGAACCGCAGTGGGCAGAGGAACAGGCTGCACTCCCATAGCCGAAATGGTTGAGATGGCGGCGGTAAGTGAGCATCTTCCCAAACCAGAAAGGTCGTTGATAACTGCTATTTTCGATATCATATAAGGCCTCCGAATCGAATCGTCGAGATAAAGAATAACACAGAGTGGTATTGTCTTTAAGTGCCAGATATGTATTTTTTGACCAAGCCAGTTTGGGAGAACTCTTTGTCTTTTTTATGCTTTTTTCTTAAATAATTTGTTTGCGATCACACAGAGGATGATTGTGATGACCATATCCGGCAGAGTGCTGCCAAGGATCATGTCCACGGTCATGAGGTAGCGGTATGCTCCAAAGCCGATGAGCCACACGATAAGGTTTCTCACGTTGAAAGCGCTCTCCTCACTGTCATCTCTGAGAATAAAGAAGTCGGCGATCTGGATTGCAATCATGGGAGCAAAAACCGAACCGATAAAGTAGAGGAAGTTGGTGATGTCCCCGAGAGGCAGGGCGATGGCACCGATAGTTCCGATAACCGTCACAACGATTGCCACCCATTTACCGTTGATTTTTCCTGAGAGGGATTCACTGGAGATACCGGCTGAGTAAGCATCCAGGAAAGTGGTGGTAACGGTGGAGAACACGATGATCAGAAGACCTGCGATGCCAAGACCGGCTTTTACCATGATGGAGGCAATGTCTGACTCTCCGGTAAAGATCGCAGCACCCATTCCGATAATGTACATCCAGCAGCTGACAATACCGTATACTATGGCACTGACTGCAGTTGCCATGACAGGCTTTTTGGCTTCTCTCGTGTAGTCACTGATGAGAGGCAGCCAGGAAAGAGGCATTGCCACGGAAAGTTCCACTGCCGCACCGAAGGTCATGCCTTCCTCGCTGATAGCAAGGGCGGAGCCTTCTCCGAATACAACGAAACTCAGAACGATGGTGAGGATGAAAAGAGCAGCCATTGCCACAGTGTTGATCTTGCCCAGGTTTTTGATACCGATGAGGATCCACACTGCAATAAGGGCGCCGATGACGATACACCAGATCCAGCAGCCGATGTCCAGAATACCGTTAACCGCCAGCGCTCCGTCGAAGATCATGATGGCGGTCCAGCCCACCAGCTGAATGATGTTGAGGAGGGAGAAAAGAAGGGCTCCCTTGCCGCCAAAGCTCATTTTTACAGTTTCCATTGCGCTCTTACGGGTCTTGCCTCCGATAACTCCCGCAAGGAAAAGCATGATACAGCCGATCACATGGCCTACAACAATTGCCAGCACACCTTTTGAAAAACCAAGGGGTGCAAAATAGGTTCCGGTGAGGATCTCCGCCAGAGATACTGCCGCCCCGAACCAGATCAAACCATTCTCAAATACCGAAGTACGTCTTTCTTCCATCTTATTTGGCCTCCTTCTTATATTCATCTGTAAGTGCAAAAGCATGATTCATAGGTCCGCTGCCGCTGCCAAGATCCAGCATGGCATTTAACGCACCGGAGATATAGTCTTTTGCCCGTCTCACAGAGTCGTTAAGAGAAAAGCCTTTGGCCAGATTCGAAGCAATAGCACTGGAGAGAGTACAGCCGGTGCCGTGGGTGTTGGGATTGTCGATCCTTTTGCCTTCAAACCAGATGAACTCACCTTCTGAGTAGAGAAGATCGTTGGCGTCATTCAGGTTGTGACCACCCTTTACCAGCACTGCACACCCATAGTCGTCACCAATCTTTTTTGCAGCGGTATACATGTCATCCACTGTTCCTATCTCCATTCCGGAGAGGATCTCAGCCTCAGGAATGTTGGGAGTGACAAGGGCTGCCAGAGGGAAAAGTTCCTCAATGAGGGTGCTTATGGCATCGGTCTTCATGAGTGAAGAGCCGCTGGTCGCTACCATAACCGGGTCTACCACCACGTTTGCGGCCTTGTAGAATCTGAGCCTTTCACCGATTACTCTGATGAGTTCGGTGGAGGATACCATACCGATCTTCACTGCGTCGGGACGGATGTCCTCAAAAACCGCATCGATCTGCTGTTTCAAGAATTCGGGAGATGACTCCTCGATTGCTCTTACGCCGGTTGTGTTTTGGGCGGTGAGGGCAGTGATCGCACTCATGGCAAAAACGCCATTCATGGTCATTGTCTTCAAATCTGCCTGGATACCGGCGCCTCCACTGCAGTCACTTCCTGCAATGGTCAATGCTGTCTTCATGATCATTTTAGTACTCCTTTCATAATCAGCATCTTTTTTATAGCGGAACAAGGTGGTGCCCCCAATGTACCGCTTAACGCCGGGGCAGGGCCCCGGCAGTTACAACATATTTATTCAACTATAGCTTTGGCCGCGGACTTTAATTCTTTCGCCGCCGCCGTAATGTCTTTTGCCCCGAAAAGTGCGGAGATCACCGCAAATCCGGCAACTTCTGCTCCGGAAAGCTCCCGGATGTTTTCCAGGGTTATTCCCCCTATTGCTACCGCCGGAATGTCCACCGAGGTGCAGATCTCATTTAACTGATCCAGGGTTATTCTTACTGCATTTTTTTTGGTGGGGGAGGGGAAAACCGCTCCCACTCCCATGTAATCAGCACCTTCGGCTTTTGCCTTTAAGGCCTGCTCCACAGTCTTACATGTAGCCCCTATTATAAAACCTTCCGGTGCGTTCTTTCGGATTTGGGAAACCGGAGTATCCTCGATCCCCACATGAACCCCATCGGCTCCGGCCTTAATTGCCACCTCCGGATCATCGTTGATGATGAGTGGGACATTGTATTTTGCGCAGAGAGCTTTTGCCTCTATGGCCTCCTGAATGAAGGCTTCCTTGTTGAGGTTCTTTTCTCTCAGCTGGATTATGGTGGTGCCGCCTTTGATGGCCTCCTCGATCTGCTCCATGAGGGTCATCTCCCCCACAAAGGCTCTGTCGGTGATGCCGTACAAAGACAGCATTTCTCTGTTAAACTTCATATTTTTTTCTCCATTGTCAAAAGGAGTTTCCCCGGGTCTTTCTCCACCATGAGGCTGCTCATAAGACAGGCTCCAAAAGCTCCCGCTTCTCTCACTTTGGAAATATTTCCGGGTTCAATTCCGCCTATGGCAAAAACAGGGATGGATACCTCCCGGCATACTTCCTGCAAAAAGTCAGTTCCTCTTCCCGGGAGACCTTTTTTGCAGTCGGTCTCAAAAATATGCCCCGCTGTGATATAGGTACAGGAAAGCTCTTCGGCCTCTTTTGCCTCCGCGACGCTGTGGCAGGAGGCTCCAAGAGTGGTAAACCTTACTCTCTCCCCGGCTGACATTTCCCTGAGCACCGGGAGAGGCACATGGATTGCCTCGTGGGAGAGTTCAAGGGCAATCTCCCAGAAGGTGTGAAAAATACAGGGAACCTTGTGCTTTTGGCAAATCTCTCTGACCCGAAGGGCCAGGACTTTGTATTCTTCCGGGGAGAGGTCTTTTTCCCGAAGGATGATCCCGGCAGGGTTTCCCGCTGCGATCTTCTCTATCCGGTCAAAAAAATCCTCCCGGCAAAGTTTTCTGTTAGTCACACAAAGAATTCTAGACATAGACATAATCGTTCAGCACAGGCTGAAGTCCCTCCTCGGACATATCCTGGTACATATCCTGAAAACTCCGGGCATCGTCGATCTCAAACTGCTCATCGCCGGTGACAGTGTCCTCCTCCTTGCCGGTGTACTTGCTCTCATGATCTCCGATTCCGGTGGAAACTCCGGCGGAAACCTTGGTGGCAGCGATCTTTACAATGCCGTTTCTGAACTCCGCACTCTCTCTTGAGGACACGGTGATTCCCACAAAAGGCAGGAATATCCGGTAAGCGCAGAGAATCTGGCAAAGCTGGGTCTCCCCCACGTCAAGAGGGTTGATCTTGTCATTGTTGATGATGGGACGAAGTCTCGGGCAGGACAGGGACATCTCCGCCTGGGGGTACTTTCTCTGGAGATAGTACACGTGAAGAGCGCTGGCAAGGGCATCCTTTCGGAAGTCGGAAAGGCCGAGAAGGGCGGAAAAAGCCACTCCTCTCATGCCACCTCTGAGGGCTCTCTCCTGGGCATCGAAGCGATAGGGCCAGACTCTTTTATGACCCATAAGGTGCAATGTCTCGTACTTGTCCGCGTCGTAAGTTTCCTGGAACACAGTAACATAATCTGCTCCGCACTCGTGGAGATAGTGATATTCGTCGGTATTCACCGGGTAAATTTCAAGACCTACCATCCGGAAATACTTTCTCGCCAGCTTACAGGCCTCACCGATATACTCCACATCACTTTGTGCTCTGCTCTCTCCGGTGAGGATAAGGATCTCCTCCATGCCGGAGTCGGCAATGACCTTCATCTCATGCTCGATCTGCTCAAAGCTGAGCTTCATACGGTTGATGTGGTTGTAGCAGTTGAAGCCACAGTAAACGCAGTAGTTCTCGCAGTAGTTGGCAATGTAAAGCGGGGTGAAAAGATACACCGTGTTGCCAAAATGCTTACTGGTCTCGATCCGGGCCTTCTGAGCCATCTCTTCGAGAAAAGGCTCCGCCGCCGGTGAGAGAAGGGCTTTGAAATCTTCCACACTGCAGGTCTCATGCTCCAGGGCTGCCCTTACATCTTTTGCAGTGTAGACGGAGTAGTCATACGTTTCCATCTGGGAGATGACTTTCTCCCTCACGTCGGACTCAATGATCTCCATTCCCGGGAGATATTCCATGTGATCCTTTCGGCTTGTTGGATCGGTCTCAAGTTGATGTTTTCTGGCAAGAGCCTCCTTCGAGAGGTACTCAGAATCCACAAAAAACTGATTTTCCATAATTGATCCGCCCCCCTAGTTTCTAAGAAATCCGGTGAGGGGATCAGAAGCTGAGGCGCCTCTTGTGAGCACTCGTCCAAGACCTGAAAGGTAAGCTTTGCGTCCGGCTTCAATGGCCTGCTTGAAAGCGGAAGCCATCATTGGAAGATCTCCGGCAGTGGCAAGAGCAGTGTTGGCCATTATTGCCGCTGCTCCCATCTCCATAGCCTCACAGGCCTGGGAAGGTCTGCCGATACCTGCATCCACAATGATGGGAAGATCGATCTCATCAATAAGGATCTGAATGAATTCCCTGGTAGCAAGACCCTTGTTGGATCCGATAGGTGAAGCAAGTGGCATTATGGTGGCTGCGCCGGCATTTACCATGTCTCTTGCCGCATTTAAGTCGGGATACATGTAGGGCATTACCACAAAACCCTCTTTTGCCAGAATCTCTGTAGCCTTAATGGTCTCCTGGTTGTCAGGAAGGAGATACTTTGTATCTCTCATGATTTCTACTTTTACAAAGTTTCCGCAGCCAAGCTCTCTTGCAAGGCGGGCGATGCGCACTGCCTCCTCAGCATTTCTGGCTCCGGAGGTATTAGGCAAAAGAGTTACCCCCTTGGGGATAAAATCCAGAATATTCTCCTGATCTTTAGTATTGGCCCGGCGAACTGCAAGGGTAATTATCTCCGCACCGGCATCCTTAATAGCTGCCTCAATAAGCTTCATTGAATACTTGCCGGATCCAAGAATAAAACGGGAGTTAAATTCATGGCCTCCGATAATAAGTTTGTCGTTGTTCATTTTCCATCCTTCTTTCTTATACATCAAATTCACCAGCAATAATACGAAGCACTGTCAGCGCTTCATGAGCCGCACAGAGCATCACTCTGGGAGCCACAAGTCCAATGGCCATTGCCACGTCGCTGACCTCATCTCCGCTGAGATAGAATTTCTTCATGACTTTTCTGGTTTTGATCATGTTAGGGCTTCCTATACCTGCCATTCCGGAGCCGGAAACAAGGTACTTATCCGGGAATTTCTCCAGCACACCGTTCACCAGCATGGCCTTTGCTTCTGCCTTGTCAAAAGCCTCGCAAATGATGTCCGCTTCCCCCAAAAGCTCCTCCAGATTCTCCTCAGTGACTTTTGCAATAATGGGAACCGTCTCCACATAGGGGGCAATCTCCGATAAGTTCTCGCAAATAGCCAGAGGCTTTGGAATTCCGATCTGGTTGGCCTTGTACTGCTGGCGGTGAAGATTGGTGATATCCACCTCGTCAAAATCTATTAGGATAAGCTTTCCGACTCCCGCTCTTGCAAGGGATATGGCAATGTTAGAGCCAAGCCCTCCAAGTCCGCAGACTGCCACCGTGGTTTGTCCAAACTTCTCCGCTAGTTCTGCACCATGGCGTTCCCTGAGGGCCGCCATCCATTCTTCTCTGGAAGGGATCATTCAACCACCTCCCACGAAGCTTACCACTTCAAGACTGTCATTATCTTCGATCACTGTTGTCTCGTACTCTGCTTTGAATACAATATCTCCATTGCGTTCCACCGCAATTCTGGCGATGTCATAGCTTGTGGTGTCAAGATACTGGGCAACAGTCATTCCGGCAATATTCATCTCATCGCCGTTTACTTTAACCATGCTTATACCTCCTGTGATTTACTGGCTCATCGCTTCAACAAAAAGGAGCCACTCCCGTAAGAATGCCTCCTTAAAATCAAATCTGACTTCCTACGGCGGCATTACCCGCATCAGGTAAAAGGGTCGAAGTTGATCACTTCCTCTCAGCCTGCCAAACAAGCTCCCCTGTTTTTTATTTCCAGTATATTTTACTACTTTGCAAAAATATTAACAAGTTTTTTTTACATGGATTCACTTATGAGTCCGGCAATATCTTTTTTCATGGTCTCCTGAAGTTCGTTTTCTGCCTCAGTACCAAGGATCGCCTCCACCATAGATGCCTTAGTGAATTCTGTTCCCTTTAAGGTCTCAGCAAGGGTGATGATAAACTCAGAGTCCATGGCATCCGATTCGATGGCCATGTCTTTTACCCGGCCCTCTTCAACACCGAACTTTAATGTATTGCCGCCCCACTCAAAGCGCCTGCTGAGCTCACAGGTGCACTCGGTCACCCTGCCATACTTCCACTCGTCGGAAGCATATTTTTCCGTAAGGACAGCCACCTTTCTGGCATCAAAATCACTTCTTATTATGGGGTTGGGTTTTGAGCCGTAAACCTGTTCAAAAGCCCAAAGAAGCGCCTCCTTCATACCTTCTACGCTGATGTCACTGTTGAGTTCTTTGAGGTTGATTACCCGGGATTTTACTGAGTCAACGCCTTTGGACTTAAGCTTATCCAGAGATACATTGAGGTATCTGGGAAGCATCTCCGGATTCACATCCAGCATGATAGTGCCGTGGTGATAGGAGCTGACATTGTTGGAGTAAAAAGCGTTGCCGGAGAACTTCCGACCTTCCGCCAAAATATCATTTCTTCCGGATTTAACTACATCTATTCCAAAGCTCTGGGCTGCTTTGGCTATAACATCGACCTGACGCTCCAGGTCGTAATCTTCTTTTCTCATAATGAAAGTAAAATTCAGATTGCCAAGGTCGTGAAAAACTGCTCCTCCCCCGGAAAGTCTTCTGGCAAGGAATCCATTTTCCTCCTCCAGCTTGTCAACCTTGCATTCCATTCTGGCATTCTGGTTCTTCCCGATTACCACCGTATGCCTGTTCTGCCAGAGGTAAAGGATGCACTCTCCCTCTTTGACCATGTCCATGAGTGCCTCTTCAACAGCCAGGTTCTGATAAGGATTTGTCTCCTCGCTGATATAGTAAAGTGTTTTGTTTATCATTTTCTACCTCTAAATGCCTAATCTGAATACTCCCATCATGAATTCATGATGGGAGTATTCCTGTTTGTGGGGTTTAATCAATTCCGATTTATGTTTAGAAAATTATTTCTTTTTACGCTTGGGAGCGGAATGGATGGAACCTGTTCCCAGATCCTCCAGCGCTTCACCGATCGCCTCACTGAAAGTGGGATGAGGCCAGATTGTCTTTGACATCTGCTCAAGAGTCAGTCCGTTCACAATAGCATCTGTGAGGGCACCGAGCATATCTGTAGCCCGGATACACATCATCTGTGCACCGATGATCGCCTTGGTGTCAGCATTGAATACGAGCTTGATGAAACCGCGGTCTCCGGATTCGATCACTGTCTTGGAGTTAGCAGACATGATAGTCTTGCCTACAAGAACAGGAATCTCCTTAGCCTTAGCTTCAGCCTCTGTCATACCTACCGCTGCAATCTCAGGGCTTGTGAAGATGCAGGAAGGAACAACACTCATGTCCTTCTCAGGCTCCTCACCGAACATATGGCAGACAGCATTTACACCCTCAGCTGAAGCTGCATGGGCAAGCTGGATACCACCCTTTACGATATCGCCGATAGCATAGATACCGGGAACGCAGGTCTGGTAGTTCTCATCAACGGGAATAAGACCTCTCTCGATACCGAGATCCATGGATTCGTCCACAACTCCGCCAGTCTGAGCACGGCGTCCGATGGAAACAAGGACCTTATCTGCCTTTACTTCCATGGGCTTATCCTTCATTGTGTAGTGAACGGTAAGTCCGTCCGCTTCCTCGATGAACTCTACTCTTGCCCCGGCATTTACCTTGATGCCTCTCTTCTTGAGGATCATGTTGAGGTTCTGAGAGATCTCCTTGTCCATAGTGGGCAGGATACGATCCATTGCCTCGATGATGGTTACTTCACAGCCGAGAGCGTGATAGATTGTTGCAAACTCAACACCGATTACGCCGCCGCCGATGATAACAAGGCTCTTTGTGTCAACACCTTCACCTTCAAGAAGGTCATCACTGGTAACAACTCCGGGAAGATCAAGTCCGGGAATAGGAGGCTTAGCGGGATATGAACCGGTTGCAAGGATAATGTTTCCGGCTTCATAAACATCTTCACCGACTTTGACTGTGTGAGCATCAGCCACAAAACCTGTGCCGTTGATCAAAGTCACTCCGTTTGCCTTGAACAGACTCTCAATTCCGCCTCTGAGCTTGGAAACTACTTCTGCCTTTCTCTCATGAAGCTTTGCAAAATCATAAGATACAGACTCTACGCTGATTCCCAGCTCTCCACAGCTGCTTATCTGCTCAAGAACCTCTGATGCATGCACCAGAGCTTTGGTGGGGACACAGCCTCTGTTGAGGCATGTGCCGCCGACCTTATCTTTTTCAATTACAGCAACGCTCTTGCCCAGCTGTGCAGCCTTGATAGCTGCAACATAGCCACCGGGGCCTGCGCCGATTACTATAAGATCAAAAAAACTCATTTGTATCTCCTGGTCAATTATTAATACTCGTAACGAAGAACCGGTTCTCTTGCAGCCTTAACTTCGTCAAGACGGCTGACAGGAGTTGTGTGAGGAGCCTCGTGAAGTGCCTCGGGATTCTCGTTGGCATTCTTAAGGATCTCCTTGAAGATTCTTACTACTTCATCAAGAGTATCTTTTGATTCAGTCTCTGTAGGCTCTACCATGAGTGCTTCGTCTACAATGAGAGGGAAGTACATGGTAGGAGGATGTACGCCGTAGTCAAGCAGTGCTTTTGCAAAGTCAAGCGCAGTAACACCCTTGTCCTTCTTTGTGCGGGTAAGGGAAATTACGAACTCATGCATGCAGATATTGTTGAATGCAATATCAAACTCGTCCTGAAGGTTAACTCTCATGTAGTTAGCATTGAGAACTGCATTTGATGAAGCCTCGGGGATACCTTCCTTGCCGAGTGTCATAACGTAGCACAATGCGCGGATAGCGATACCGTAGTTGCCATAGAAGGAACGTACGCTTCCGATAGACTGAGCGGGAGCCTCCATCTCATAGCCTTCTCCACTCTTAACTGTGTGGTAAAGAGGAAGGAAAGGAGCAAGGATATTCTTGCAGCCTACAACACCTGCTCCGGGGCCGCCGCCGCCGTGAGGGGTTGAGAAGGTCTTATGAAGGTTGAGGTGGATAACGTCAAATCCCATATCGCCGGGTCTTACGATGCCCATAACCGCATTTAAGTTAGCGCCATCGTAGTAGTTGAGACCGCCTGCCTCGTGGATGATCTTTGTGATCTCCAGGATGTTCTTGTCGAAGATACCAACTGTGTTGGGGTTGGTGAGCATAAGACCTGCAGTGTCCTCGCCTACAACTGAACGGAGCTTGTCAAGATCTACACAGCCATCCTCGTTAGAAGGAATACTGATAACCTTGAAGCCTGCCATTGTACAGGAAGCAGGGTTTGTTCCGTGTGCAGTATCGGGAACGATGATCTTGTTTCTCTTGAGATCTCCGTTAGCCTTGTGGTAAGCCTTGATCATAAGAAGACCTGTGAACTCACCGTGAGCACCGGCTGCGGGCTGGAATGTCATAGCATCCATGCCTGTGATCTCGTCGAGGTAGCTTTCAAGAACTGACAGAGCCTCCAGAGCACCCTGTACTGTGTGTACGGGCTGAAGAGGATGAAGTCCTGCAAAACCTGCAAGGTTAGCCATCTCATCGTTAATTTTAGGGTTGTATTTCATTGTACAAGAGCCGAGAGGATAGAATCCGTCATTTACACCGTGAGTACGCTTCATGAGCTCTGTATAATGTCTTGAAATATCTACTTCTGCCATCTGAGGGAGTTTCGGTGCGCTTTCTCTCTTTAAAGAAGCCGGAATCTCACATACAGGCACATCACATGAAGGCATCATTGAACAGGAACGTCCTTCACAGCTTTTTTCAAAAATCAACTGCATGCTAGTTCACCCCCTTTAAGATTGAAACGAGCTCATCGATCTGATCCTTAGAGTTCATTTCTGTTACACACCAGAGAATTCCGCCGTCAACAGGATATCCGCCGAGGATTCCCTTCTCCTCAAGAGCTGCAAGAGCCTTGTCGGCATCGGGAACTCTTGTTACGAACTCGTTGAAGAATTCGCCGTTGTTTACAAGCTCATATCCGGGAATAGCGGAGATCTGAGCTGCTGCATAATGAGCCTTTGAGTAGCAAAGGTTTGCGCAGTCAGTGATTCCCTTTGTTCCCATAGCGGTCATGTAAACTGCTGCCATCATTGCACAGAGTGCCTCGTTGGAGCAGATGTTTGATGTAGCTTTTTCACGACGGATATGCTGTTCTCTTGCCTGAAGAGTTAATACGAAAGCTCTCCTTCCATCATGGTCAACAGTCTGACCTACGATTCTTCCGGGAAGCTTTCTCATGAGCTCTTTCTTACAAGCCATGAATCCGAGGTAAGGGCCACCGAAGGAAAGAGGAATACCAAGAGACTGACCTTCGCCTACAACGATGTCTGCGCCGCACTCTCTGGGGCTCTTTAATACGGTGATGGCAATAGGATCAACAGCCATAACGAACTTAGCCTTCTTGGCATGAGCTGCTTCACCTGCTGCAGCTGCGTCCTCGATCATGCCGAAATAGTTGGGCTGCTGAAGGAGTACGCCTGCGGTTGCGTCATCGATAAGTGCTGCAAGAGCTTCCATATCTGTCACGCCATCCTTAACAGGAGCGATAACAACTTCTCTGTCAGCACCTTCGCAGTATGTCTTGATCGTCTGGATGTACATAGGATTAACTGCACCTGAAACGATCATCTTGCTTCTTTTTCTTTCAACGCACATTGTAACTGCCTCGGCAGCTGCACTTGCGCCGTCATAAACTGAAGCGTTGGAAACATCCATGTCTGTGAGTTCACAGATCATTGTCTGATATTCAAAAATATTCTGAAGCACACCCTGGCTTACTTCTGCCTGGTACGGTGTGTATGTTGTGATGAATTCTTCCTTTGATGTAACCTGCTTAACAATTGAAGGGATGTAATGGTTGTAAGCACCGGCACCTCTGAAAATAGCATCGAAAAGCTTATTCTTCTTAGCCATGCCTGATACTTTGGATGCAACCTCAAGCTCTGACATTCCGGCAGGAATATCAAGGCTGTCCACCATCATCTCTGAGGGAACGGCAGCATATAAACCTTTGACATCAGCTACACCAACTTTAGAAAGCATTTCCTCACGTTCAGCTTTAGTTGAAGGAACGTAGCTTCCCATAGTGATTATTCCTCCTCGCAGAATGCTTCGTATGCAGCAGCATCAAGAAGCTCTTCCTCTTCTGAAACATTCTCTACTTCTACAAACCATGCGCCAAAAGCGTCTGCATTGATGCTCTCAGGAGCATCAAGAAGATCTTCGTTGATAGCGCAAACAACACCTGAAACGGGTGACATAACGTCAGAAACAGCCTTAACACTCTCTACGTCTGCAAAAGCTTCGCCAACAGCGATCTCATCACCTTCCTCGGGAAGGTTAACGAATACGAGATCACCAAGCTCGTGCTGAGCAAAATCTGTGATACCGATTCTTACGTTGCCGTTGTCAAGAACTTCTACCCACTCGTGTGACTTTGAATACTTAAGGTTCTCTAATACTGTTGCCATTTTGTTTTCTCCTTTTCAGTAAAGTTCAGATTATTATTTAGCTCTCTTGTAGAAAGGCATTGCTACAACTTCAGCAGCAACTTTTCTTCCTCTTACTTCAACCTCAACAGCTGTGCCGATCTCTGTGTAATCGATGTCAAGCATAGCCATTGCAATTGCATAACCAAGGTAAGGGCAGTGTGTACCGGAGGTGGTGTAACCAACCTTCTTGTCACCTACATAAACATCGCAGTGTTCTCTGACGATACCACGTCCAACAACCTTGAGACCGATACGTTTTCTTGTGAGCTCACCCTTCTCCTCAATAGCTTTCTTACCGATGAAGTCTTCCTTGCCCATCTTAACGCCAAAGCCAAGATCAGCTTCAAGAGGAGTAACTTCATCATCCATCTCATGTCCGTAGAGAGGCATGGAAGCTTCAAGTCTGAGGGTATCTCTTGCACCGAGTCCGCAAGGCATAAGGTCAAATTCCTTACCTGCTTCAAGAAGAGCATCCCAAACCTTTGCAGCGTCAGCTGAAGGCATGTAAAGCTCATAACCGAATTCACCGGTGTAACCTGTCTGAGAAACGATACACTTAACACCTGCTACATCAACCTCAGGTGTGAAGGTGTAGTACTTCTCAGGGAATAATGACTCGTCAGCGATCTTAGCAAGAACTTCCTTAGACTTGGGTCCCTGAAGAGCGATCTGTCCGAGTGTGTCAGAAATGTTTGTAAACTTGCAGTCTCCGAAGACATGACTCTGCATCCAGTTTACGTCCTTGTCTGTGTTAGCAGCGTTAACTACTACCATGTACTTGGTATCGGAATACTTGTACACGATAACGTCGTCGATACATCCGCCGTTGTCATTACACATAACGCTGTATCTTACACGTCCTGCTGACATCTTGGTAAAGTCATTTGTAAGAACCATCTGGATGTTAGCAAGGGCATCCGGTCCTTCGTAGAGTACTTCACCCATGTGGGATACATCAAAGATACCTGCGTTTGTTCTTACGCACATGTGCTCTTTGATAACTCCGCCGTTCTCGTACTGCACAGGCATTGCGAAACCGGCAAAGCTTACGATTTTACCACCACAAGCGAGGTGAGATTCGTAAAGAGGTGTTTTCTTGTCCATTTTAATCTCCTTTCTGCCAGAAAAATTTCTGACAATAAACCCCATATATTTTAAGCCTTTAAGCCCAAAACATCTTAGTTACATATAAAAAATGCAGGGAATTCTGCAATTTTTGCTTAAAAAAGGCACAAAAAAGGCACGCCAATCAAAGCGTGCCTCCGTCATTGACCTGAAAGTTTCTCTTCCTGAAAGAAAGATTGCATCTTCGGTACTGCGTCAACGCAGTTTTCCAGAGTTCCATCGGAATCGATCCTTTTGCCTGAAAGTTGTTGCACTGATTTTCATCTTCGGCGCCGCGAAATACGATCTCTCTCGATTCGTCATGTGAGCACAAAGCTCATATTCACATCTACAGTGCTATTTTAAAAGAAGTTCAGGCTGTTGTCAAACAAATTATCTTTTGTATCAGGCAAAATAATTCCCAATCCTGCCATGCTCCGCCGCGCAGGCCAGCTCCAGCACACTCCCACCGATGGCTCTCGCCTTATCGGATATGGTGAAGCAGTTTGCCACCTGCTCTTTTCTGGGATCTATGTCGGCGATCTTAAGCCCTTTTGTAACTTCAAAGCCCTCATTAATGATACCCCGAAGCACTCCGGTGAGGGATGCGTATACATTCTCCACCTTGCCCTCAGGGGTGGTGATCTCAGCGATCACCTGGCCTTCCTCCACAAGATCCGCAATGTTGCTGAGATTATGGATCACTCCGGCAGCCGGGGAGTGCATTACTCTCTCCTTGCCGTAACCGGCGATAACTCCGGGAATTCCGGTATTTGCCATGGCCGGACCCTTTGCAATCACTCTTCCCAGGCGATGTCCTCTCATGGTCTCCACCACCAGATCCACATCCTCTCCTGCAGTAAAACCGGGACCCAGGCCCACCACAACATCCGCCATGTCTTTTGTGGTGCCAAGGTTCTTTTTGGCAAGGATCGCATCTACAAGAAACCAGGGTCTGTAATTTTTCAGGCATTCCCCTTCGGGATCGATGAGAAGTGCCGGGTTTCCCTCTTTCGAGACCCGAACCGCCTCCTCAAAATTATCGCAAAGAATGCAGGTCATGTCTTCGACCTGCATTCTCTTTTCATAAATTGCCTGACAAAAAGCCACTGATCTTCGGATCGCCGAAGGTTTCGGGATCTCCAGAACGATCACCGGATAGCCGGCCTTGACCAGCCGATAAATGCTTCCGGTTGCAATATCTCCTCCGCCTCTGACAATAATAGGTTCCATATTTCCTCCTTTTGCTCTGAGGACCTATGGAAAAAGGAACTCAGAAGCTATTTTACAATTAGATATGAATAGTCAGTATAGATAGCCTTTGCAATCTTTCGGATTCCATCGTATACCGGAGCCTTCTCATCGAGTACGTTGCACTCGGTAACGCGTCCGCCGAGGCGGATCTTTACGGTTCCGGCAGCGAGATCTGTGAATACCACGCCATCGTTTGTGCTGTCTTCCATATCTGTTTCATTTGCAAAAAGAGTAAACTTGTCTTTGTAAGGAGCAGAAGCATAAGGACAGAATACCTTACAGTTACCGCACTCGTTGCACATGTGATCAACGTGTACGATCTGTGCCATCTTCATGCCGGGAACCCGGATCTCCACATTCGCTCTGTTCGGACATACATCCACGCAGTTCTCGCAGACAACATCACACTTGAGACATCTCTCGCTCTCTGAGGATACCTCACAGGACTCTGCCAGAATACCCTTCTTAGCGAAACAGCCTTCCTCATTGCCATCGGGCTCGATATCTCCGGCCACAGCACTTCCGATAATAGCAGAGGCTGCATTAGCAGCGTCTCTGATGCCTTCCACGATAGTTGCGGGACCGCCAAGTCCGTCACCCACAACATATACATTGGCCCGTCCGGAAAGTGAAGTCTCTCTGCTGCAGATAGCTCTTCCTCTCTCGTCAACGTCGATGCCGTTATCCTTGTAGAAGTCAGTAGGTACTCTCATGGTTACCGCTGAAATAACAGTATCTGCTGCCACCTCAACAAGTTCATCTGTTTCAATTGTTTTCTTTCTGCCGGAAGCATCTCTCTCATCAGACAGAGCCATCTTCCTGCAGGTAAGCTTTCCGTTCTCGAATTTAACCGGTGAGAGGAGTTCAAGGAAGTTCACTCCGTCTTCCATTGCCTCAATAAGCTCTTCCTCATCTGCCGGCATATATCTCTTTGTTCTTCTGTAGACTATGGATACCTTCTCAACTCCGGCATTTCTGATTGCCGCTCTTGCTGTATCCATGGCAGTATTGCCTGCGCCTACTACTATTACATTGGATCCGAGATCCACATTTCCGTCGGTCTTCTTGAAGTCAGCCAGGAAGCTGATAGCCTCAATTGTGCCGTCAAGACCGATATCGTTGGAGCCGTAAGCACCCATTGCCAGGATGATCGCGTCAAATCCCTCAGCCTCCAGTGCGTCGATGGACTCAACGTTGGTACCGGTTCTTACCTCAGCACCCATGCGAAGGACCATGTCAATGTCTTTCTGAATTGCCTCGGCACCGATACGGAACTTAGGGATGACATCCATAGGGATTCCACCCAGGTGATCCGCTCTCTCAAAAATGGTTACACTGTAGCCAGCTCTGAGAAGGAAATGAGCCGCTGCAATACCTGCGGGGCCTCCGCCTACTACTGCAACTTTGCCCTTATCTCCGGCTGTAGTTTTGTAATCTCCAATTACCTCATCGTAAGCCTTCTCAGCTGCAAGGAGCTTGGTTCCTCTGATGTCAACAGGCTCCTCATAGAAGTTACGGGTACACTTAGTCATACAGTTGTGGGCACAGATTGTACCGGTAAGGAAAGGAAGAGGGTTCTTTGTGAGGATGACTCTTAATGCCTCGGCGTATTTGCCCTGACCTGCCAGTTCCACATAGGCGGTGATATCCTGATGGATAGGACAGCCTTCCTTACAGGGTGCCTTGAAGCAGTCGATCAAAGGAACCTGATCCTTGGACTTTCTTGAAGGAAGTTCCTTAGCAGACTTAACATGATACTTGTCGGTTTTGGCACTCTCTGCCAGAGCCTCAAGTGCTGCCACGTCGATTCCCTTGAACTCGTTAAAAGCACCGGTATCGTTAAGCTTCTCTGCGATCTGCTTACATCTCTGATAACCGCCGGTCTTGAGAAGTGTGGTGGCCATGGTAACAGGCCAGATTCCGCAGCCAACGATTTTATCGATATTATAATAATCTGCTCCGCCGGAATATGCAATTCTGAGTTTACCGCCGAACTCTTTTGAAAGTTTCGCAGCCAGGGCGATGGACAGCGGGAAAAGTGATTTTCCGGACATATACATCTCCTCGGCAGGAAGCTCATTTGCTTTAACATCTACCGGGAAGGTGTTGGTGAGCTTGAGACCGAAATCAAGTCCCAGTTCACCGGAAAGCTCCATAAGTCTTGTGATCATGGGCACAGCGTCCACATACTGAAGATCATCATTGAAGTGGAACTCGCCGAAGGCTACATAGTCATAGCCCATCTCGTCCATGGTCTTTCTAGCAAAATCATAACCAAGAAGGGTAGGATTGCACTTGATAAAAGTATTGAGATGCTTCTCCTTCAAAAGGTAATTAGCGATACTCTCGATCTCCTCAGGGGGACATCCGTGAAGAGTTGAGATAGTAGCGGAATTACAGATCTCCGAAGGAATCGCAAGGATATCATCTCTTGTAACGTTCTTGAAACGATCCACCATGCTAAGAGAAACCTCAATGGCATTGCGGAAAGAATCCGTATCCTTCGCTTCCTTCATTCCCTCGATAAAAGCATCCATCTTGGGAGACTTGATTCCCTCAAGATTATAGCCCACGCTGATGTTGAACTGGAAGCCGTCGGGGGATCCGAGGCCGTATTCTTTTGCCATGATGTGAAGGATCACCCAGGCTTTAATGTACTCGTCCATGGCCTCAGGAACATAGAGTTCTGTTGACCACTCACAGTTGTAGCACTCGTCCTCTGCGGTAATACAAGGTCTGTTGATGCAGGCTGCCAGCTCCGCGCCGTCCATGATCTGAACGGTCTTAAGCTCGAAAAATCTGCAGCCGGCATAGTAAGAAGCGATCAGGTTCTGAGCCAGCTGACCGTGAGGGCCTGCTGCCGGACCGATAGGAGTCTCAAGCTTTCTGCCGAAAAGCATCTGTGTCTTTGAAGGGTCGGCTACGAAAGGTCTTCTGACCCCGAACACCGAATTTTTCTGTTCTTTCTCATCTAATACCCAGCCAAGTAGCTGTTCAAAAGACATACATGTCATTCTTTCACTCATAAAATAACCTCCCGTGAAAAATCCAATCAGCTGCTATAGATAAAACTGCTTATCTTCCCTCGTTGATCCGATCTGCAAGAGCCTTTGCATGTACTCTGCACTCTGCCATAACCTTCTCTGTATCTACCATGGTGAGTTCTCTGTTCTTCATGAGTACCTTACCGCTGCAGATAGTTGTGACAACGTCCCTTCCGCATACGCCGAAAAGAAGATGTCCGTCAACATTTGTCTCATCCATTGGAGTTAAGGGATCGTAATCAACTACGATGACATCCGCTGCCGCACCCTTCTCCAGAACACCAAGCTTTCTGTCGAAGTATCGGTTGGCGATGATGGCATTGTTCTTAAATACCATCTCTGCGGTCTCTCCCCAAGCTGCTGTCGCATCACAGAGGTTGTGCTGGTGAAGAACCTTAGCTACCTTGTAGGACTCCAGAACATCGTGAGTATAACCATCACTACCGAGACCGGTTAATATTCCCTTGTGCATGATGTGAATTGTAGGAGGACATCCGCAGGCATTGCCCATGTTGGACTCAGGATTGTGAACCACCATGGTGTCTGTCTCCTTGATGAGATCCATTTCATGGTCATTTACGTAGATACAGTGACCAAGGAGAGTCTTCTCTCCGAGAATGTTCCAATCATAAAGTCTGTCCACGATCCTCTTTCCGTAAGTCTTAAGACAATGATGAAGATCCTCAATTCCTTCCGCAACATGGATGTGATAGCCAACGCCCTCCGGTTTCTCGGCATTGCAAAGCTCCATGGTCTCATTGGAGATAGTGAACTGGGCATGCATACCCATCATTCCGGCGATCATGTCAGAATCGTCACTCAGCGCATGCTTGATGAAATTGACATTCTCTCTGACAGCGGCTCTCGCCTTGTCCATTCCGTCTCTGTCAGAGATCTCATAGCAGAGACAAGTTCTGATTCCCAGCTCCTTAGCGGCATCCTCAATTGCAAAAAGACTTCCGTCGATCTCTCCAAAACTTGCATGGTGATCAAAAACAGTGGTCACACCATTTCTGATGCAGTCTATATAAGTTGCCATAGCGGAAAGCCTTGTGTCCTCATTGGTCAGATTGCGATCGATGGTCCACCACAGGCCGTCCAGAATCTTAAGGAAGCTTGTTCCGGCATAACCCTTGATGGCGAGTCCCCTTGCAAAAGCACTGTAGATATGCTCATGAGTATTGATAAACGCCGGCATAATGAGTCCACCCTTAGCATCAATGAACTCTGCCCCGGGATATGCTTTCTTAATAGCCTCTGTGGTACCTACCGCAGCGATACGATCATTCTCGATTGCCACCGCACCGTCTGTAAAATACGGGTTCTCCTGTGTTCTTGTAATCAGGCGACCATTTCCAACTATCATCATATCCGTAACCTCCTTTTTGTTAGACAACACATATCTTTTTCAGAAAATTGAAATAGTATAACCCAAATTTATTCTTAATTACAATAAGTTTAGCATTGCATACAAATTTTTTCAACAAATATCCAAATTTATTTTTGGACAAATTAATCTTTTTGGATTTCTTGCACAACCCTTTACGGCAGCTATAGTTCAGGCAGGATCCGGACTTTGGCTTATCGCTATTCAAATCAGCAAAAGGTCCACTGGACCTTTTGGCTGATATGCTATGGCAAAAATAAGCCCCGGTTCCGGGAACCGAGGCTTGCCATAAACTAAATATTCGATTCATCTCCGTCAGAGGGTCTCAACCCCACGGTCTTATCCGGAAGGAACTGGTCTCCCTTGGCATGGATCTCCACATATCCTCCGGGCACCGCAGTGAACTGAATGGGCCTCTTGAGGCTGGCACCAAATCCGTTCCTGGCAGTGATTGTATTCTGAAGAGCGTTGGTCATGAGGCTCATGGAACCACCGTTGGGCAGCTGGCAGGCCTTGTGACCATTGAGGGAAAAGGTAAATACTTCCTGAGCTGAGATTGAGGACTGCTCTCTCACAATACACACAGTGCAGGGTGTGCTGAGTCGATCTCCGTCTCCATCCGCAAAATCATAGGTAAAAGGCTGATTAAATCCGGGATTTCCCATGTAGGAAGCCGGCTGTCCCTGGTACATTCCGGGACCGGGTGCTCCATAAGGAGCCTGTCCCCCGTAGGGGTTCTGGCCACCATAAAAAGGCTGACCGCCGTAAGGGTTCTGGTTCAGATGTCCGTACCCGTTAGCCCCCTGATTCTGATAGGGATTTACAGGCTGACCACCGTATCCGGCATTCATTCCCTGGCCGGGCTGATTCATATAGGGATCGTTCTGAGGATTCATGTAAGGATTCCCCTGCATTCCGGGGTTGTTTCTCATTACCGGTCTTGCCTTCTTATTAGTAAACAAGGTGAGAAGGACAGAGAGAACTCCTCCCACTCCAAGTCCAATAAGCTCGATCTTCGTGGTAACCGGCATGACCACATCCAACATAGTCTGAAGCATGGTCTCAGAGTCACCGGTCAATGTATTGACCATTCCGATGACCTTATAGCTTGTGTATCCCACCATGATAAAAAGGGGAATCATAAGCGACAGTATCACCGTCAGCAACACATAAAACAATGAATTGTTTCCCTTACGCTTAGCGATTGTTCTGTTGAGCAGACACAATAGCAAAACCACAAGAATATCCAAACTTACACCTCTTCGCGCCAAAATCTGAAAAATACTATTACAATACTCAAAGTATTATACTACACAAATTTATTTTATGTATTAACAATTTCTAAAGAGTTTATAAGCAGAAAATAACAAGACTGTAAGTTAGATTTTCCTTTATTTTTCCCTGTATTAGTATTAAAATATAAGAAATTCTAAGTGACTTTGAAAGGAGTTTGACTATGAAAAAGTTTCTTAAGGTTTTGGCCGTTTTATCAGCTATCGGTGCTGCAATAGCTGCTGTTTTACTTTATTTCAAGAAGTGTGAAGCGGAGTTCGACAGTGATTTCGACGATGAGGACGAGGATTCAGAGGCATATGACAAGAGAGAATATGTTTCTATTCAGCCTTTAGACGAGGAGGAAGCTCCTGCTGAAGAGGAAGCTCCCGCTGAGGAGGAAGCTCCCGCTGAGGAAGAGGCTCCCGCTGAGGAAGAAGCTCCCGCTGAGGAAGAGGCTCCCGCTGAAGCGTAGGCTGGAAATATGATGTAAGAGAAAGACGGTACAGATTTTTGGTCTGAACCGTCTTTTTGTATTAGCGACGAGCCTAGATCCGGGCAGACCCGGAATTTGGCGACCGCTTACAATCTCAGAAGTGCCCATCGGGCACTTCTGATGATTTGTTTAACGACGAGCCTGGGTCCGGGCAGACCCGGAATTTGGCGACCGCCTACAATCTCAGAAGTGCCCATCGGGCACTTCTGATGATTTGTTTAGCAATGAGCCTGGGTTCGGGAAGACCCGGAATCAGGGCAAGCAGTTTTGGCATCTGGAATACCCCTGCTTTTCCAGAATTTCCAGCTCTTCATTGCTGTATTCAATATTGTAATCCTTGATGCGCCGAATGCTTTTGCAGGAAGGATCGTGAATCTTCATGGTGTTGGTGTTGAGCACATACCGGCACACTTCTTTTCCCACTTCTCCGTCAAAAATAGCGGTTCTTTTGCAGCGGTAGTAACCGGCATTGGTGTAGTGCAGATCCTTATCCGGTCCCTGATTTGAGACCTTCCTGCTGTCTCCGGTGCGGTAGTCGATATCAATGCCCGGCTGTACGTTGTAGCAGTAGACATTAAAACAGATCGCATCCCCGTCGTCCTCCACAGACTTTGCCTCCATGGTAACGCCGGAGGCCACCAGGTTTTTGCCTTCAAAGATCGGGGTGACCCGATACTTCACATGATTCCCGGTATCCTTGATGTAATCCGCCACCAGATTTTCAAAAGGTGTCATGACCATCTGATTCATGTACTGGGTTCCGGTGATCAGATTGCGCTCATTGGCATTCTCCCCGGCAAGCTGAAAAGCGATTAGATGGCTGCGGTTGTATAGATATCCTCCGTTGACCAGATCTCCATAATCCTTGTTTTCAAAACCTGAGGGATAGACCTCGCTGATATCCTGCCGATCCTCTTTTGGCATCAGCTCCTTTCCAAGCACAGCCTCCGCCGCCCCGCAGCGCCCCAGTGAATCCAGGCGGGAGTAGTGTTCAGAGGCTTTCGCAGTGTCGATTTCAAAAACCGGCACATTTCCATTCAGCACAACATAAGGAGACCCCGAATACTCCGGGATCTCCTCATAATCTACCGATTGGCCGCTCGTATTTTGGTCCCCTGAAAGCGCCCCCGTAAGACTGTCGCAGGAGGTAAGGATCAGGGCCATTACCAGGAAAAGGATCGCAAGTGTCAGACGCTTGTAATTCTCTCTCATTGAGCTCCTCTTCTAGCGATATGTAACAGTCTCTTCCAAAGGCTTTCTTGAGTCATGGTTTGCAAGAGGTGCTGCGCCCTCTGCGGCATAACCCAGATCCATGCACATTACGATTGCCTCATCCTCGTTAAGCTCAAGAGCTGCGTGAAGAGCATCCGGATCAAAAGCATTGAGCCAGCAGCTGTTTACGCCTTCATCTGCTGCCGCAAGGATCATGTGTGTTGCAACGATAGCTCCGTCCTCAGCGGTGGAAGTGTACTTGCCGCCGGGATATGTAAAGCAGTTTGTTCTGCTGTAGGTCACAACCAGAACCGTGGGGGCTCCGTAGCGACAGGGTGTAGCTCCGTCGATCTTCGCCAGATCTTCTTCCTTCTGGAGAACATAGATGTGCTGTCCCTGGAGATTTTTTGCGGTAGGTGCAAGACGTCCGGCATTGAGGATAGCCTCTAAAGCTTCCTTTTCAACCTGTCTGTCACTGTACTTTTTGCAGGAAAAACGTTCTTTGATCACTTCTTTGAATTCCATCTTTTCACCTTCCAATTCCGATTTCGTGGATCAGCTCCACGCGATCTTCAGCCTTGCCATGGCCTCTCTGATCTCAGATACGGTCATTGAGGCAAAACCGAGTATTATTATTGTATCCTCTATGGGCTTATCTCCGTGAACAAAAAACTCAGAGAGCCCGTAGACTTTAACCTTCTGCTTTCCGGCAAGGCCCACCGCTTCCTCCTCCGTCATATGGTTTCCCATATTTACGAGAACGTGGACCCCGGCGGCGTCGCCGAAGACTTTTGCAAAAGAAAACGAATCCTTAAGCTCCTCAATGATGACATCCCGCTTGGTCTTATAGACCCCGCGCATTTTGTTGAGATGCCTCTCAAAAGAGCCCCGATCCAAAAACTCCTTGACGATCTTCTGATCGATTCGGGACACAGTGGAACCGGCCCTTCCGATTCCCTCCCGGTAACGCTCCATAAGCTTATCCGGCAAAACCATGTAGCTGATTCGAATGGAGGGAGCGATCGCTTTGGAAAAAGTACCCATGTAGATCACTTTTCCCCCGTTGTCAATACCCTGAAGTGCCGGAATCGGCTTGCCCCGGTATCGGAACTCACTGTCGTAATCATCCTCTATGAGATAGCGGTTCTCCGCCCTCATTGCCCAGCGGATGCACTCCATCCGGCGACCGATGCTGGTCACAGTACCCATGGGAAAATGATGGGAGGGCATGATAAATGCCACATTCGCCCCGGAACTTTCCAGCTCATCTACTCTGATTCCGGAATCATCCATGCCCACGGTACAGACTTCCACCCCGAGATTCTCCAGCAATTCATACTCTCTCACATAAGTTGGAGTCTCCATGGCCACCTTCAGATCTCCATTCTCATTCAGAATGGATACCAGCTGCATATTCAGGTAGTCACTACCGGCGCCGATAACCAGATTTTCCGGACGGACATTCATGCCTCTCGACGCGTAGAGATAATTGCAGATGCTCTCTCTGAAATCATACTCGCCCTGAGGCTCCCCCATGGAAAAAAGCTCTTTTCCCTCACCGGCAAGCGTCTCTCGTGTGAGTTTCATCCAGGTGGCGTAGGGGAAGCTGTCAAAATCGATGCCAAAAGGAGAAAAGTCATACTCATAACTCTCGTCCCCGGCTTTTTCTTTTTCCTCACCCCTGACCGGAATCTCTGTTCTGTTCTCCGGGAGGTAAAGATCATCGAGCTTTGAGACAAAAAAACCTCTGCAAGGAATCGCCTCAATATAGCCCTCCGCCACCAGCTGCTCATAGGCCAGCTCCGCGGTACTTCGGCTGATCTCAAGCCTTCCGGCAATCGCCCGGGTGGAGGGAAGCTTCTCTCCGCATACTATTCGTCCGCTTCGGATCTCCCCCTTTATGAAGCTGTAAATCTGCTCATAGAGAGGAGTTCTGCTGTTTGGCACCAGCTGAATCGTCAAATCATTCATTATCTATTATTTAGGGAGCTTAAAGGAACTCTTCAGGGAAACGATCCGGTTGAATACCGGCTTTCCTTCCTTGGAATCCTTTATGTCCGCAACAAAAAATCCGTTTCGAACAAACTGGAAGCTGTCCCCGGCTGCTGCTTTTGCAAGGGCGGGTTCAACCATGCAGTTTTCACACACGGTGAGGGAATTGGGGTTGAGGTTCAGTGAACCATCCTCCTTGTTGTAAACTCCCTTCTCCTCATCAATAAGATTCTCATAAAGTCTGACTGTAGTCTTCACCGCATCTGCTGCATTAACCCAGTGGATAGTTCCCTTAACCTTGCGGCCGTCAGGAGACTCTCCGCCTCTTGAGGCAGGGTCATAGGTACAGTGGATGCAGACTACGTTGCCATTCTCATCAGTATCGTAGCTGTTGCATCTTACGAAATACGCATTCATAAGTCTAACTTCGTTACCCGGGAACATACGGAAGTATTTTCTGGGAGGATCGATCATGAAGTCCTCTCTCTCGATGTAAAGTTCACGGCTGAAAGTGACCTTGCGCTTGCCCAGCTCCGGATTCTCCTTGTTGTTCTCGATCTCCAGCTCCTCGGACACACCCTCAGGATAGTTGTCGATGACTACCTTTACGGGATCAAGAACCGCAAGCATCCTTGCCTTCTTAAGTTTAAGATCCTCTCTCAGGCAATACTCAAGCATTGCATAATCTGTGGAAGAATTACTCTTTGACACACCGCAGAGCTCAATAAACATCTTGATGGACTCAGGAGTGAATCCTCTTCTTCTCAGTGCCGCAATGGACACAAGTCTGGGGTCATCCCAGCCGTCAACGATATTCTGATCTACCAGCTTCTTGATGTATCTCTTACCGGTGACGATGTTGGTGAGATAGAGCTTGGCAAACTCAATCTGTCTGGGAGGATTCTTGAACTCGCACTCTCTTACCACCCAGTCATAGAGAGGACGGTGATCCTCAAACTCGAGAGTACAGATAGAGTGAGTGATTCCCTCAAAAGCATCCTCAAGCGGATGAGCAAAATCATACATAGGGTAGATACACCACTTGTCACCGCTGCGGTGATGGTGGAGATGAGCGATTCTGTAGATAATAGGATCACGCATGTTGATATTAGGTGAGGCCATATCGATTTTCGCTCTGAGTACCTTGCTTCCGTCCTCGAATTCACCGGCACGCATTTTCTCGAAAAGCTCTAAATTCTCCTCCACGGAGCGATCCCGGTAGGGGCTGTTTTTGCCCGGTTCGGTGAGGGTACCTCTGTACTCCCTGATCTCCTCGGGAGTCAGATCGCAGACATAAGCCTTGCCCTTCCTGATCAAAAGCACCGCGCACTCATACATTCTCTCAAAGTAGTCTGATGCAAAATAGAGGTGGTCCTTCCAGTCAGCTCCGAGCCACTGAATATCCTTTTTGATGGACTCAACAAACTCATCCTTCTCTTTGGTGGGGTTTGTGTCGTCGAAGCGCATGTGAAAAGTACCGTTATATTTCTGAGCGAGACCATAATTCAAAAGAATCGACTTCGCATGTCCGATATGAAGATATCCGTTCGGTTCCGGCGGAAAGCGAGTGCAAACATGATCATACACTCCCTCTTCTAAGTCTTTATCGATCGCCATCTCGATAAAGTTTCTGGAATTTACCATCTTCTCTTCGTGCTCACTCATTAGCTGTTCTCCTTGTGGTGTGATTATTCTCTGCCGTCCCAGCAGTATGTGCACAGGCACTCCCTGGGAAGTCCAATGGCCTCGATCATGTCGTCGAGACGGTTGTATGCAAGTGAGGTGAATCCGAGCTGAACGCGGATCTTCTCAAGCATGTTCTTATATCTGTCAGAATCGGGATTTGCGTAATCCTCAAGTACGCTTCTTGCCACATCATCTCCCTCTTCCTCAGCGATGATCCTTCTTGTGATGAGATCCATCTCTGATTTCGACCGGGAGAAGTTGATGTACTTACATCCAAAAAGCAAAGGCGGGCAAGCCGGTCTGATATGCACTTCCTCAACTCCGCTCTGATAAAGGAACTCGGTGGTCTCCCTGAGCTGAGTACCTCTAACGATGGAATCGTCAATGAGGAGGAGCTTTTTGCCCTTGATGAGCTCATGAACCGGGATCAGCTTCATCTTCGCAATTAGGTCACGCTTCTTCTGCATAGTAGGCATGAAAGATCTGGGCCAGGTGGGTGTGTACTTAATGAAAGGTCTTCCAAAAGGCACTCCGGACTCATTCGCATAACCTACCGCATGAGCCGTACCGGAATCGGGAACTCCGGCAACAGTGTCGATGTCATCCTTTGTAAGTCCGTCCCTGATAGCTAGCTTCTCGCCGCATCTCACTCTCATAGCCTCTACGGTGATACCCTCGTAAACCGAGGAAGGATAGCCATAGTAAACCCAAAGGAAAGTACAGATCTTCATATCCTTGCCGGGATCCTGCAAGGTGGTAACTCCGTCGGGAGTCATAACACAGATCTCACCGGGGCCAAGTTCTTTGTAATCTCTGTATCCGATATTCAGGAAGGCAAAAGACTCAAAGCTCGCACAGTAGCCCTCCTCCTTCTTACCTATGATAATAGGTGTACGTCCGTACTTATCTCTTGCAAGATAGATTCCGATCGGTGTGAGGAGCATGATACTCATGGATCCGATGATCCTATCCTGAGCATTCCTGATTCCCTCAACGATATTCTCTTTCTCATTGATGAGGGCCGCCACAAGCTCTGTCGCGTTGATCTCTCCGCCGCTCATCTCCATGAAATGGATGCTCTCGGTCTTGAAAAGATCCTCCACCAGCTCATCCATATTGTTGATCTTACCTACTGTAGTAATGGCATAGGTGCCGTGATGGGATCTCACGATAAGAGGCTGGGGTTCATAGTCGGAAATACATCCGATGCCCATGTAACCGCTCATCTCGTTGACATCCTTCTCAAATTTCGTTCTGAAAGGGCTGTTCTCAATATTATGAATAGCTCTGTTGAAACCTTCCTTGCCGTAAACGGCCATTCCGGCTCTTCTTGTGCCAAGGTGTGAATGATAGTCTGTTCCGAAATAGAGGTCAAAAACACAATCCTCTTTAAGCGCTGACGCAAAGAAACCGCCCATATTAATCTCCTTTACTTCCGTAATCTCCTCTTAAAAACTGCTGATTCTTAAGACATTAACAACTTACATTGTATGTCATTTTCCAGGGATTATGCAAGGAAAATATGGCGACTCCTACTCCCCGCTTTTCGCGAGAAAATCCAAAAATCCGGCGCACCCTTCCACCACGTCGTTATATGTACTCTCAAAATCTCTCGTGTACCAGGGATCCGCCACCTCTCCCGGGCGATCCGTGAAATCCATCAGCTCATACATCTTGCTCTCCGGGTCTCCTCCGCACATTCTCAACATGTTTCTCATGTTCGCCCTGTCCATCCCGATAAGATAGTCAAACTTTTTATAGTCTTCCCGGCAAAGCTGCCTTGCTCTTTTGCCGGTGCAGTCGATGCCGTGATCAAGGAGCTTTCTTCTCGCCGGAGGATAGACCGGGTTTCCCAGCTCCTCTGTACTTGTGGCCGCGGACTCCACAAGGTACTTATCGGAAAGGCCTCTGACACTGAGCATATCTTTTAATACGAATTCTGCCATGGGAGAGCGGCAGATGTTGCCGTGGCAGATGAAAAGTATTTTTATCATTACTTTAATCTCCTAAAGTTTCCAAAAATGCGCCGAAATGCCGTCACTGTATTTCAGCTTGCCGTGAAGGTCTTTATAGCCATGTTGGCTATTTCCCGTATCTTTCCGCATTTATCAGCACTATTTTTTATGGTTTTTCTGCTCTTTGGGCGGCACGAAGGCGGCAGCTGGCTCTCTAATCTGTCGCCATCGCACTTTGACTCCTTTTCTGTTCTTTCCATCTTTTTTGCCAATTTTTCAAAAGAAAAAACATCCCTTTATCTCCATTTGTCAACATGCTGCCGCCTTAAGTGTTTGTTCGGGCGGCAAAGCGAGCTAGTTTTCAGCTTCCTCAGACTGCATTTTCTCCACAGTCATGGCATTTACACACTTTTTGAAGTCTTTTCGTGCATCCGAAAAGCTAAGATGCGTATAAGCGTCCAGGGTGATACTGATCTCAGAATGTCCCATGATGGACTGCAGAGTCTTAGGATTCATACCACTCCTGGCCATCTTGGAGCAGAAGGTGTGTCTGCATACATGCGGTGTGATTCTCGGCAATTGCTCGGTATTTTTATCATTATACTTCTTAACGATATGCTGAAAGTAATGTTCCCAATGCAAGGCAACCATAAATCGAAATTGCTTGCGGCAACTTGTTGGGGATTACGTTTCCCCAAACCCTCGTGTTGGTGCATTAGCACAGGCCTTAGCAGGTA
>JAQYAH010000041.1 GCA_029227635.1 Clostridiales bacterium
CAAATCATAAGAAGTGCCCGATAGGCACGTTCTGAGATTGTACGCGGTCGCCAAAGTCCTGATCTGCCCGAACCTTGGCTCGTCGCTTTTACAAAAAATGCGGAACTGCCTTAAGCAGTTCCGCATAAATTGTTAATTAGAAATGCTAGTCTGCTGTAATGCCATCGATAATGAAATCAAATGAAGGAGCAGCGGCAAGTTCTGACTCATGGAAATATCCATCATATACATAGTCACTGTCTTCAAGCTGTTTTCCGTCTACTGTGAATGTAGTGATATCGAATACATGGAGAGAACCATCTTTGAGTGCTGCGATAGTCTCGTCAACCTTCTCCTGAGTTCCGGGTGCGCAGGAATCGCCGAGTTCTGTGATTCCTACAGCGTCTACTTCATATCCGCCTGCCCAGTCAGTAGGAAGCTTGTCGCCGCTCATTGCAGCTTCGATAGCCTTCTTGTAGTATACGTGCCAATAGTTTGTGGGTGATGTAAGAGCACTGTTGGGAGCAACTGAAAGCATTGAAATGTTGTAACCTACACAAGGAACGCCCATTGCTTCACACTCTGAAGGAGCACCGGTTGTATCAGCGTGCTGGCTGATAAGTACGCAGCCATCAGATACGAGAGCTCTTGCTGTCTCAGCCTCAAGGGAAGAATCTGCCCAGGAGTTTGTGTACTGAACTTCCATTGTAGCCTCAGGAACGATGCTTCTAGCGCCAAGGTAGAATGCTGTGAAACCGGAAATAACCTCTGCGAACGGGAATGCGCCGATGTAACCAATCTTGCACTTGTCAGCTGTGAGCTCGCCGTTGTTGATCATATCCTGAAGTTTAAGACCTGCAACTACGCCTGATACGTAACGTGCCTGATAGATACCGTCGAAATAGTTGTGCATGTTCTCAAGTCCGCTGGAAGCAGCCTGATAACCTGTTGCGTGACAGAAGGTGATCTCGGGATACTCTGAAGCTGCCTGGATCAGGAAGTCTTCATGTCCGAAAGATGTTCCGAAGATAATGGTGCAGCCCTGTTCAGCAAGGTCAACTGCTGCATCGTATGCTGACTCATCCTCGGGGATGTTTGTCTTCTCAATGAGGGCATCCTCTGAGAGACCAAGTTCTTTGATAGCGTCGTGAATACCGTTCATGTGAGAAGCGGTGTAGCCTTCGTTCTCATCGCCGATGTAGATGATACCGATCTTGATGTTGGCGTCTTCGCTGCCGCCGTCAGCGCTTCCGGAATCCTTGGATCCACCGCCGCAGCCTGCAAGAAGTACAGCAACCATTGAAATACAAAGAATTAATGCAAGTAACTTCTTTTTCATATGCAAATCCTCCTTTTGCAAAAATAATTTGTTTATAATATTATAAATATTGTTGTAATTTTCTGTCAATACCATATGCACAAAAAAAATAAGAGAATATAAAAAATATTTTTCGTTATTGTATAAAAACGACCGTCGCAATATAATCAATTGTAGTGCGTTTTTATAAAAAAGCATTGTTAATGGAGGTAATCATTATGCAGATTGAAGTAATTGTGGCTCTCGGAGCTTTCGCTGTGCTGGCGGCAGTTGGTATATTTGCCGGAATTGTAGCTGCATTTGTGACAGCTTCGTCAGTTAAGAATGCTGCAGACGACGAGGAGTTCTAAAATTGCTTCTCAGTATAGCACTGATACTCGTGGCGGGACTTGCCGCAGGGCGAATCTGCAGGAGGTTTAACATCCCGGGACTTGTGGGAATGATCCTTGTGGGTATCCTTCTCGGTCCTTTTGTCCTTGGGGTCATTGATTCCTCCATCCTTATTATTTCTCAGGAGATAAGGAGGATCGCCCTCATTATTATTCTTATAAGAGCGGGACTTAAGCTCTCATTTGAAGATCTGGCAAAAGCCGGTCGGCCTGCAGTCCTTTTATGTTTCCTCCCGGCACTTTTTGAGATCGGTGGGATAATGCTCATTGCTCCCAGGATTTTTGATATCAGCCTTCTTGATGGGGCGATCATTGGATCCGTGGTTGCGGCGGTTTCCCCGGCGGTAGTGGTGCCAAGAATGATTCGATTGATAGATGAGGGCTTTGGCACCGATAAAGCTATCCCCCAGATGATCCTGGCGGGAGCTTCCGTGGATGATGTTTTTGTCATTGTGATCTTTACGGCGCTCACCGGTCTTTCGGCAGGGGGCTATTTTGATGTTATGAGCTTTGTGAATATTCCCGTATCCTTAGTCCTGGGTGTTTTTGGGGGATTCGCTTTTGGTATGTTGATTCTGATAGTATTCAAAAGTATCGAGGTGAACCTCACGGTAAAAGCTTTGCTTTTGCTCTCCGGCGCCTTTTTGCTGAATGCAGTGGAGGAGGGGATCGCCTGGCTGCCTTTTGCGTCCCTTATAGCCATAATGGCGCTGGGAATGATGATTAGAAAGAAGGAGCCTGATCTTGCGGTAGCTCTTTCGGGTTACTTCGATAAGCTCTGGATCCCGGCGGAGGTATTCCTCTTTGTACTCCTTGGAGCTTCAGTGGTCATTGACAGTCTGAAACAGGCAGGGCCTATGGCGGTGATTCTGATCCTTGGGGCTATGGCGTTTCGAATGCTGGGAGTATTCTTATGTGTTCTGGGAACAAAATTTGACAAGAAGGAGAGAGGCTTTTGTATGCTGGCCTACACGGCCAAGGCTACAGTACAGGCGGCCATCGGGGGGATTCCGTTGGCCATGGGACTTTCCTGCGGAAAGCTGGTGCTCACGATATCGGTGGTGTCTATTCTGATAACGGCACCCTTCGGGGCTTTTGCCATCGATAGGACATACAAAAGACTTCTAAAAAAAGCAACTTAATAGTGACAAAAAACACGAAGGCGTGTCATGAACCGGAATCGATCCGGTCAGTGACGCGCCTGTTTTGTTTGTAAAGGTCAGTCCTTGTGAGGAAAAACTACATTAATGTTATATGCCTCAAAAAAATCCTTCCATTCTGTTCCCGGATCCATGTCAGTTATGACTGTGTTTATATCCATCGGGTCGCAGATGCCGTTCATGAAACTTTTGCCGAACTTGTAATGGTCCAGAAGCAGGAAGTGTTCCAGTGAGTTTTCCTGCATCATCCGGCGAATGTAGGCCTCCTGCTCGTTGTCATCGGTGATTCCGGTGACCAGGTGGATCCCGGTGGAACTGATAAAGGACTTCTTCGCTTTGAGGCTTCTGAGCATGTTGATTGCCCGAACACCAACAAAGGACTGGGACTTACTTCTGAATTCTCCGCCAATAAGAATCAGGTTCACGGACTTGCTGGTGGAAAACTCCTGAGCGATGGGAAGGGAATTAGTGATAATGGTAAGACCGATGTTTTGTTTATGAATATATTTTGCAAAATACAGGGCAGTGGTTGAGTGATCCAGAAAAATGGTATCGTTTGGACGAACGAAATTATATGCCTGGTGGGCGATGGTTTCCTTGCGGCCGGGGGACAGGGTCTGCCTCAGATATTGAGGAGCCTCGTGCTCAAAAGCATCGATTATGTAGGCTCCGCCGTGGGTCCGCACGATATTTGCATTATTCTTCTCCAGTTCTTTGAGATCCCGTCGGATCGTCTCAAGGCTCACACTCAGCTCCTCGGACAACTGTTTGACTGAAACGGCACCTTCATTGGCGAGTCTATCCTTGATGATCTGAAGTCTTTCAATGGCCAGCATAGCAACCTCCAAAAAAGCAAAAAAACAATAATCCTCAGACCACTTTATTATCGAATGTGGCCGAAAGTCAAGCTGAAACTTAAAAACCACAAAAAACCACAAAAAATACACACTGGATTGTTATTTTATTGACAAATACTGGCATTTTGCATGAAAAAGTCAGAATTATATTTAATAATGTACACAAAATCAAACAATTTATATTGACATTTGTGGGATTGTTTGGGATAATTCCCCTATCACTAAGGGGCGAAAGTTATTTTTGCGGCTAAGGAGATGTTTTTTCAATGGATAAGATGTATCTGGGAATAGACATTGGAACCAGCAGTGTAAAGGCGCTGGCAGTGTCAAGGGAACGCAGAGTATCAGCCAGCGGCAAGTACCCGGCAGGTACAAGCGCCACGGAACACGATCCGAAGATGCTGCTTGCAGCGGTGAAGGAAGCGATACAGGGTGTTTTAAGCCAGGGAGTCTCCCCGGAAGATATCGGGGGGATCGGTATGGACGGACACGGTCCCAGTATTGTTTTCATAGATGAAGAAGGCAGAGCGATAACACCAATAGTTACCTGGCAGGATAGAAGAGCCGAGGAGGAGATGAACACTCTCAGAAGTGCCATTCCGGGTTTTATGAAGGATGCCACTTCCTATGAGGCCAAGCTTCTCTGGTTTTATCGGAGATATCCGGAACTCTTTACATCCGGGCACACTGCGATGTACCCCAAAGATTATGTTTTCTTCTGCCTCACCGGGCGGAGGATAATGGATCATTCCACTGCCTCGACAATTGCTTTCTATGATTATCAGAAGTCAAGCTGGGAGGCCTGCGAGGCCTTCTTCCCGAAAGATGTAATGCCGGAAGTCATTCCGGCCTACTCCGAAGGCGGAAGATGTGTTACCCCTTATGCTCTGGAGTGTGGACTTAAGGAATCTACTCCCGTATATCCCGGCGGAATCGATGCTTTCTGCGAGATTGTTGGAGCCGGAGGTTTTTCCGAGAGCATTATTGTAGACGGATCGGGAACATCCTCTTGTCTCAGCCGAAGAGTACCGGTAGTTCCCGGAGTCAAGCGGCACGTGCTTCCGGATTCGGCACTGATCCAGTGCAGTACTAACTGCAGCGGTCAAAGCTACAAATGGCTGGGCCGGCTTTTTGACAAGGAGGATCTTGACAGCCTTCAGGATAAGATCGACACCTCAGAACCTTCAGGGATCATATACCTTCCCTATCTGATCGGTGAGAGAGCCCCCATTTTTGACGGGAGAGCGACAGGATTATTTTTCGGACTCACACTGGATACAAAGAAGGAGGATCTCCTCAAAGCCCTGTTTGAGGGAGTTGCTTTTTCTCTACTTCACAATATAGAAACCATGGGTGAGGGTGTTCAAAGGATCAGAGCAGTAGGAGGAGCCAATTCCAGTGAGAAGTGGCTGCAGATCAAGGCCAACGTGAGTGGAATCACCATTGAGCAGATGGCAGAGAAGGACGCTGCGGCATTAGGTTCAGCTCTTCTTGCAGCCCTTGGAAGCGGTGATTACGACGAGAAGTCCTTGGGAGAACTGGTTAGCATCAATAAGGTGATCGAGCCGGAGCCCGGAGCTCATGAGAAGTACCTGAAGTTTTTTGAGATTTACAAGGAACTGTACCCGGCGCTTAAGGAGCAGATGCATGTTCTTAGCCGGTTAAAGGAGTGACAGCAATAGATTTCTTTTCCCGAAACCGGGGAGGGACTGAAAGGTTTCGGGTCAAGTATATAGAACCGCTCATATTGAGTATTCAAAGGAGGACAGATTATGAAAAAATTCCTGGCGATTTTGATGGCATCTTTAATGGTACTTTCACTCGCAGCTTGCGGCAGCAAGGAAGAAGCTGCCGGCGGCGGTGATTCTTCTTCCGATGCAAAGATCGGCGAAGGCCGTACCCTCGTTGTTGGTGTATGGGGCGCTGAGCAGGAAGAACTCGTAAGAGAGTATGTTGTTAAGCCTTTTGAGGAGGAGACCGGCGCTACTGTAGAGCTTATCCTCGGCGGATCAGGCGATCGTTACAGCAAACTCTATGCAGAAGTTGATAACCCTTCAATGGATGTTATGTACCTCAACATGGCACAGACAGAGCAGGCTACCGCAGACGGAATGATCCTTCCGGTAGATCCTGAAGTTGTTACAAACTACAATGACCTTTATGACATCGCTAAGTGCGGTGACGGCTATGGCGTAGCACTCAACCCTATCGGTCTTATGTACAGCACAGATTCCGGTATCGCTGCTCCCACAAGCTGGCTCGACATGATCGGCGATGACTATAAGGGTAAGGTAAGCCCTTACACAATGCCTTCATCACAGCAGGATTCAGCTCTCGTTATGCTTGCTTCAGCAATGGGCAAGGAAGGTGATGTAGAGGCTGCTATCCAGGCTGTTGCAGATGCAGGCCCTTACAACCTTATCACAGATGGTATCCCTGAGAAGAACCAGGCATTCCTCGATGGCGACATCGCACTCACACCTCAGATTGCAGGTTATGCATATGCAGCTCAGGACGAAGGTCTTGCAGTAGATTTCGCATATCCTAAAGAAGGTGCAGCTCTTTCCATGAACTGTGCGGTTATCCCTAAGAATTCCAAGAATGCAGATCTTGCTAAGATCTTCATCAACTACCACCTCGCTCAGGCTTGTCAGGAAGCTTATGCTAAGACAATGTACTATGGACCTTCAAACTCCAAGATCGTTCTCGACGATGATCTTGCATCAAAGGTTGTATACGGTGAAGAAGATGTTGCTAAGCTCGTAGCTCTCGACAACGCATGGATCAGCGAGAACGAGGCTGCATGGGTAGAGCTTTGGAACAAGCTTGTTATGGAATAATCTGAGTGACTGATAATTCTGCAGTTTAGTCCCTCAAGACGGCAGTATTAAAAGGCGGGGGGTCTTTTAGGCCCCCCGCTTTTATAAAAAAGGGAGTTTCCCGACAAATTTGGAATAGTTCTTTCAGAAAGGTAATAGATCGATGAAATCCAACAAGAAGGGTATTAAGAAAAACTGGCCTAAGTATGCACTCATCGCGCCTAGTACAATTATTCTGCTGGTTGCTTTCTTCCTGCCCATACTCAGCCTTTTCTCTCTGAGTGTATATCACGGCATCGCGGGAAGCGGTCTGATAGACTATTCGAATCCTAATTTAGCGAACTTTATCGAGTTTTTTGACCCGTATAACATTAAGGTCATGCTCAGAACCCTGAAGATGTCCCTTGAGGCTACAGGCATCGCCCTTTTGGTAGGTTACCCCATAGCCATTGCAATGACTAAGGGCAGCAACGCCAAAAAGAGCCTGCTTCTTGGTCTTATTCTCACCCCGCTGGTAACCAATGTGGTAGCTAGAACCCTGGGTCTTATGATCATCTTCGGCAATGGTGGCCCGGTTAATTCGTTCATCAAAATGTTAGGATTTGAAGGTGTTCAGTTCCTGGGCGAAGAACTGGGAATTGTTCTGGGTCTGGTACAGGTATTCACCCCTTATATGGTACTTTCCATAAAGGCGGTACTGGAAAACATAAACATGAACCTGCAGGAAGCGGCAAGAGATATGGGCTGCTCCAGATTCAAGGCTTTCATTAAGGTGGTATTCCCTTTAAGCATGCCGGGTGTAGTTGCCGGATGTCTTTTTGTATACCTCCTGAGCTTCAGTTCCTATGTAACACCCAAGCTCATGGGCAAGGGCAAGATCATGACCATGTCCATGTATGTGTATCAGCAGGGTATGTCCCTTTTGAACTGGCCTTTTGCGGCGGCGGTAGCCATCGTTCTCCTTGTGACGAGCCTTATCCTTGTTACCCTCTATAACAAGATGACCTCAAGGATCGAGAGAATGAACGACCGCACAGGCAATTACAGAAATCTTAACTACAACAATGCCTGGCATAGATTCGTGTCCCGTATCGGTGATTTCTTCTACGATATTTTTGCAGCGATAGGAAGAGCCACCGACAATATCCCAGGAGTAAAGTCCCTGAAAAAAGGACTCTCTGGCGTATTCGACAAGGGTGGGGCGATCTTTGTAAAGCTCTGGACTATCCTGGGAGTGGTATTTATCGTATGTCCTCTTCCCATCGTCATCATAAGCTCCTTTACCGAGGCCAGCATGGTATACTTCCCTCCCAAGGGCTTTTCCACCAAGTGGTACACCGGTCTTCTGGAAAAGACAGAGTATATCAAGAGCTTTCTTGTCAGCATAAAACTCGCAGGAATCGCAGTTGCGGTGGCGGTAGTGTTTGGAACTATGGTTGCCATTGCCCTCTCAAGATATAAATTTAAGTTCGGCAATGCCTTAAAGACCTTCTTCCTTTCACCCCTTATGGTTCCCGCCGTTATCTTCGGTCTTGCGGCAGTAAGATTTGCTTCAAAATTCGGTTGGAATGCATCTTTTAAGGGCCTTTTGGCGATTCACATTATCATCGCAACCACTTATGTAATAAGAACGGTGCTCTCAAGCCTTATAGGATTTGATGTTTCCATTGAGGAAGCCTCCAGAGATCTGGGAGCAAACTCCTGGCAGACCTTCTGGAAGGTGACTTTTCCCATCATCAGACCTTCCATCATCGTGGCGGCGCTTTTCAGCTTCATCACTTCCATGGATGAAACGACGGTCAGCATCTTCATGGTGGGCGGACAGTCCATCACCTTGCCGGTACGAGTATTCAGCCAGTTGGAGTACGGCCTTGAGCCCACTATCACAGCGATCTCCAGCTTGCTCGTTCTTTTTGCACTGATTATTCTGTTTGTAATCGACAGGCTGATTGGCCTCAACAAGTTTAAGATATAGAATCTGGAGGAAATGAGATATGGCACTGCTTGAAATCAAAGATCTTTGCAAGAACTTTGGATCGGTCCACGCGGTGGATCACGTGAGCCTGACAATCGAAAAAGGGGAGATGTTGTGCCTTCTGGGTCCTTCCGGATGCGGTAAAACAACATTGCTTCGTATTCTCTCAGGCTTTTTGGAGGCGGATTCCGGAACGGTGCTGATGGAGGGGGAGGACGTGACAAACCTTCCTCCCGAGAAAAGACCTACAGCCCTGGTTTTCCAGAATTATGCGCTTTTCCCTCACCTGAATGTGTATGAGAATGTGTCTTTTGGATTAAAGATCAAGAAGATGCCCAGCAAGGAGATCAAGGAGAAGGTTGCTCAGGCAATCAAGACTGTGGGCCTTGAGGGCATGGAGAGCCGGGCAATCACCCAGCTTTCCGGTGGTCAGCAGCAGCGAGTTGCACTGGCAAGAGCTCTTGTAATGGAGCCCAAGATGCTGCTTTTGGATGAGCCTTTGTCAAACCTTGATGCAAAACTCAGGGTGGAGACAAGACAGCAGATCCGCCAGCTCCAGCAGAGGCTTGGCATCACCGCAGTATTTGTAACCCATGACCAGGAAGAGGCTATGTCCATGGGAGATAAGATCGCAATTCTGAAACACGGAGTGCTTCAGCAGATCGATAACCCCATGTCCCTCTACAGACACCCGGAGAACAAGTTCGTTGCGGGATTCCTTGGAACCCCTGCCATGAACTTCTTAAAGGCAGAGAGCAAAAACGGAGATGTGACTATCTCCGGAGTTCCGGTACCGGGAATCGTAAGACCGGAGGAGGATGGAGAATATACCCTGGGAGTAAGACCGGAGGATATCAAGATCGGAAAAATTGAGGGTATGGTTACCATTAAGGGTAAGGTCAAGTCCCTGGAGCTTTTGGGAGATCACTCCCTTATCTACCTCAGTTGGGAGGGCCAGGATATCTGCTGCCGGGCCGGAATCCAGGAGAATCTGAGTCCCGAGGATGAGATCGATCTTTCTTTTGCAGCAAAAGACATCAAGATTTTTGACAACAAGACCGAGGCGGTCCTGAAGTAACAATGGAAAAGTTCAAGAAAAGGAGAATAGAATTATGAACAGATTAAACAATATTTTCAGAGCGGACGGCAAAACAGTTATTATCGCCATGGATCACGGCATGGGAATGCCTGTAAACCCGGCCCTCAATGATACAGAGAGTAAGCTTCGGGCCATCGTAAAAGGCGGCGCCGATGCCCTTCTCACCACTATCGGAATTGCAAAGAAGTACAATGATGTTATCGGCGGAATGGGTCTCATCATGAGATGTGACGGCGGATATTCACACCTTCCCAGCCACGGCTCAGGTCCTTCAAGACTTCTCTACTCAGTGGAGGATGCTCTTCGCCTTGGCGCAGACGCTGTAGTATGTAACGGATTCCCCGGAACTACCTGGGAGGCAGAGACAATGTCAAACCTTGCAGAGCTGGTTCGTGAAGGTAATGAGTGGAGCGTTCCCGTTATGGCGGAGATGCTTCCCGGCGGTTTTGCAAAAGAAGTTGAGTGGAACTGCCAGAACTTAAAGCTCACCTGCCGTGCGGGCTGTGAATACGGCGCAAGCATCATCAAGACTACTTTTGCCGGAACAACCGAGGAATTCAAGGAAGTTGTAGATGCCTGCTACCAGCCCGTTGTAGTGCTTGGCGGCGCAGCAGTTAAGGATCTCTCCGGACTTTTCAAGTGCATCGAGCAGGCTATGGAAGCCGGTGCAGCCGGCGTTGCCATCGGACGAAATGTATGGAATCATGAAGATCCCGAGGCAGTAGTAAGAGCTCTCGTTGATCTGGTCCACAACGGAGCAAAAGCAGAGGATATCAAGTTATAATTTTTTACAGATAAGGAGAAAATCATGCTTCCTGAGAAAATGAAGGCTGTTGTTGTGACAGCACCCGAAAAAGCAGAAGTAATGGAAGTTTCCATGCCCGTTCCCGTGGCGGGGGAAGTTCTTGTCAAAATCGAAAAAGCCCTGATCTGTACCTGGGAGCAGAGAATCTTCGGCGGGGGAGATGTAAAGCTTCCCTTTGTTCCCGGACACGAGATCTCCGGTGTAGTGGCAGCAGTTCCCGAGGGAACCTTCACAAGACTTAAGGTGGGAGACAAGGTTGTAGTAAAGACTCTGGATGCCTGCGGACAGTGTGAGAACTGCCGGAGAGGCAACGATAATCTTTGCAAAGAGCCTGCTAAGAAACGTTTTTATGACGGAATTCCCGGATCCGGCGGTTTCGCTCAGTACATGGCCATCGCTGCGGACAGAGTTTTTGAGATGCCCAATCAGGACATGGATCTGGAGATTGCGGCTTTTGCGGAGCCTCTGGCCTGCGTGCTCAGATCTTTTGAAAATGCAAATGTTACCATGAGCGAGGACGTTGTCATCGTGGGCGGCGGAATCATGGGACAGCTCCACAATCTTGTAGCTAAGAGAAAAGGCTGCAGAACCATTTTTGTGGAGCCCGATGAGGCCAGACGAAACATGGCAAAAGAACTGGGCGCAGATGTGGTTATAAATCCCATGGAAGTGGACGCAGTGGAGAAGATCAAAGAGCTCACCAATGGCTACGGCGCTCACGTTGTCTTTTACACCATCGGTGTTCTGAAGTTGGCCCAGGATTATATTGAGGCCCTGAGAAAGGGCGGCAGCATTGTGTACTACGGTTCTTACCATCCCAGTGGCAAGATTGAGATCGATCCGAACCAGATTCACTATTCGGAGAAGATCATCACCGGCTCAATAAGCCCCACAAGCTATGGCTTTTGGATGGCATCGAGACTTCTCTCTTATGGAATCATCGATGTGGCACCGCTGCTTTCCGCAAAATACAAGATGGAAGACTGCGAGGAAGCTTTCCGCATGGCGAGAAGACCCGACACTTACAGAGTACTTATCGACCTTGCATAGCAGCAAAAAAATACAAACTTTAGCAGGAGATTACAATGCGAAGCGGAAAAGAATATATCGGCTCTTCCCGGCTTTTGTCGGAGAAGAAGCTCACCGCTGGTACCATGGGCACAATAGTCATCGAGTACACTGCGGGAAAATATGGTATTGATGATCGCGGTAGTTTTCAGCTTGCCTGGAGAGGAATCAGCGACATGCTGGTTCCTCAATTTGATTATCCGGATCAGCAGGGTTATACCACCTGGAGCTCCACCGGAAATATCAAGATCCGGACATCTTTTGAAAAATACCTGCGTCCCTATCAGAGCAGTATAAGGTTTCAAATCTATGACGGATACCTAAAAGAAGGAGAAAAGCTTACCATCACCATCGGCGACAAAAGCAAAGGCGGCCCCGGCATCCGGCTTCAGTCTTTCTACGAGAGAGAGCTGGAGTTCGTACCCCTTGTTGATGCCTGCGGAACCTGCAGATTCGAGAGGGTGGAGGGAGACCTTTTCATGGAGGTGCTCCCGGGCAAAGAAAACTCCTATCAGATCTGTATGCCCTCCCTTGTGGAGCCGGGAAAACCTTTTTCCATAGGTTTTCGGGCAATGGACAAGCTGGGTAATATCTCAAGAAACAATGAAGGAATCCTTGCCCTTGAGGCTTTTGGGGATGAGATAAAAGGCCTTCCCTCAGAGGTTGTTTTTTCCGATCCGGACATGGGAATCGCTCACGTTCACGGCTGTACCGTGGATAAAGAGGGAATCTATCGCCTTGCTGCAGTGGAAAAAGCCTCCGGCAAGCGCTGTATAAGCAACCCCATGGTGTGCAAAAAGGATCCCGGCCTAAACCTCTACTGGGGAGATATGCACGGCCAGACCAGAGAGACCCTGGGCTGCGGAACCTTGGATGATTATCTTTCTTTTGCAAGAGATATGGCTCTCATCGACGTCACCAGCTGGCAGGGCAATGATTTTGAGATCACCGACGAGGCCTGGAAGTATGTGAGGGAGAGATGCAGTGCCTTCAATGAGGAGGGCAAATTCCTGGTATTTTTAGGCTACGAGTGGTCCGGCACTTCCAATGCCGGAGGAGACCACAACATCTATTTCCTTGGGGACAGCGAGAATTTCTATCCCAGCAGCAACTGGGTGGTTCCCGGAAGGACCTCGGTGGAGAACAATGCTTTTCCCATAAGCGAGCTTTTTGAACAGATGCACGAGAGAAAAGACGTCATGGCAACACCTCACATCGGAGGCCGCTGCAGCAACCTGGACTTTTTCGATCCGGAATTCATTCACAATATTGAGATACACTCTCAGCACGGAATTTTCCAGTGGTTTGCAAAAGAAGCCATGAAGCGCCGTTACAAGATCGGTTTTGTGGCTACTTCCGACGACCACTCCGGAAAGCCCGGCCTGGCTTATCCCGCTATCACCGAGGACGAGTTTTCGGGAGCTCTGGCGGTGAGATCCGGACTCACGGGAATCTATGCAAAAGACCTCACCAAAGAGAGCATCTGGGATGCCCTGACCCACAGAAGAAACTACGCTTCCACCCTGGATAGACTTGTGGTAAAAACCGATATTGACGGTCACCTTATGGGAGAAGAGTTTGAAAAGGACGGTTCCGACATAAAGTTCAACATTTTCGCGGCGGGAAGCGATGCTTTTGACCATATCCTGATCTACGACTGGGACAAGCTGGTTCTTAGAAAATCCTTCAGGCCCAAGAGAGATGCCCTTCGCATCCTTTTCAGCGGCGTCACCTGCCGGGGACGCAACAAGGAGGCAAGATGGGAAGGCCGGATCCGGGTAGAGGGAGGCTCCATAAAGAGCGCCGAAAGAACCGGATACTCCCTGGGTCTTGGAGAGGTGGTATTTACCGGGGAAAATGAGGTGGCGGTGGACATTCGCACCAACGGAGAGATCAAGGGCTTTATTCTGGAGCTGGATTACGACGACAATACCCGGATCACTGTGGAGACTAAATACGCAGACACTTCTTTTACCATGGGTGAGTTGAAGACTTCAGCTCTCATTCAGACCGAAATGGGCGGGGAGAACCTGCTTGTTGAGGCAGATTTTGCCAACGAGAAGGCAGCTAATATGGAAGAGAAACTGGCAGCGGGACTTGTGGAGATGACCTATGAGACCAAAGCCGAACCCGGAGAGCACGCCTACTGGATGAACATCGTGGCCGAGGACGGCAATGAGGCCTGGTCTTCCCCCATCTATGTTAAGGTGAAGTAGTGACCCATAAAAGGAGGCAATATGGCATCACTTGATTTTTGGGACCATACCGCGGAGGATATCCGCAGGATCGCCCCGGACAGCATACTTTTTCAGCCGGTGGCATCGGTGGAACAGCACGGAAGACATCTTCCCGTGGGAACGGACAGCATGATCTGCACTGCCTGCACTAACGGCCTTAAAGAGAGGATAAAGAGGGAGAACTTCCCGGGAATATTTTTGCCCCTTATGCCTTACGGCAAAAGCAACGAGCACATCGACTACCCCGGAACCATTACCTATTCCCTCAACACCTACCTTTCAGTGCTGATGGACATTGGGCGGAGTGCACAGCGCTCCGGCTTTAAGAAGCTGGTCTTCATAAATGGCCACGGAGGCAATCAGGAAGTTCTGGATATCGTATGCAGGGAGATTCGGATAGAGACCGGACTTCAGGTCTTCGCTCTTCATCCTTTTGTCAGGATGGAACCGGATTTTCAGGGAGTTATCACCCCCAAGGAGGGGAGAGTGGGTATCCACGCCGGAAGAAAAGAGACTTCCGTCATGCTGAAGATCCGTCCGGACACCGTGAAAAAGGAACTCATCTCCGAGGATTATTCCGTGGATTTTGAGGGGCTGAAATATATTGACTACTCAGGAAAAGTGAGCTTTGGCTGGAAAACCAATGACGTCACCAGGACCGGAATGGTGGGCAGCGCCTACGGGGCAAACCCGGAGGAGGCAGACCGCTGGATAAGGGAAGTGGTAGATCAGATGTATGAAGCCTGTGTGGAAATAAAAGATTTTGAAATGTTATAGGAAGGCTTTTGAAAAATAGCCGAAAGATAAGGACCGGGGATTCCCCGGTCCTTCGTGTTCATTAAAGGAAATTATCTGTAAAGGCGGTTGTTCTCGAAGCGGGGCTCGCAGGTGAGCTGAATGCCAAGCTTTGCCATGATCTTGATATCCACTTCTGAGAGAAGCACGGAAGTGTGGCACTGGCAGCCTCTGAGTCCGGGAAGTGCCTCAAGGGCCTTCTCTGCGTTCTCATTATAGACTGAGCTTATAGAGAGGGCAATGAGTACTTCGTCGGTATGAAGTCTGGGATTTCGGCTTCCGAGATAGCCGGTTTTGAGTTTCTGAATCGGGTCAATGGCCTCGGGGGCAATAACATCGATTTCGTGATCCACTCCCGCAATGACCTTAAGGGCATTGATGAGCATGGCAGCAGTCGCACCCAGAAGGGGTGAGGTCTTGCCGGTGATGATGGAGCCGTCGGGAAGCTCAATGGAAGCTGCAGGAGCTCCGGTGTTCTCTGCAAGGGCATTGGCCACTCCAACCACTTTTCGGTCGGCGATGGAGATCTTGGCTTCATTCATGAGGAGCTTGAGCTTAAATACTTCCTCTTCCTGACGGGTGCCTCTTGCGAGACCATCCACCGCATTGTAGTATCTGCGGATGATCTCCTGAAGGGAAGCTTCTCTGCAGGCCTCATCATCTATGATACAGTTTCCGGCCATATTTACACCCATGTCGGTGGGAGATTTGTAGGGACTCTCCCCGTAGATCCGCTCAAACATAGCCTTTAATACCGGGAAGATCTCAATATCCCGGTTGTAGTTTACAGTGGTGACCCCGTAAGCTTCCAGATGGAAGGGATCGATCATATTAACATCCCGAAGATCCGCGGTAGCTGCCTCGTAGGCTAAGTTTACCGGGTGCTTCAGGGGAATATTCCAGATGGGGAAGGTCTCGAACTTTGCGTAACCGGCTCTCACTCCGTGTTTCTGCTCGTTGTAGAGCTGGGATAAGCAGACTGCCATCTTGCCGCTGCCGGGACCGGGAGCAGTTACCACTACCAGCGGTTTTGATGTCTCCACATAGTCATTTTTGCCGTAACCCTCATCGCTCACGATATGGGAGATGTTGGTGGGATAGCCCTCGATCATGTAGTGGATGTATACTTTGATACCCAGGCGCTCCAGGCGTTTCTTGAAGGCGTCGGCGTTGCCCTGACCGGCATACTTGGTGATTACTACGCTGCCCACATAGAGGCCTCTCTCCTGGAAACATTCCATAAGACGAAGCACGTCGTTGTCGTAGGTGATACCCAGGTCGCCTCTCATCTTGTTGCGCTCAATGGCCTCGGCGCTGATAACAATGACGATCTCGGCCTGATCCCTGAGCTCCATGAGCATGCGAAGCTTGCTGTCCGGCTCGAAACCCGGAAGAACTCTGGAAGCGTGGAAGTCATCAAAAAGCTTGCCTCCGAATTCCAGGTAGAGTTTGCCGCCAAAAGTCTGGATTCTCTCCCGGATATGCTCAGACTGCATCTTAAGATATTTCTCGTTGCTGAAACCGATCTTCATATCAATACTCCCTTTCAAAAAACCTATATCGAAAAAAATAATTATACACTATTTCGCCGCGAACAACAGCTTTTCCTGCTCCTGCGAGGCAAAAAATTCACTTCTCACCGCAACCGGTTCCCCGTCGGTGTGAATGTTGAGCCTCTTACCGGCTTTGATACGGTAGGAAGATCCGCTGTATATGTGGACGTACTTTTTGAAAAGAACGTGTTTTCCGAAAAAAGCCGTAGGCAAAAGCATCAGAACCTTAAGTTTTCCGATGTCGGAAACGAGGCACATATCCAGTTTTCCATCGTCATCCCTTGCCTTGGGGCAAAAGAGAAAGCCTCCTCCCTCGTAAGGGTGATTCATGGCTGCGGCAAAGACCATTCCGGAAAAAGTTTCCTCCTCCCCTTCATCTACCTGAAGGGTAACAGAGCTTCCGTCCAGCTGAAAGATCTGCTTAAGGGCAATGCCCAGATATACAAGTCGTCCAAGTCCAATGCGTCCCAGGATTTTCTTTAGGACAGATACTTCAACGCCCTGACAGACCGCGGCATCAAAGCCGATTCCTGAACTAATAAGAAAACGACGGCGAAGACCTTCGGATTGGGTGAAGCCCACATCAATGGGACGGTAATTGTCTCCTTCAAGAATCATCTGAAGACATTTTATCCGGTCTTTCGGAAGTCTAAGACTTCGGGCAAGGTCATTTCCGGAGCCGGTGGGGATGTAGCCAAGCCGAACTTTGGTGAGATCCCGGATTCCGTTTACTGTCTCGTTTACGGAACCATCACCTCCAAGGACGATAATGTCCACCATCTCCGAAGCTGCGGTGAGATCAGCGGCGATCTCTCTGGCCCGACGGTCATATTCGGTAGTGTGAAGCTGGTATTCTATGTTATTCTGCTTAAGATATTCCTCAATCTCATGCCAGTGGTCAATTCCCCGGCCACCGGAAGAAGTGGGGTTGGTAATAAAATGATACATGATTTACTCCAATGCTTCTTGTCTGAATTCATGCATACTATTATAATATAAGAATGTTAGTTATGGCAGAAAAGGGGTAAAAACGCCAAAAAATTCAACGATTTTTTGGCAACTATGGATATTCTTACCATTGTTGACAACAAACAGAAAGACTATAATACTAAAATGAACCAAAATTTTTTAAAAAATGAATTAGCAGATATTGTGGGGGCGGATAATGTCAGAGAGAATGTGGAATTATCCGGCTACACTTCTTTTAAAATAGGGGGACCCTGCAGGCTTATGATCGAGCCCGGGAGTCCTTTTGAAGTAAGAGAGGTTGTTCAGCTTCTTAAGGCTCGAGAGATGCCTTTTGTGGTCATTGGCAAGGGAAGCAATCTTTTGGTTTCCGATAGGGGATACGAAGGCGCAGTTATCCTCATCAATCGTAATCTGGACAAGGTGAGAACCGAGGGGACAAGGATCACAGCTCAGGCGGGAGCCTCCCTGTCGTCGGTTGCTCTTGCGGCATTGGCAGACTCTCTTACCGGATTTGAGTTTGCCGCGGGAATTCCCGGAACCATCGGAGGAGCCTGTGTGATGAATGCCGGAGCCTACGGCGGTGAGCTGAAGGATGTTCTGGTGAAGGCGACGGTGCTGACTCCGGAAGGTGAGATCATCCAAATGGATCGGGATGAACTTGAGCTTGGGTACAGAACCAGCGTAATTCCCGCAAAGCAATTGATCGTTCTGGAAGCGGAGATCGAGCTTACCCCCGGAGATGGGGCAGCTATTAAGGCCCGGATGAACGAGCTCAGAGATCAAAGAATCAGCAAGCAGCCCCTTAACTATCCCAGCGCGGGAAGCACTTTTAAGCGGCCGGAAGGATATTTTGCAGGTAAGCTTATTCAGGACGCGGGACTTAAAGGCTACAGCGTGGGAGGCGCGGAGGTCTCTGTCAAGCACAGCGGCTTTGTAGTTAACAAGGGCGGAGCCACCGCCTCAGATGTATATAAGCTCATCAACAATGTTATTGAACTGGTAAGACAGGATTCCGGTGTTACTTTAGAGCCGGAAGTAAAGTTCCTGGGAGAGTTTTGATCTATGTTTTTTTCTTCCGAAGTCAAAGAGGAGTTGCTGAAACATAATTCTTCCGCAAGGCACTGCCAGATGGCGGAGCTTTCGGCTCTTATTGGTTTTGGGGCGAAGCTCACAACAGATGACGATGAGGAGACGCCGGTTCTTCTGATTGAGAACGACCAAGTCAGAGGAAGGATTCTGACAATGATCAGGAAGGTTTTCCACAAGGATCCCGAGGAATTTACCGGGGAAGACTTTTCCGGTCTTTTGGAAATGCTTCACCTTGTGTTTTCCGGTAGTGGTGAGGTTCGGGAGATTTTTTTGAAAGACACCGGGCTTATCTCAAGAAGCTGCTGCCGAAGGGCTTTTGTCAGGGGGGCTTTTCTCGGATGCGGATCCATAAGTGATCCCAATGCGTCCTATCATCTTGAGCTGGTTACCGCATCTTTGGTGAAGGCGGAGATCCTGAAGGATCTGATGGAGAATCTGGAAATCCCGGCTAAGATCACAAGGCGCAAGAATCATTTTGTGGTTTACGTCAAGGAGAGCGACGGAATCGTGGATTTTCTGGGAGTTGCCGGAGCTCACGTGGCCCTTATGAAACTGGAGAATATCATCATCGAGAAGGATATGAAGAACCAGATCAACCGGACTGTCAACTGTGAGACGGCCAATCTTGGTAAGACGGTGTCCGCCTCGGTGAGACAGAAAGAGGATATAGAGTACCTTATGGATACCGGGAGATGGATGAACCTTTCCCCTGCCTTAAGGGAGATAGCCGAGCTGCGGCTGGAATACCCCATAGCTTCTTTTAAGGAGCTTGGAGAAATGCTGGATCCACCGGTGGGTAAATCCGGTGTGAATCATAGACTTCGCAAGATTAGCGAAATTGCCGATAAATATCGTGGTGAGGAGGAATAATATGCAAAAGAGCACAATGAGGGTATCTGTCAAAGATCCCAGTGACCCCAGCTTCATTGCAAAGCTTGTTCAGATCGCAGGAGAGTTTTCCAGCAAGATCTATTTCGATCTTGACGATAAGTGCATTAACGCAAAGAGTTTTCTGGGAATGATGAATCTCCGTCTTGAAGAAGGAATGGATATCTCGGCTTTTGCTGACGGTAATGATGAGGCAAAGGCTCTGGAGAGCATTGAGAGATTCCTTGGTGGAGAGTAAAGCCTATGAGCAGAGAGGAAAATAAAAAATTAAAATTTATTTATAATCCTCTTGCGGGCAGAGCTCAGATCACTTCCAAGCTCTCAAACATCATAGAGACCTTCGTACAAAATGGCTATGATGTCTCAATTTATCCAACCCAGAAATATAAGGATATGGTGGAGCAGGTGGAAGCTCTGGAAGACTGTTACGATCTTCTGGTAGTCAGCGGCGGAGACGGAACTCTTGATGAGGCGGTAGCCGGAATGATGCAAAGACCTTTGGATAAGCGGATTCCTATTGGATATATCCCTGCCGGATCCACCAACGATTTTGCCAACAGCCTGGGAATCTCTAAGAATATGCCGGAGGCAGCTTACGCAGCGGTGAACGGAGTTCCGTTTGCCTGTGATCTGGGACAGATGGGCGAATACTATTTTGTCTATGTGGCGGCGTTCGGGGCTTTTACCGAAGTATCCTATGACACTCCGAGGGAGCTGAAGAACGTCCTTGGACATCTGGCCTATGTGGTGGAGGGAGCCAAAAGCCTTCCGGACATCAAGCCCTACCACATGAAGGTCACTTATGGGGACAAGACAATTGAGGGAGACTTCCTCTACGGAATGGTCTCCAGCTCTAAATCCATAGGAGGATACAGCAATATCGTTGGCAAACAGGATTGCATGTTTGATGACGGACTTTTCGAGGTGACTCTGATAAAGAATCCCGAGGATCCTATTGAGATGCAGAGTATTCTGTCTTCTATTCTTATCAAGAGCCTTGATTCTGAGAACATTATCATGTTTAAGGCCAACAGGATATCTTTTGAGTGTGAAGACGAGGTGTCCTGGACCATCGACGGAGAGTATGGGGGAACTCACCGTAGTGTGGAGATAAAGAATCTCAACAGGGCATTTGAAATCATATTGGACGCAGAGGATGTTAAAGGGCTGTCTGTTGATTACCTCTCAGAGGAGGAACAAACAGCGCTTAAGTTATTAAGGGGGACACTAGATGAGTAAGTTTTACAATTCTGCCGAGATCTTCGCGGTGGATGTTTTTACAGATGATGTGATGAAAGAACGCATTCCGGAAGAGGTATACCGGGCAGTCCACGGGGTTGAAAAAGGAGAATCCCTGGATAGACACAATGCGGACATCGTGGCCAATGCCATGAAGGAGTGGGCAATCGAGAAGGGGGCCACTCACTACACCCACTGGTTCCAGCCTCTCACAGGCGCTACTGCAGAGAAGCACGATGCTTTTCTCTCAAGAGATGCAGATGGCAAGGGAATCAATGACTTTTCCGGAAAAGAACTCACAAAAGGTGAGCCGGATGCCTCATCTTTTCCCTCCGGCGGACTCCGGGCCACTTTCGAGGCCAGAGGATACACCGTTTGGGATGTAACTTCACCTGCTTTTATCAGAAGAGACGGAGCGGGAGCAATCTTTTGCGTACCCACCGCTTTCTGTTCTTATACCGGTGAAGCTCTCGACCAGAAAACACCTCTGCTTCGCTCCATTCAGGCGGTGAGCGATCAGGCTGTCCGGCTGCTCAGACTTTTCGGAAATACTACCTCAAAGTCAGTTCTGCCAAACGTAGGACCTGAGCAGGAGTATTTCATTGTGGACACAGAGAAATACCTCCAGAGAAAGGATCTGATCTACACCGGACGTACCCTTTTCGGAGCAATGCCGCCCAAGGGACAGGAGATGGACGATCACTACTTCGGTGTGGTAAGAGAGAGAATCGGCTCCTTTATGAAGGATGTCAACGACACACTCTGGGCAATGGGAGTTCCCGCAAAAACCCAGCATAACGAGGTAGCACCGGCTCAGCACGAACTTGCTAATATCTACGAAAGCTGCAATGTGGCAGTTGACCATAACCACCTCACCATGGAGGTACTCAAGAAGGTGGCAGAGAGACACGGACTTCACTGCCTGCTTCACGAGAAACCTTTTGCAGGGGTGAACGGATCAGGTAAGCACAACAACTGGTCCCTCTCCACTGACGACGGAATCCAGCTTTTGGCTCCGGGCAAAACCCCTCATGAGAACATCCAGTTCCTTCTGGTTCTCGCCTGTGTACTTCGGGCAGTGGACCTTCACGCAGATCTTCTCAGAGAATCTGCAGCCAATGTGGGTAACGAACACCGACTGGGAGCAGCCGAGGCGCCTCCTGCAATTATCTCCGTTTTCCTTGGAGAACAGCTCAACGATGTTATCGACCAGCTCCTCTCCACCGGAGAAGCCACCCACAGCATTCACGGCAGTAAGCTCATGACTGATGTGAATGCCGTTCCCAGCTTCAGACAGGATGACACCGACCGCAACAGAACCTCACCTTTTGCCTACACCGGCAATAAGTTCGAGTTCCGTATGGTAGGTTCCAGAGATTCCATCGCCGAGTGCAATGTGGTTCTCAACACCATCGTTGCAGAGAGCTTCAGCGATGCCTGTGATCGTCTGGAGAAGGCTGAGGACTTCAACATGGCGGTTCATGACCTCATCAAAGAGTATATCTCAAAGCACAGAAGAATCGTGTTCGACGGCAACGGATACTCGGATGATTGGGTGGAGGAGGCAAAAAGACGAGGCCTTCCCAACCTCAAATCCATGGTGGACGCCATCCCGGCTCTCACCACGGAGAAGAGCGTGAAGATGTTCGAGAAATTCGGCGTATTCACAAAGGTAGAGCTTGAATCCCGTGCAGAGATCAAATACGAGAACTACTCCAAAGCTACCAACATTGAAGCCAGCACCATGATCAACATTGCCGGCAAGGACATCATTCCTTCGGTTATCTGGTACACCGGATCCCTGGCTAAGACGGTCAATGACCTGAGAGCAGCAGGCATCGAGCCTGAGGTTCAGACAGAACTCCTTTCAAAGTGCCAGGCGCTTCTTACTAAAGCCAAGAGAGCTCTGGAAGAACTCACAGAGGCTGAGAACAACGGCAAGAGTATTGATAATGTGAAGGAGCAGGCAGAATACTTCTACGATGTGGTGATTCCCGCGATGGATGCCCTCAGAGCACCCATTGATGAACTGGAACTCATTGTGGACAGGGATTACTGGCCGATGCCTTCCTATGGTGACCTTCTATTTGAAGTATAGAAGTAATTTACAAATGAATATTTTGAAATACGGCACCTCCTGCAGAAATGTGGGAGGTGTTTTTTGTTTAGCGACGAGCCAAGGTCCGGGCAGAACCCGGAATTTGGCGACCGCGACAATCTCAGAACGTGCCCATCGGGCACTTCTGATGATTTACCCTTGACAAAATCACACATAATATGTAACATTAATTTGCAAGGAAGGTGAAATATGAGCAAGTCGTCCAGGTACATTACCTTAAGCCGGCTTCCGGGAAGTGCCTGCTCCTTGGAAATTGTGGCGGACAGCCTCAGCTATCGCAAGCTGATCCGCAAGAATCTGGATATCAGATCTTACAATCGTGAACTTCACATCTATCAGCGACTACACAGTTCTTTTTTCCCCGCTCTATTTGATGCTTATATCGATAACTTCGGGGGACATATTATCCTGACTTACATTCAGGGGAGAACTCTGGATGAGATCATTAAGGAAGAGGAACTCTCTCTTGAGCGGATAATTCACATTGGAATCAGCTTATGTGAGGCTCTTTCCTGCCTTCACTCAATGTGTCCAGCCATAATCCATCTTGACCTCAAACCCTCAAACCTGATTCTCACTGAGGTGGATGAAATTGCAATCATCGATTTCGGAAGTGCGGAGGAGGTCTGGAGTGACATAAATGACAACCGCAGTCATTATGGCACCAGAGGCTACGCACCTCCGGAGCAGTCGGGAGGAATAGTGGATGTGCGGGCAGATATTTTTGCGGTGGGAAAGATCCTTGGGAGAATGTTGTCCGAGGTTTCAGGGGCAGATAGAAGATGCCGGGAATACAGGAAGATAAGAGCAATAATATGGAAGGCCTGTGCTGCTGATCCTTCCAATCGATATGAAAGTGCCGGAGCACTTGAGGAGTGTCTTAGTGAGCTTTTGCGTCTAAAATCCATTTGGAAAGGGAGGCTTAGTGGAGTCGTTCTTTTATCCGGGATAATTCTTTTTGGAATGATTCTTTTTGGGGCAAGGATTTCTAAGGCGAGTTGGGATTCCGGAATTTTCGTCGAAGAAGAGCAGGAGATGATCGAGGAGACCGGGCTTTTAAATATTGGAAGTCTCGTAAGGGATAAGGCTTTTGAGATTCAGATTGAGAGACTGATGGAGCAGGGAGAGGATTTCGAGTGTGACAAGGGGGAATTGTCCCGGCTGCTTTTTGCCACTGAGGATTATATTTACGATCTTATAAAGGAGTCGGATAAGCACGGTGATTGCCTTTCGGGACTTCATAAGCTTTGCCACATTTATTTTCTGAGGGAAGACATCTTAGAAGAACAGATGAGGCTTCGGGTACCGGAGATAGCAAGAAACGGAATACTTTTGATACATAAGATGAAGACCGGATATTCCGATCAGAAACTGCTTATGGAGGAGCGATATTTCACGGAATGTCTCATCACGATCCTTTATGAGAAAGGAGATAAGAGAGATGAGATCCTCCTTGAGGGATACAGGGAGCGTGTTAAGGAAATAGATAAGGAACTGGAGGCGATGGAGATTGAGAATCAGAAATAGAGTGTTAGGACTGGTTTTTGCGGGAGTATTTCTGGGACTTAAGGTGAGTGCTTTTGCCCAGCCGGAGGAAGAAACCGTAAGATTTGAGGTAATGCTGAACAATGAGGTGACAAAATCGGATCCTATTATGGTTGGAGAGGAAGACAGCCTTGAGGTGCGTTATCTGCTGTCAGATAAGCCGGAGGAAGATAAGGGGTTTGTCGTTGAGGAGGAGACGGGGGATATACAGGCGGAAACTAATGGGGACCTTCCGGAGAACCCGGAGAGGGAGGCTGAAGAGGAAGCGGGGAATGCCGGGGTTGTCAGGTTGATAGGCTCAGAGAAGGAGATAATCTGGGAGACGGAAATATCTCCCGGAGAATTTAAGAAGATTCCGGTCAGTGAGATAGAGGACGGCAGGTATGAGTTAGAAGTAGTTTCTGAAGAAGAGATGGTGCTTACCCGCAAACTGATTTTGGATCGACTCTCCCCTGGAGCCGATTTAATTTGCGAAGTGCCTTTCGGATCTTATGTGGACAGTCCGTTTCTGATTCGGGGAGAGGTCTCGGATCTTATGTCCGGCATTAGAGAAGTAAAGTTACATGTCAATGGGGAGCCGGTGAGTTTTGATCCGGAAAGTGGTTTTTGGTTGGATCCGGATAACTATCCGGAGGGTGAGCTTAAGATTTGTCTTATAGCGGAGGATGAATGCGGAAATCAGGCGAGGGAAGAAGAGTTTTTTATTGTGGATCTTTTTGCTCCGGTGATCACGGTGTCGGAACCGGAGTCGGCCTCCTATGGGGAGGAGAGAGAGTTTGAGTTCTCGGTGACAGACCGATATCTAAGCAGCTACACGGCAAACGTTTGTTATACAGATTCCCAGGGAAATCGGGAAAACCTCTCCGGGGAATGGAGCTTTTTGCTGAACCGGGAAGGAGAGTACTCCTATGAGGTAAGTGCGACTGATAAGGCCGGTCACAGCTCCTTTGTCCGGGGAAGCATAAGGGTGGATCTCACGGCTCCGGTTATTTCGGAACTTACCCAATTCAGCGGCAAGTATCTGTCAGAATTTGAACTGAGTATTCCTGAGTCTGAATTCATCCGGGATTTCTCTGAGTTTGAGACGGAGTATCGTCTGGATGGAATGAACTATGAACCGGGGTTAAAGGTAAGATCTGAGGGGCTCCATGTGCTGATGATCATTGCCCGGGATGTTTGGAATCACGAGAGTATCGGCTATGTGAGGTTTGTCATAAGAAATGAGGAGAATGAGGAACAGAAGAGTAAGGAGGAGTTGAAGGAAGAGACCGAAAAGCAAGGAACTCTTTTGAACAACGATATCCTGGAGAATGCTCCGATGGCTCGCAGTCATTTTGAAACGGAAAGGGCGAAAGCCAGGGAGAGATCCGAGACCGTTGACGATGAAAACCGTAATTACTCCGCCCTTATAGTTATAGTAACTCTTCTTATCATGTCAGTATGTACGGCGCTGTTTACTATAATAATCAGGCATCAGAAGATCTCACGGGGTTAGACGGAAACCATATGCGGTGGCCAATCATAAAAAGACACCCGAGGGTGCCAGGCAATAAAAATGCCTTTAAAAGGGAGGATGCCAAGTGATCAGATCACTTGGCATGATATTATGAAAAAGTTATAACTGTTAACTTGATTAATGTCTTGTTGTTTATGATTTAAGTATATTGGACATAAATGAAGATTCAATGGTAATGATTTGAAAGTTTTTTGAAAGAAAAATGAACAAACTATGAACGCGGACACAAAATGCCCGCGTTCCTTAAGATGCTCTTAAGTTGTTTGATTGGCAGCCTTAATACCTATCTGATGGCAAAAAGTGGCAGAGAATTCTTCCTGGGAAGAGCAACTTCTCCCTGAATGAGAGGAAGTGCATAGTCAACGAAAGCTTCCGTGATGTCAGCACCATCCTCAGAGATCATGTTGTCGGGAACTTTCTTCTCCTTATTGCATACTTCGTGGACATCCACGGGAACGTACTCGACATAGTAGCCGTTGTTGTCACAGCGCTTGAAACCGATCATCTTACCGGTGCCACCTTTAAGGGCGGTTCTGACAGCAACTCGTCCGCTCTCAATAGCTTCACTCAGATCACTGGCTGAGAGCATTGAGGAGGCACAGCGCTGGAGAACATTTAGTTCAACAGAGCGAACCTTGACTCCAAGCCGTTCTTTGATGAGGTTCTCTAGGAACTTGCCGGATCCGGAGAGGGATTTGTGACCGAACTGATCAATACCCACGTCACCCTGAGAGTATTCACAGATGAATGTGCCGTTCTTGTCGTGGATACCTTCGGAGATTGCTACTACGATGTTGTTCTTCTTCTCGAGGCAGCCGGAGACCCGGGTAAGGAAATCTTCCACATCGAAATCTCTCTCGGGAAGGTAGATGAGAGAGGGTTCAGGGTTGCCCTCGCATCTTGCGAGAACAGAAGCTGCAGTGAGCCATCCGGCATGGCGGCCCATGATCTCTACAACTGTCACGGACTTCTTGGTGCCGTATACACAGGCATCGATGGTGATCTCCCGAAGAGCTTCGGCGACGAACTTGGCAGCACTTCCGAAACCTGGGGTGTGGTCGGTGCAAACGAGGTCATTGTCAATGGTTTTGGGAAGACCCATGAATCGGATATCAGAGCCTCTTCTTGCTGCCTGGGCAGAGAGTTTTGAGACTGTGTCCATGGAATCGTTTCCGCCGATGTACATGAAATAGCCGATGTTGTACTCTTCCATCTTTGCAAAAAGCTCATCGTATACCGGATCCATTGAATCTTCCGGGAGCTTATAACGGCAGGAACCCAGATAGGCGGCGGGAGTTGTCTTTATGATATCGAGAGTGCCGTCTTCCTTAAGAGGTGCCATATCAATAACATTGCCCTTGAGGAATCCCTCGATTCCGTTGCACATTCCGTAAACTTTATCAATACTGTCTGTAGAAAAAAGAGCTTCACTTACCGCGCCGTAAAGGCTTCCGTTGATTACTGCGGTGGGACCGCCGGACTGACCGACAATGAGGTTTTTCTTCATAATCTATAAGCATCCTTTCAAAAATCTGTATTTGCCTATAAATTATATCCTAAAGCTTTAGAAATGTAACGGTTTTTGATAAAATATTTGTGGTATTCCCGTATAGGAGGGTTGAAGAATGAATACAGAGATGAAGCTGAGGAAGCTTAAGGAGGCGGCACCTATGCTGGCCGACACCTCCGGCGATGAGAGAAATAGAGCTCTGATGGCAATAGCAGAGGCTATTTATAAGAATAGAGAGAGAATTTTTGCAGCGAACCGGGCGGACCTTGAGAATGCGGAGATTGACGGAGTGAGTGCACCGGTGAAGGGGCGTCTCAAGTTTGACGATCATAAACTTGAGGATGTTATCAATGGAATCAAGGATCTTACCGGTCTTCCCGATCCCCTTTTCAAGGTGGAGATGAGAAGAGAACTGGATGAAGATCTGGTGCTGGTGAAGGAGACCTGCCCCATTGGAGTTATCGGAGTGATTTTTGAAGCCAGACCGGATGCACTGGTTCAGATTTCAGCTCTTTGTATCAAGAGTGGAAACTGTGCGGTCCTCAAAGGGGGCAGCGAGGCAGCACTCACCAACCGGACACTTTTCGAAGTTATTGAGGGAGCGGTCTTAGAAAGCGGTCTTCCGGAGAATATCCTTTTGCAGATGGAGGCCCGGGAGGAAATCAGCGAACTTTTGAAATATGATGAGTACGTGGATCTGCTGATACCCAGAGGCTCCAATGCTTTTGTGCGTTATATTATGGAGAACTCGCGAATTCCGGTTATGGGTCATTCCAGCGGTATTTGCCATATATATGTGGACAAGGATGCGGATGTGGAGAAAGCCATTCCAATAATTGTGGATGCCAAGACCCAGTATGTATCTGCCTGCAATGCCGCGGAGACGGTTCTTATTCACAGGGACATTCTGGAAAAGATTGTTCCGCCTTTAGGCAAAGCGTTGAAGGAGGCAGGAGTTGAACTTCGGGCCTCGGAGGTGATAAGAAAGCTTGGTGAAGGTGAGGTTATGACGGAGAAGGACGATTCAACAGAGTATCTGGACTATATTATTTCCGCCAGGGAAGTAGAAGATATTGATGAAGCCATCAGACATATCAATCACTTTGGCTCTCATCACACCGATGCCATTATCACCGAGAATTCGGAGGCAGCAGCAAGATTCATGAGGCTGGTGGATTCAGCAGGAGTTTATCAGAACTGCTCCACAAGATTTGCCGACGGATATCGCTATGGTTTCGGAGCAGAGGTGGGAATCAGCACCGGCAAGCTCCACGCCAGAGGACCGGTGGGACTGGAAGGCCTTATCAGTTATAAATACAAGCTTTTCGGTGCCGGACAGATCGTGGGAGACTATGCTTCCGGAAGAAAATCCTTCAATTTCAAGGATTTAATATAATTATTATAGATTATATACAAAAAATGTGTTATGATGCCAATTGTTTTGAGGTAGGACAAATGGAGGTAAATAATGAGCAACAATTCATATGACGTAATTATCATAGGCGCCGGTCCTTCCGGTATTTTCTGTGCTTACGAACTCAAGAAGCAGAACCCCAACCTGAGAATCAAAATGATTGAGAAGGGACGTTCCATTGAGAAGAGAAACTGTCCCAAGCGTAAGACCAAAGTCTGCGTTGGCTGCAAACCCTGCTCCATCACAACCGGCTTCGCCGGTGCAGGTGCGTTTTCAGACGGTAAGCTCTCACTGTCTCCGGATGTAGGCGGAGTACTGCCTGAGATCCTGGGCTATGACAAGACCATCGAGCTTATCAATGAAGCAGACAGCATCTACCTCAAATTCGGTGCCGACAAGAAAGTTTACGGTATCGATGAATATGAAGCAATTGAGAATATTCGTGCCAAGGCCATTAAGGCTAACCTGAAGCTTATCGAGTGCCCCATCAGACACCTGGGAACCGAGGAAGGCTACAAGATCTATACCAGACTTCAGCATCATCTGGAGGCGGAAGGTGTGGAGATCGAATTCATGACCATGGTGGATGATATCATTATCGAGGACGGAGTGGCTAAGGGTGTCATCACCAACAAGGGAGAGACCTATTATGCCCCTGAGATCGTATCCGGTGTGGGAAGAGAGGGCTCCGAATGGTTTGCCGGAATCTGTAAGAAGCATGATATTGAGACCAGAGTGGGAACTGTGGATGTCGGTGTTCGTGTGGAAGTCAGAGACGAGGTAATGAAGGAGCTCAACGAGAAGCTTTACGAGGCTAAGCTCGTATACTATACTCCCACCTTCGATGACAAAGTTCGCGTATTCTGCAGCAATCCTTCCGGTGAAGTGGCAACCGAGTACTACGAGGGCGGTCTTGCAGTGGTAAACGGACATGCATACAAGTCCAAGGATTTGAAGACCAACAACACTAACTTTGCTCTTCTTGTATCCAAGAATTTTACTGCACCATTCAACTCACCCATTGAGTATGGCAAGCAGATCGCACAGCTTGGAAACATGCTCTGTGACGGCAAGATTCTGGTACAGCGATATGGTGATTTCAAGAGAGGAAGAAGAACCACAGAGGAGAGAATGATGAGAACCAACATCGTTCCCACTCTCAAGGATGCGGTTCCCGGTGATTTGTCTCTGGTATTCCCTCACAGAATCATGGTGGACATCGTTGAGATGATCGAAGCTCTGGACAAAGTTACTCCGGGACTTGCAAGTGACGAGACTTTGCTTTATGGTGTAGAGGTTAAGTTCTATTCCAATAAGGTAGTTGTGGACAAGGACTTCGAGACCAGTATCCACGGACTCAGAGCCTGCGGTGACGGTGCGTCCATCACAAGAGGCCTTCAGCAGGCTTCCGCCAACGGTATCTCCGTGGCAAGAAGTATTGTTGCACGCATGAATTCAGAGAAGTAATGAAGAAAATACTTAAAGCATTCAAAACAGCATTTCCATATACAATACCGGTACTAGTAGGCTATCTCTTTATAGGGATAGCCTTTGGTGTCATGTTCGAAGAGAGGGGTTACAATTTTCTCTGGGCAGCTTTCATGAGTTTGACGGTTTTTGCGGGGAGCGGACAGTATCTTGCGGTGAATTTTTTTGTCCCCGGCTACTCCCTTTTTCAGGTGGCATTTCTCACGCTGATGGTGAATATCCGTCACATTTTCTACGGGCTTTCCATGCTCACAAAGTTCAGCGGCAAGGGACTTAAGAAGTGGTACCTGGTATTCGGGCTTACGGATGAGACTTACTCCCTGCTCAGCATGACTAAAGTGCCTGAGGGGGTAGATGAGGGCTGGTTTCTGGTGGCGGTCACCATGCTTGATCAGTCCTACTGGATCATCGGCTCCATTATAGGTTCCGTGGCAGGTACTTTGATACCATTTAATTCGGAAGGTATTGAGTTTGCCATGACCTCGCTTTTCGTGGTGCTGTTTATTGAAAGCTGGCTCTCAAACAAAGAACACAAACCTGCGATCTACGGAATTGCAGCGAGCATACTGGGGATTATCGTCTTCGGAGCGGACAAATTCGTCCTGCCCACTATGATCCTGGTGACGGTTCTGCTGCTTTCCACGAGAAAATACATGAAGGAGGAAGAAACAAATGCCAATTAGTCCCGGTAGGTCCCTGATAATCATTGCTGTAGCGGCGGCCTGTACCTTCCTCACAAGAGCCCTTCCGTTCCTGGTTTTTTCAGGAGAGCGTAAGATACCGGATGTTATACTCTATCTCGGAAGAGTACTCACTCCCGGAGTCATCGCCATGCTGGTTATCTATTGTCTCAAGGATGTTAGTTTTTTGTCCGGATCCCATGGGATCCCGGAGCTTATCGCGGTGGGGGTGACAGCGCTTTTGCACTTCTGGAAAAGAAACAACTTGCTGAGTATCGGAGTGGGAACGGTTCTGTACATGTTCCTTATCCAGGCAGTATTTTAATAGAAGAGCCTCCACAGGAGTTTTTGAACTCCCGGTGGAGGCTGATTTGTTCCCCGTATAAGTTTAATCAGATCCATCCTCCGTCCATGGTGATGATCTGGCCGGTGAGGTAGTCCGGCATCTCAGATAATTTTGCAATGGCTTCCCCGGCTTCCTCCGGAGAGAGGAAGTAACCTGCGGAGATCTCCTCCTCAAGAACTTTGCGCTCCTCCTCTGAGTAGCAGGCATTCATGTCAGTGTCCACACAGCCGAAGGCAATGGCATTTACTGCGATCTTGCTGGGAGCGAGCTCCTTGGCAAGGGCCTTTGTGAGACCGTTGATTCCGGCCTTGGTGGCGGAGTAGGCAACCTCGCAGGAGGCTCCGTGAACTCCCCACACAGAGGAGACATTTATGATGCGGCCGGATTTCTGCTTCACCATGTAGGGCACCGCGGAGCGGCAGCAGTAGAAGGCGGAAGACAGGTTGGAGGAGAGAATGCGATTCCAGTCCTCGTCGCTGGTCTTGTTTATCAGTCCGGTGATGGAGATTCCGGCGTTGTTTACGAGAATATCAGCTCCTCCCACAGATACGGCGATCTCTCCGAAAAGTCGGCGAACTCTGTCTGGATCCCCGAGATCTCCGGTGAAGGTGTGGACAAAGCCCCCGGTGATCTCCCGAAGATCTGCGGCAACGGCCCGGATAGAGTCAGTGTCCTTTGAATTAGTGATGATCAGGTTGCAGTCTCTTTTTGCAAAGGCAAAAGCGCAAGCCTTACCGATACCCCTGGAGGCACCGGTGATTACTACTGTTTTACGAACCATTTTGGTCACTCCTGTTCACGTATGATGCCTGAATTATAGCATACCTTTTGGGCAAGGTTAATCCTGGGTATAAAAGTTTTGTAAAGCCTTTTGTAATAGGTTCAATTTGTGATAAAATATCGAGAAGAATGTCATTTTGGGAGGTAATATCCGTGGACGAAACTAAAAGCATAAGTTTTGATGTACAGATGAACGAAGAATATCTGTCAGATTTCCTGACTCACCATACTTACACCAGCTTTTCCGGTATTGCTCAGCTGGTTATCGGATTTCTGGGATTTTTCGCCATGATCTTCTTTTTCTTTTTCCAGCATGACCTCCAGAACGGACTGATCTTTCTGGTGCTGGATGTTCTGATCTTTTTCTATGTTCCCTATCAGAACACGAAGAAGGCCAAGAAGCAGGCCCAGAACGATGCCTTTAAGAAGCCTCTTCACTACACCATAAGCGAGGAAGGCCTCACTGTGGAGCAGGATGGAGAGAGCCAGACTGTGAAGTGGCGCAACATCCAGAAGCTTACTTCTACCAGAAAGAGCTACCTGGTATATCTCGGAAAGCTTAATGCCATCGTACTTCCCTTTGGAGAACTGGGAGACAAGAGAGGCAAGGCGATTGAGCTTCTGAAGGAGTATGTTCCCGCGGGAAGGATCAAGATAAAATAGTATGGGAAGAGTTTACGAATCTTTTTCAGCAAAAGACACCGCCGACATAGGAAGGGAGATCGCAAGGGAAGCGAAGCCCGGAGAGGTCTATGCCCTTGTGGGAGATCTTGGCACCGGAAAGACAGCTTTTTCCGGAGGTTTTGCAAAGGGGCTTGGTATCACCGAGCCGGTCACCTCCCCGACTTTTACTATTGTTATGGAATACAACGAGGGAAGACTTCCCCTTTATCACTTTGATGTATATAGGTTGGCGGACGAGTCGGAACTGGATGAAATCGGATTTTTTGAGTACATCGACGGGGAAGGGGTTTCCCTGATCGAGTGGGCAGATCTCATCCGGGACCTTTTGCCTGAGGGAACGGTGATGATCAGTATCGCCAAGGATCTCAGCAAAGGTTTTGATTACAGACGAATAGAGATAGAGGAGCTTTGAGATGATCATACTTGCTATTGAAAGCTCGGGAATCACTGCCGGTGCTGCCCTTTTGGATGAGGAGCGGGTACTGGCAGAATTTTCTACTGCGAATAAGAAGACACACTCCCAAACCCTTTTGCCTATGATCGATATGATCACCGAGAGGGCCGGTATCTGCAAGAAGGATATCGGGGCAGTGGCAGTCTCCGTGGGACCGGGGTCATTTACCGGCCTCAGGATCGGAGTTGCAACCGCCAAGGGAATCGGAATGGCGCTTGGGATCCCTCTCGTGGGAGTATCCACGCTGGAAGGTCTGGCCTACAACTTAAAGGGGCACGGGGGACTTATCTGTCCCATGATCGATGCCCGAAGAAATGAGGTGTTCTGCGGACTCTATCGCTTTGTGAAAGAGGAACTTGAGACGGTGATGAAGCCCTGCTCCATGCCGGCGGGGGAGCTTTTTGCTCTGTTGAACGAGAGAGGAGAGCAGGTGACTTTCCTTGGAGACGGAGCCGATGTCCAGAAAGTACACATCTCGGAGGAGGTCCGGGTGCCTTTTGCTTTTGCAGGAGTGCAGCACAACCTACAGCGGGCGGCATCCGTGGGAGCTTTAGGACTCAAGTATCTGAAGGAAGGCCGGGGAGAAGCGGCGGAAGAGCTTAGTCCGGTGTACCTGAAGATGACCCAGGCAGAGAGAGAAAGAATGGAGAGGCTTAGAAGGAAGAATGACTAATGTTGAAGTAGCCACCATGGAAGATCTAGAGGGAATCTGTGACCTGGAGTCACGGGTCTTTTCCGAGATCTGGCACAAGACTTCCATTGAGAATTCCATTGCAAAAGACGATATCACGGTGCTTGTAGCCCGGGATTTGGGCAAGGTCGTGGGATACATGATCTATTACCATATAGTGGACGAAGGGGAGATAATGAGGGTGGCTGTAGATCCGGCCTACCGAAGAAAAGGAATTGCCAGGTCCATACTGAACACAATGATCGAGAGAGGCCCCGAAGAAAGCCTCATCGATTATTCGCTGGAAGTCAGAGAGAGCAACGAGGCGGCCATCGCCCTGTACCACAGCTTTGACTTTACGATTGAAGGAAAAAGACGGGCTTACTACAGAAACCCGACAGAGGACGGACTCATTATGTGGCGATGGGGAGACCGTCAGGAAGGATGATTTATGCTTGATATCTGCTTGCTTGGAACCGGTGGAATGATGCCGCTTCCATATAGATATCTTACATCACTGATGATG
>JAQYAH010000042.1 GCA_029227635.1 Clostridiales bacterium
AGGCGGCATTGCTTTTGGCACCAACCCTAAGATGGTGGAGAAGATCACAAAGGAGATCAAGAAGATCGCTGGTCAGCCTGTGATCATGAAGCTCAGTCCCAACGTAACCGATATCAGAGAGATCGCTCTTGCGGCTGAGGCCGGTGGAGCGGATGCGGTGTCCCTCATCAACACCCTCACCGGAATGAAGATCGACGCTGAGAAGCAGAAGATCCTTCTGGCTAACCGAACCGGAGGAATGTCCGGTCCCGCAGTAAAGCCGGTGGCTCTCAGAATGGTCTACGATGTGGCTCACACTGTAAGCATTCCAGTAATCGGAATGGGCGGCATCTCCTGTGCGGAGGATGCTATTGAATTTATTCTCGCCGGAGCCAGTGCAGTTTCGGTGGGCACCGCCAATTTCTATAATCCCAATGTGACTATGGAGATCATTGACGGTATCGAGGATTATCTCGAAAGACACAACGTGAACTCCGTGAAGGAGATCACAAAGATCCTGTAACAGTTTATAAACCGGGGAGGGTTCTCCCCGGTGATGATTATTTTCAGTCCGGTATGTCTGGATTATTCAGGTAATTATCTATGATAAAAGGCAGCAAAAAAAAGAAGAGTGAAGATCCTCTCGGTCAGCAGAGGACCTGGCTTATAGGAAGAAGCAGACCGTGTGAGATCATTTTTGACGATGACAGCATCTCAAGAAAGCATTGTCAGATAGTGGAGACCGGGGAAGGATTCTATATGTCGGATCTTCGATCTGCCAATGGCACATTCATCAACGGGTACCGCCTCACCGGGGAGACCAGGATCTACGAGGAGGACGAGATCCGTCTGGGTAATGTGCAGTTCAGATTTACGGAAGACATGCTGCGCTGATTAAGGAGCAGATATGGAATCTAAAAAGTTTGCACTGCTCATAGATGCGGACAACATTTCGGCAAAATATATCGCCGGAATCCTGGATGAGATCACCAAATACGGTATCGCAACCTACAAGCGCATCTATGGAGACTGGACAAGCACTCAGGCGAACAAATGGAAAAACGAGCTCCTTGGCTACTCCATTGTTCCCATCCAGCAGTTCAGCAACACGGTAGGCAAAAACGCCACCGATTCCGCCCTCATCATCGATGCCATGGACATTCTTTACGGCGGCAACGTGGACGGTTTCTGCATCGTGTCCAGTGACAGCGATTTTACCCGGCTTGCCAGCCGGTTGAGGGAGAGCGGAATGACTGTTATCGGAATGGGTGAGGATAAGACTCCCCAGTCCTTCAGAAGTGCCTGTTCTCAGTTTGTAAGCCTGGAAAACCTCCTGGATGAGGAGGATACCAGTGACGGCACCATCACCCAGAGTGCCATTGAGGCAACCATCGTCAATATCATCTCGGAGAATGAGGACCACGGAAAACAGACAGGTCTTGGGGAGATCGGAAGCCGTCTGGTCAATAAGTACCCAGATTTCGACGTGCGAAATTACGGTTACAGTTATCTCTCCAAGTATATTGAGGAGATCCCCCGCTTCAAGCTGAGCAAGTCCGGAACCACCATAATGGTGGGACTTGCGGACAACCAGGTATCAAAGATCAAAGTCAAGGAATTCATTGAGAAGACAGTTGCCCAGAGCAAGAGAGAGGGCATCGGTCTCAGCGAACTCAGCAACATGGTTCATCGGGAGTTCCCGGATTTCAACCTCAAGGATTTCGGTTACTCGAGATTTTTTAAGTTTGTTCAGAGTATCAGATCCATCAAGGTCAAGGAGGACGGAGCCAAGAGAAAGCGGGCGGTCCTTAGAAAGTAAATATGGCGTAACAAAAGGGCTGATCACAGTTGTGATCAGCCCAAAACTTTTGATTCATCTATTCAGGAATGGCGTGTTTCTTGACAACGTCCAGGATCTTTCGGAGTCCATCCTCATTGATGATGAGTTCGCTGTCCTGATATTCTTCCTTCAAAGTGTCTCCGGAAACCAGAGAATCGTAGGTCTCAAGGAGGTAAACACTCTTACTTCTTGCTATCTGGAGAAGTTTATCGTTAAACTCGGTAACCACCTGATTGGTCATCACCGGATCCTTCTCCTCAAGTTCGTCCACGATAGTAGGTTCCTCATCGGAATCGTCCTCGGTTGAGACCTCAAAATAGGGAGGTGCGGTGACCAGAACGATCTTGCACTGGGATGAAGCACTTCTTATGTTCTCAATGGCCTCCTCCCAGCCGGTATAGAATTCCTCGTCAGCCTTGGCAAGACCGGTGTAACCGAACATGATATAAACTCTCTTGGGGTGTCTCGCGGAGATGATGTCGTAGACATTTCCCTGAACCTGGGTGTTGGGATCCTTGATGTTGGCGTCCTTGATTCCCTCAGGAGTAAAATTCGTAAAAGTGAGGATGTTTCCGGCGGGATAAAGTTCTTCCTCCACGAAGCCGGTGTACATTCCGTCGGCAATGATCAGGGTATCGTCAAAATATGAATCCGACACCGGTGTGGTCTCTGCCAGGATGTTGGGGTCGCTGGATACATTCTCCAGCTGATCTGCGTTGAGTTCCGCCATGGCCTCCTCGTCCACGGGAGCTCCGATGCTGTCAAGCTTGGCAAGTCCCGACTGGAGGATATCCTTGGGAATGATAAAAGACACCAGATCCGAAACCGGGTTGATATCCAGGTCGGTCTTGAGGTAAGCCTTAAAGACAAAAGCCGAAAGGGGAATCATTCCGATAATCACAATCGCTGCGATCACATATCTGACAACATCCCCAATGGTTCGCTTCCTTAAGGTGTCCTCTCTGGATTCGGTCTCATATAGGTGATCCATCTCTCTATTATTTCCATTATAATCTGACATGTTTTATACCTTTCAAATCCGGATCAAAACTAGATGTTTACAGGTTTTTTAACAAATTCTCAAATATTTTATCACAACAATAAGGGGTTATCAATTATATATTGCCGAAAGGGGGTTTTTAACAGAAGTTTTATAGCCATAAGTTTGAATAACAGTTTTACCTATGATATAATCAATAAATTGGAGTAGTATTATCGGGGATTTAAGGACATGCATCAGTTTTTTATTCCGATTGACAATATAGATGGCAGTACAGTGAGAATTTCCGGGGAAGATCTCCATCACATGAAGGATGTGATCCGCCTCAGAAATGGGGAAGAATTCCAGGTTCTGGACGGCAAGGGCAAGCGATACAGATGTGCGCTCAGTGCCTATGAGGAGGGACAGGCTCTGGCCGAGATCTTAAGCACTGAAGATGTGAAGGAGGAGCTTTCCTCAGAGATCACCCTCTATCAGGGCTTTCCCAAGGGGGACAAGATGGAGCTCATCATCCAGAAGTGTGTGGAGCTGGGAGTTCACCGAATCGTACCGGTCATCATGGAACGGAGTGTTGCAAGACCGGATGAGAAGGCCCGGGTCAAGAAGGTGAAGCGCTACCGAAGCATTGCAGAGAGTGCCGCAAAGCAGGCCGGAAGAGGAATCATCCCGGAGATTGGAGAGGTCTGTTCTTTTCGGGAGGCTCTGAAGTCGGCAGCCGGCTCGGATCACTTGCTTTTGCCTTATGAGGCTGCTTTCGGAATGGAACAAACCAGAGAGATCCTCTCAGGAATAGGCAGAGGAGAGAGCATCTCCGTGTTTATCGGCCCGGAGGGTGGTTTTGCCTTAAGCGAAGTGGAGGAAGCTAAGAAGCTGGGAGCCCAGGTAATAACCCTTGGGAAACGTATCCTTCGCACTGAGACAGCCCCCATTGCGGTGATGTCCATATTGATGTACCTCCTGGAGGAAGATAATTAGAAGACAGGATTTTTGGAAGAGAAATGAGAGAGATCTATCTTGATAATTCCGCAACTACAAGAGCTTATGACGAGGTGCGGGAGATAGTAGGACAGGTGATGACAGGGGACTACGGTAATCCGTCATCACTTCACCTAAAAGGTGTTGAAGCAGAGAAATACATTAAGAAATCCCTGGAAGTGATCTCCCGGGCTTTGAAGTGCGAGGACAAAGAGATCTTTTTCACCTCCGGAGGAACGGAGAGTGATAATCTGGCGATCATCGGCGGGGCTTTTGCCTCAAAGAGAAAAGGAAACCATCTCATCACCACTAAGATCGAGCACCCGGCTGTTTTAAATGCCATGGGTTTTCTGGAGACCTGCGGTTTTGAAGTGACCTACCTGCCGGTGAACCGGGAGGGAATCGTCACCCCTGAGGATGTGAGAAATGCCCTGAGGGAGGATACCATATTAGTGTCCACTATGCATGTGAATAATGAGATTGGCTCGGTTTTTCCGGTGGAGGAGATCGGTACAATGCTCAAGAAGGAAGCTCCCCGGGTACTTTACCACGTGGACGGGGTGCAGGCTTTCGGAAGATATACACTGTATCCCGGAAGGTGCGGTATTGACCTTTATGCTTTTTCGGGGCACAAGATCCACGGACCCAAGGGTACCGGGGTACTGTATGTGAGAGACGGAGTGAGGCTGACCCCCATGATTTACGGAGGAGGCCAGCAGAAGGGAATCCGCCCCGGGACAGAGAATGTACCCGGTATTGCGGGCATCGGAAAGGCGGTGGAACTGACCGTCAAGCACCAGAAAGAGACTTTTGAAAAGCTGAGAGAGATCAAGGAGCATTTTACCCGGGAACTGCTCAAAATTGACGGAGTTGTTATTAACGGGCCCACCGGAGACAAAGGAGCTCCTCATATACTCAACGCCGGTTTTTCCGGAGTTCGGGCGGAGGTGCTGCTTCACTCACTGGAGGAGGACGGAATCTATGTGTCCTCGGGTTCGGCCTGTGCCAGCAATCACCCGGGAATCAGCGAGACCCTTAAGGGAATCGGGGTGAGTGATGAGTACATCACTTCCTCCATAAGATTCAGCTTTTCCGAGTTTACGACTATGGACGAGATTTCGGAGACCCTGGAATCCATCAAACGGCTTTTGCCTATGCTTAGGAAATTCAGACGTTTTTAGAAACAATACAAGGAGAGACTATATGTTTCAGGCTTTTTTGATAAAATACGGAGAAATTGCCATCAAGGGCAAGAACCGGCATCTTTTTGAGGACGCACTGGTAAGGCAGATTCGAAATGCCCTGAAGGCAGTAGAGGGAGAGTTTAAGACCTATAAGACCTTCGGAAGAATCTTTGTGGAGGGACTCTCGGATTTTGACAGCGAAGAGGTGATCGAGGCTTTACAGAAAGTTTTCGGAATCGTGGGAATCTGTCCCATGAGAAAGGTCACAGAGAAGAATTACGATGCCTTGAAGGCGGAGGTCCTTAAGTACATGGATGAGGTCTATCCCGACAAGCATCGCACTTTTAAAGTTCGCTGCCGTAGGGTGGATAAGGGCTTTCCGGTGGATTCCATGACCATGAACTGCGACTTGGGAGATGCTATTCTTACTGCCTACCCTGATTTTAAAGTGGATGTGAAGAACCCGGAGATCCTTTTGGAGGTGGAAGTCCGGGAGGAGATCTATATCTACTCTGATACCATTCCCGGACCCGGAGGCATGCCTGTGGGAGTCAGCGGCAAGGCAATGCTCCTTCTCTCAGGCGGAATCGATAGCCCTGTGGCGGGATGGATGACTGCAAAGCGAGGCGTCCAGGTGGAAGCAGTATACTTCCACGCTCCTCCTTACACCAGCGAGAGAGCGAAGCAGAAGGTAGTGGATCTGGCGAAGAAGGTAGCAGCTTATGCCGGACCTATCAGACTACATGTGGTGAATTTCACCGACATCCAGCTGGCAATCTATGAGAAGTGCCCCCATGATGAGCTTACTATCATCATGCGCAGATATATGATGAGGATCGCAGAGCATTTTGCAAAAGCCGACAATGCCCAGGCCCTCATCACCGGTGAGAGCATCGGACAGGTGGCTTCTCAGACTATGTATTCCCTTGCCTGCACCGATGATGTCTGCACAATGCCTGTGTTCAGACCCCTCATCGCCATGGACAAGATCGATATCATTGAGATATCGGAGAAAATCGATACCTATGAGACCAGCATCCTTCCTTTCGAGGATTGCTGCACGATCTTTGTGGCTAAGCACCCGGTAACCAAACCCAAGGTGAGCGTGATCCGCAAGTCGGAGAACCGCCTGAATGAGGTTATTGATGAGCTTATGGCAAAAGCCATTGAGACCACAGATATCCTTGAAGTGAGAGCGGATTCATAATGAAAGATGTAACAGTGTACCTGAATGATTTCAACAGCGTTGAGAATTTTGCAAATATTCTCAGCGAATTCGAATCGGATTTCGATGTCCTTTCCGGACGCTATATTGTCAACGGAAAATCCATTATCGGAATCCTTAGCCTTGGTTTTGAGAATCCTTTTACCCTTCGTATTCTGGAGGATCGGGATGTAGAGCCGGTGCTTGAAGCGATCAAGGACTATCTGGTGGAGCGATAAGAATGAAGAAAGTTGCACTTTACAATCTCGGATGTAAAGTAAATGCCTACGAGACGGAGGCCATGGGAGAGGAATTCCAGGCAGCGGGGTATCAGGTGGTGCCCTTTTCCGATAAGGCGGATATATATGTGATCAATACCTGCACTGTGACCAACACGGCGGATCAGAAGAGCAGGCAGATCATTCACAGAGCAAGGCGCCGCAACCCGGAAAGTGTTATTGTGGCGGCTGGATGCTATGTGGAAACTCTGGACAAAAAGGACGACAGCATCGACGTCCTCATAGACAACAGCAGCAAAAAAGACGTCGTCAGGATAGTGGAGGAGTACCTGGGAGTTGCCAATCCTTACGAGGCGAAGGATAAGGAACTCTCTATTCGCAACATGACGGATCATACCCGGGTCTTTGTGAAGATCCAGGACGGATGCAATGAGTTTTGTTCCTACTGCGTGATTCCTTTTGCAAGAGGCCGGGTGAGAAGCAGGCAGCCGGAGGATATCCTTGAAGAGATCCGGGGACTGGCAGCAGCCGGCTACAAGGAAGTGGTCCTCACCGGAATCCACGTAAGCTCCTACGGTTCCGACTGGAAAAATGGCCGACGCCGGGACGAGGATCTGCTGGAACTTTTGGCTCTTATTCACGATATTCCGGGAATAAGAAGGATCCGATTCGGTTCGCTTGAACCCAGGATAATCACTGAAGAGTTTGTTGAGGGGCTTAAGAAGCTGCCTAAATTCTGTCCGCATTTTCATCTCTCTCTTCAGAGCGGCTGCGACAAAACCTTAAAGGCCATGAACCGGCACTACAGTGCAGAAGAGTTTTATGAGGCCTGCCTTAGAATTAGAAAAGTCTGGCCAAAGGCGGCCCTCACCACAGATGTCATTGTGGGATTCCCCGGGGAGACTGAGGAAGACTTTTTTGAGTCCCGGAGATTTCTTGAGAAGGTCAGATTTTTTGAGACCCATGTTTTTCCCTACTCCAGACGGCGGGGAACCAGAGCGGACAAGATGGAAGGCCAGCTGACGGAAAGCGTCAAGCACGAGAGAGTGGAGAGCCTTCTGGAACTCAACCGGGTGAACCGAAATGAGTACGTTTCCTCTTTTGTCGGAGAGGAAGTGGAGATCATCCTGGAAGAGCCGGTAGAGATAGAAGGAATTCACTGTTTTTCCGGACATACCAGGGAGTATGTCAAGTGTGCAGTGCCCGTAAGCGAAACCGGAAATATGGTTGGAGGTGACATGGTCACCGCCACAGGAACAGAGATCAAAAGCAACATATTAATTTGCAATATTCATTAAAAACATATATTATACCTGTAAAGGGAGATTTTTGTATGAACAGAAAATTTGAGAACACACAGGCTTTCAGAGTGGATGCACTTCAGGATATTCAGGCTAAGGATATCCTTGACATTGTTTTTCATGCACTTAAAGAGAAGGGATATAACCCCGTCAACCAGCTTGTGGGCTATATCATGTCCGGAGATCCGACATATATCACCAGCCACAACGGTGCAAGAAGCCTTATTATGAAGATCGAAAGGGATGAGCTGGTGGAGGAACTCCTTGCAGCTTACATCAGCAACAATGGCTGGATAGAAGAATAGTGAAAGTGAGAAGGTATGAGAATACTTGGACTTGATTTTGGCTCAAAGACCTGCGGAGTTGCGGTAAGCGACCCCTTAGGGATCACCGCTCAGGGCGTTAAGATAATCGAACGCAGGTCAGAGAGCAAGCTCAGACAGACCCTGGCTGAGATTCAGGCTCTTGCAAAGGAGTACGAGGCGGATCGTATCGTTTTGGGTTATCCGAAGAATATGAACGGAACTTTGGGACCCAGGGCGGCAAAGACAGAGGAATTCAAGGAGATGCTGGAGCGCAGAACAGGTTTGCAGGTGGTTTTATGGGATGAGAGACTTTCCACTGTGGAGGCGGAGAATGCACTTATAGAGGGTGGATTCCGCCGGGAAGAGCGCGGCCGGTATATTGATAAGCTGGCTGCTGTTTTTATATTGCAGAGTTACCTCGACTGCCTGGCAAATTCAGACAATTAAGGAGAGCGGAACTATGAATGAGAACGAAGCTATCGTAATGACAAATGAGAACGGTGAGAAAGAACTTTTTTATGCGGTGGAGGACACCGTGCTGGCAGGAATTTCCTACCTTCTGGTAGAATCGGCTTCCGGAGAGGACGAAGAGGGGACTGCCCTCATCTTAAAAGATGTCTCCGCCCCGGACGAGGAGGAAGCCTGCTATGTTGTGGTTGAGGACGACAAAGAACTTGCGGCAGTGGCTTCGATCTTTGAAGAACTGCTGGATGACATAGATTTAGAATAAACAAAGGAGAAATATGAAAGAACAAAGCGAAAGGCTTAAGATCATTCCCCTAGGGGGACTGGAACAGGTGGGACTTAACATCACGGCCTTTGAATATGGCGACACTATCGTGGTGGTAGACTGCGGTATGGCCTTTCCCGAAGATGTAATGCTTGGGGTGGATCTGGTAATTCCGGATGTGAGTTACCTCAAGGAGAACCGGGACAAGGTCAAGGGCTTTGTCATTACCCATGGTCATGAGGACCATATCGGAGGTCTGTCCTATGTGATTCCGGAACTCAATGTGCCTATTTATGCTACTAAGCTCACAATGGGGATCATTGAGAATAAATTCGAAGAGAAGGGACTTATCAAAGAAACCAAAAGACATATAGTAAAGTTTGGTCAGAACGTGAACTTCGGTGATATCAAGGTGGAGTTCATAAAGACGAACCATTCCATTCAGGATGCAGCAGCCCTTGCCATCCACACCCCTGCAGGAATCGTTGTACACACCGGAGACTTTAAGGTGGATTACACTCCGGTACACGGAGATCAGATCAATCTGCAGAGATTTGCGGCCCTTGGCAAAAAAGGAGTACTCGCACTTTTGTCCGACAGCACAAACGCTGAGCGCCGGGGCTTTACCATGTCTGAGAGAACAGTGGGAGCTACTATTGATCAGCTTTTCCAGGAACACTCTTCCTCCCGGATCATTGTGGCAACTTTTGCCTCCAACGTGGACCGGGTACAGCAGATCATGGACTCTGCCAAGAAATTCGGTCGAAAAGTAATGCTGGAAGGCCGAAGCATGTGCAACATTATCGGTACAGCTATTGAACTTGGCTACATCGATGTTCCCTTAGATACAATTATTGAGATCGACCAGCTGAAGAATTATCCCCCGGAGAAGGTGGTGATCATCAGCACCGGCAGCCAGGGCGAGTCCATGGCGGCCCTTTCAAGAATGGCTCAGGGTATCCACAAGAAGATCAGTATCATGCCAACGGATACAATCATCCTGAGTTCGAATCCTATCCCCGGCAATGAGAAGGCAGTGAACAAGATCATCAACGACCTCTATGCAAAAGGTGCGGAGGTCATCTTCCAGGATGTCCACGTTTCCGGACATGCCTGTGAGGAGGAACTGAAACTTATCTATTCCCTTCTCAATCCCAAATATGCGGTGCCGATTCACGGTGAGTTGAGACACAGAAGGGCAAATGCCAACATTGCCATGTCTCTTGGAATTCCTAAGGAGAATATTTTTATCTTAAAATCCGGAGATGTTCTGGAGATGAACGGCACCGGTGCTGAAGTCACTGACAGGGTTCAGACCGACATGGTTCTGGTGGACGGCCTTGGGGTAGGCGACGTCGGCAATGCGGTACTCAGAGACAGACAGCATCTCGGGGAGGCCGGAATATTCATTATTGCTATGACTGTTGACCGGGAGTTCGGACAGATCCTTGCGGGACCGGAGATCGAGTCCAAAGGTTTTGTGTATGTGAAGGAGTCCGAGGAGCTTCTCGATGAGGCGAGACAGATCGCCTATGAAGCGGCCCTGAAATGCCTTAATAAGAATTACGATATTCCTCACTTCCGAAACGTTGTGAAGGATTCCGTCAATAACTATATCTGGAGAAAGACCAAGAGACGACCGGTGATCCTTCCCATTATCATGGAGCTTTAATATGGATGAGAGACTTTCGGCCTATTTGAAATCCCTGGAGCCTCCCATGACGGAGGCGTTGGAGAAGCTGGAAAAATCCGAGAAGGAGGCTTTTGTTCCCATTATCCGCAAGGAGGAACAGAGTTTTTTGCGGGCAATCATCGAGCTTATAAAGCCCGGAAAGATTCTGGAGATTGGAACCGGATCTGGTTTTTCCGCACTTTTCATGCGAGAGTATGCAGGGGATGACTGTGAGATCACAACCATTGAGTATTTTCCCGCCAGGATCGAGGCCTCAAGGAAACATTTTGAGGAGGCCGGGGCGGACAACATCACTCTGATACCCGGGGATGCACTGGTGGAGGTGCCGAAGCTTTCCGGGGAGTATGACCTGATTTTTCTCGATGGGGCAAAAGGACAGTACCCCAATCTTTTACCTTACCTGAAGATACTTCTGAGATCAGGAGGGGTGCTCCTGACGGACAACGTTCTTCAGGAGGGTACTATCCTGGATTCCCGGTACATCATAAAGCAGAGAGACCGAACGATCCACAGCCGGATTCGGGAATACCTTTATCTGCTGAAACATGACGACGAACTGACTACCTCGATCCTTCCTATGGGTGACGGGCTGGCATTTTCTATAAAAAAATAAAGGAACTGATATGAGAAGAGCAAAACCGGAACTAATGATTCCGGCCAAAAATCCGGAGGTGCTTCGGGCCGCCATAAGATACGGCGCGGACGCAGTGTACATCGGAGGGGATGTCTTCGGATTGAGAGCCAAGGCGGATAATTTCTCCTATGAGGAGATGAAAGAGAGCGTGGAGTATGCTCATGCCCGCAACAAAAAAGTATATGTGACAGTCAATATTCTGGCCCACAACGAGGACCTGAAAGAACTGGATCCCTATCTTTTGCAGCTTGAGGAGATAAAGCCCGACGGCCTGATCATCGCCGATCCTGCAGTTTTTATGCGGGCGGGGGAGCTTTGCCCTGATATTGAGAGGCATATCAGCACTCAGGCTAACAACACCAACTACGGAACATTCCTTTTCTGGCACAAGCTTGGAGCCACCAGAGTGGTGACGGCGAGAGAACTCTCTCTTAAGGAGATTCGGGAGATCAGAGACAACATACCCGAAGATATGGAGATCGAGACCTTTATTCACGGGGCAATGTGCATATCCTATTCGGGTCGATGCCTTTTGTCCAACTATTTCGTCGGAAAAGATGCCAATCACGGCGAGTGTACCCACCCCTGCCGCTGGAGCTATTCGGTCATGGAGGAGTCAAGGCCGGGAGAGTATCTGCCCGTGTATGAGAACGAGCGGGGAACCTATATTTTCAATTCCCGGGATCTCTGTATGGTGGATCATATTCCCGAGATGGTGGAAGCCGGAATCGACAGCTTTAAGATCGAGGGACGCATGAAAAACGCCCTCTATGTGGCAAACGCGGCAAGAACCTACAGAATCGCCATTGACGAGTATTTTGAGGATCCCGACAAATACGAGAGTCGGAAGGATTGGTACAGAGAGGCAATCTCCGATTGCACCTACCGACAATTTACTACCGGGTTCTTCTTCGGTAAGCCCGGGTCAGATTCCCAGATCTACGGAGAGAACACCTACGATAAGGGAAGCACCTATCTGGGTATGGTACTGGATATAGATGAGCAGGGCAGAGTCCTTTTTGAACAGCGTAACAAGTTTGTTGTGGGGGATGAGATTGAGATCATGAAGCCGGACGGCAGGGATATTAAGGCTGTGGTGGCGGCGCTCCACACCCCAGAGGGAGAGAGCCGGGAAGGCGCACCCCACCCTAAGGAGAGGTTATGGATCACATTTTGTGAGATCCCCGATATTGAAGTGGGAGATATCCTCAAACGCCGGGAAAAATAAACAAAAAGAAAAATCACATATTGAATATGATACCTCCGTGTGGTAGACTTGTTTTACTACTACAGGAGGTATTTTATGTTCTACAGCGTTATTTCTGCAGTTGCATCGGGAATCAAAGTACAGTTGGTAAGGGTGGAAGCTGACGTGGTCAGCGGTCTCCCGGGACTTCACCTGGTAGGGTATCTCTCCTCAGAGGTAAGAGAATCCGCCGAGAGGGTAAGGGCAGCACTGCGCAACAGCGGAATGCGGCTTCCGGCTCAGAGGATAACTGTCAATCTGGCACCGGCGGATGTTCCGAAGAGAGGAGCTTCCTTTGATCTTCCCATAGCTGTGGCTATAGCTATGGCCTCAGGCAATATGATGGATGCAAGGCCGGATGAACCGGTGCTGATGATCGGTGAGCTGGGGCTTGATGGGTGTATCAGACCGGTTAACGGGGTCCTTATGATACTTTTGGAGGCAGTTAGGAATAACATTCGAAGAGCAGTACTTCCCAGGGGCAACTTAAGGGAGGCCATGTTGGTGGAAGGAATAGAGCTTTTTGGGGTGGATTCTCTTAAGGAAGTGGAGAATTATTTTGCCGGGAAGACAAAGGGTGTATCTGCCGGTAACCGGGAAGAACTCCCGGAGAATAAGGAAGCACGATATTCTGAACAGGTAAGGAGAGAGATAGGTCAGATACCCCTGGATTTTCTGGATATCAAGGGGCAGGAACAGCTAAAACGGGCAATGCTTATTGCGGCGGCTGGATTTCATAACATTGTTATGATGGGACCACCGGGGGCGGGTAAGACAATGGCGGCAAGAAGGTTACCCTACATTCTGCCGGAGATGAGTCTGACAGAGTGTATTGAGTTGACAGGAATCTATAGCATAAAGGGGCTTATAGACCCGGAGAGACCTCTTATTACCTCAAGACCTTTTCGAAATCCCGGACAGACAGTGACCGGGGCGGCGCTGATCGGAGGGGGTGCTTTTCCCACCCCAGGGGAGGCTACTTTGTCTCACAAAGGGGTGCTTTTTCTGGATGAGTTCGGGGAGATGCGCCGGGAGGTCACAGACCTTTTACGGCAGCCTCTGGAGGAACACCACATTGTCATCAGCCGACATAACGATAAGTATGTTTTTCCGGCGGACTTTCTCCTCTGTGGAGCTATGAATCCCTGTAAATGCGGGTTTTATCCGGACATGAGCAGATGTACCTGTACGGAGAACGATATCAGGAGATACAGAGGCAGAATCTCAGGACCTTTGCTGGATAGAATCGATCTCATGGTGTCGGTGGATAAGGTGGAATTGCAGGAATTATCGAAAACCGGGATATCCGATTCGAGGGAAGCTGCCTATTCCAGCCGTAAAATGAGGGACATGGTAAATATGGCCTGGACTATTCAGCGAAACCGGTATATCAACGAGGATTATTATTTCAACTCAAGAATGGAATCGAGAGATATTGGGAGATACTGCCATATGGATGAGGGCATCGAGAGGATTGCAAGGGAAGCGGCAGAGAGAATGGGCTTATCTGCCAGGGGATATCACAGGATGCTGAAGGTGGCAAGAACCATCGCAGATCTTGACGAGAGCGAGACGATAAGTACTGAGCATATAGGGGAGGCTTTCAGCTATCGTTTTATATAACAGATTATAATATGAAGAAAGAATTCAGTCTCTGGCTCTCTGAAGTGCCGGAGCTATCAAGAAGAATGAAGTGTCGACTGGAGACAGCCCTTGGAAGCAGTGAGGCAGTATACTACGCCTCCGAACAGGAGATACTTGCTTTGGCTGCAAACCGAACGGAGAATGACCGGCTTAAGAGCTTTCTAAGGGCAAGGGAAGCTGCTCCCTCCCCCGGGAATCTGAGAATTGCAGCCAAAGAGTTGGAAGATAGAGGAATCAACTGGTATGGGAGAGGGGACAGTGAGTACCCCGAGAATTTAAAGAATATTCCGGATCCTCCTTTTGTGATCTTTGCAGTAGGGAGGATACCGAAAGCCGAAAGATATGTGGGAATCGTGGGATCCAGAAGGGCCAGTCACTACGGAAGCTATGTGGCGGGGGAGATATCAGGAGCTTTGGCTGGAACGGGAGCGGTTCTTGTAAGCGGCATGGCAAGGGGAATCGACAGTATTTCACAGCGCAGGATGCTGGAACTTGGTGGAACTACCATCGCAGTCCTCGGGTCGGGACCGGATATATGTTATCCTCCGGAATGCCGAAATTTGTACAGGGAGATAACAAGAACCGGAGGGGTGATCTCGGAATACTGTCCCGGAACACCACCGGCACCTTACAGGTTTCCGGAGCGAAATCGAATAATCAGTGGGATATGTGACACACTGGTTGTGGTGGAAGCCGGAAGCCGAAGCGGATCGCTCATAACCGCAGACATGGCCCTTGACCAGGGTAGGGAAGTGTATGCGGTTCCGGGGAGAATTGACGATATCTTAAGTAACGGGTGCAATGACTTAATCCGTCAGGGGGCAGGGATAATTACCTCTGTTGAAGCATTTCTTAAAGAGGCTTTTCTCACAAATAAGGAGGGAGAACCTCAGATACGGAAGAAAATTGCTGTTGCAAAGAATAAATATATGTTGTATAGTTGTTTTCACTCACAGCCTCGAAAACTTATCGATGCAGCCAGAGAAGCGGAACTGGATTACAGGGAAGCAGTTATCTGTGCGTCCGAGATGGAGATGGAAGGTTTTATCAGGCAGGTTTACCCCGGATCTTACGTAATAGTTCCTGGTGGAATGATCCCGGTACCTAGTGAGTGATAGAAACATAAGGCAGGATTTATTAAATGGCACGTTATCTGGTAATCGTTGAGTCACCGGCTAAGGTTAAGACGATCAAGAAGTTTTTAGGTTCAAATTATCAGGTGGCCGCATCCAACGGTCATGTCAGAGATCTTCCCAGAAGCCAGATGGGAATTGATGTGGACAATGATTTTGAACCCAAATATATCACCATAAGAGGTAAGGGAGAGCTCCTTGCTTCCTTAAGGAAAGCTGCGAAGGCAGCGGATGTTGTATATCTGGCAACTGACCCGGACCGGGAAGGTGAAGCAATATCCTGGCATCTCATCAGCGCATTAAAGCTGGATCCTTCAAAGACAAGGCGCATCAGCTTTAACGAGATAACCAAGGATGCGGTCAAGGGCTCGTTCAAGAAGGCTAGAGATATTGATATGGGACTTGTGGATGCTCAGCAGGCCCGCAGAGCACTTGACAGACTTGTGGGTTATTCCATCAGCCCGGTACTCTGGGCCAAGGTCAAGAGAGGGTTATCCGCAGGAAGAGTACAGTCTGTAGCTTTAAGGATCATATCAGACAGAGAGAATGAGATCGCTGAGTTTGTGCCGGAGGAATACTGGACCCTCAATGCAGTTTTTGATGTGGACGGAAAGGGAACCAAGCTTACTGCGAAGTATTTCGGTGAAGGCGATAAGAAGAGAACCATCAATTCTGAGACTGAAGTTAAGAGCATTATTGACGAGATCTCAGAGGGCAGGTTTGAAATCGCAGAGCTGAAGGACGGACAGAGAGTAAGGAAGGCTCCTTTCCCCTTTACCACCAGTACTCTCCAGCAGGAAGCCAATAAGGTTCTTGGTTTTGCGGCAGCCAAGACTATGAGAATTGCTCAGCAGCTATATGAAGGTGTTGAGATCAGAAAACAGGGAACTATAGGTCTTATCACTTACCTGAGAACCGATTCTACGCGAATCTCAGAGTCTGCACAGGTAGCCGCAAGAGATTATATTAACAGACGTTTTGGGGAAGATTACCTTGCAGAGACAATAAAGTCGAAGAAGGATGCCGGCAGGATTCAGGATGCCCATGAGGCGATCCGTCCCACCGATATTACCAGAGAACCTTCTATGGTTAAGGAATTCCTCACCAGAGACCAGTATAGACTGTATCAGCTTATCTGGAAGCGCTTTACAGCCAGTCAGATGGCAAGTGCGGTATATAAGACTGCTTCCGCAAAGATAAATGCAGGAAAGCAAGTGTTTACAGCTTCTTCTTCCAGAATCTCTTTCAAGGGATTCCTTGAGGTTTATGAGCTCAGCGATGTGGAGAAGGAGGAGAATCTTCTTCCTGCTTCCTTAAAGCAGGATTCTACCCTTGAGTTCAGGGAGTTTGAGAAAGAACAGCACTTCACTCAGGCCCCCCCTCATTACACTGAGGCATCTCTGGTCAAGGCTCTTGAGGAACTGGGAATAGGACGTCCCAGTACCTATGCACCGACGATTGCCACGATTCTTGCCAGACACTATGTCACCAAGGAAGGAAGAAGCATATTCATGACTGAACTTGGTGAAGTGGTGAACAGAATCATGATCCAGTCTTTCCCTGAGATCGTGGATGTCAACTTTACAGCTAACATGGAGACTCGCCTCGATAAAGTAGAGGAAGGGGAGATCGAGTGGAAATCTGTGCTCAGAGATTTCTATCCGGAGTTCAGAGAACACGTGGAAGTTGCCCAGAAGGACCTGGAGAAAGTCAAGGTTGCGGATGAAGTCAGCGACGAGATATGTGATCTCTGCGGAAGGAACATGGTGATCAAATACGGACCTCACGGCAAGTTCCTTGCCTGTCCCGGATTTCCTGAGTGTAAGAACACCAAGCCTTTCCTTGAGAAGGCGGGAGTAAAATGTCCTTCCTGCGGCGGAGAGGTAGTTTACAAGCGAACCAAGAAGGGCCGTCTTTATTATGGCTGTGAGAACGCACCGGAGTGCGATTTCATGTCCTGGTTTAAGCCCGCTGAGGAGAAGTGCCCCAAGTGCGGAAGTTACATGATGATCAAGGGCAAGAAGAAAGTTTGCAGCAGTGGGACCTGTGGGTTTTCCAAGTAGCATTTAAGAAATCGGACAATTTTGTGAATATTCATAAATTTCCCGGTAATTTGAACAAATATTCTTGTTTTTTGCAATTATACATGATATTTTAATTTATGATAGGTTGAACATACTGTATCATCGTTAATTGATAAGGGGAAAGAAGAATATGAGTGTTGAATTATTAGACAAAACCAGGAAGATCAGCAGGTTGCTTCACAACAACAATACCAGCAAGGTAGTGTTTACTGATATCTGCAAGATCCTCTCAGAAGTGCTTGATTCCAACTCAATGGTGTTGAGCGCTAAGGGAAAGGTATTAGGAATTGCCTTCCATGATGATGTAATGAAACTCACAGAGCTTATTGAAGATCATGTTGGCGGCCACATTGACTCGATTCTCAACGAGAGACTTATGGCAATACTTTCCACAAGAGAGAATGTCAATCTCGAAACTCTCGGATTCAGAGATTTTGGAAAGAATCAGGCATTGATCGCACCTATTGACATTGCAGGAGAGCGCTTGGGTACTCTTTTCATCTACAGGGGTAATAAGGACTATGAGATCAATGATATTATCTTAAGCGAGTACGGCACTACCGTAGTTGGTCTTGAGATGATGCGTTCTGTCAATGAGGAGAACGCAGAGGAGAATCGTAAGCGCCAGATTGTTCAGTCGGCTATCAGCACTCTTTCCTACTCAGAACTTGAGGCTATTATTCATATATTTGATGAGCTTGAAGGGGACGAGGGAATCCTCGTAGCCAGCAAGGTTGCCGACAGGGTAGGAATTACCAGATCGGTTATCGTTAATGCTCTCAGAAAGTTTGAGAGTGCGGGAGTGATAAGATCCAGATCTTCAGGCATGAAGGGTACATATATCGAAGTTGTTAACGATTATGTATTTGAGGCGGTCGAAGAACTCAAGAAATCCAGGAAGTACAGAGGATAACCGGAATGCAGATCGCGAATTCGATGATCGCTGAGGGAGATGAGGTGGAGATCAGATCTCTCCTCTCATTCGCACCGGAAGGAGATAATTTCTCTGAGCGGGTATATAAGAGCGAGATACAGGAGATCTACGATAACGGAACGCTGAAGCTCAGACTTCCGGTGGAATACGGAGACATAATAACACTGTCTCTGGATCGTATTTATGAGATCTGTATTATCACTGATCAGGAAACCTATCGCTCCAAAGGCAGGATCGTGAACCGATTTAAGAATGAAGGCGGAGCATCCTGCATATTTCGAATGACTGAAGCTCTCAGCCGGGAGACCAGAAAGCGTTATATAACCTGTGATGCCAGGATTCCCACAAGGTACGCAGAGATGAACAGCCAGCGTACCGGTCACGGCATGATTACTTCCATGTCCATTGAGCGGATGGTCATGACCATAGAAGAGTTTCTGGACGAGGGAACGCTGATTGAGATGGAAGCCTCCTTTGACAACGGAAGAGAGATCACTTTTACCGGAAGAGTGTGTGAGACCATCCGTCTCCGCACCGGAGAGTACGAGAGTGAGATCGATATCGATGCGGGAGATTTCAGACAACAGAAGGAGCTGGCAAGATGGCTGCTCCGTCATTACGAAAGTGAAATATTAAAATAAAATAAAATTAAAAAACTGGTAGCAATGCCAGTTTTTTTATGCTATAATACGGCTGTTCGCATAGATATAGAACAATAATAACATTTATTTCATCATAGAACTGGAGGAGTTAGAAATGAAATTACATCCCTTAGGCGATCGCGTAGTATTAAAGATGCTTGAAGCAGAAGAGAAGACACAGTCAGGTATTATTCTTACTGCTCAGAGTCAGGAGAGACCTATGGAAGCTCTCGTTGTTGAAGTTGGCCCCGGCGGAGTTGACGCTGAAGGCAACCAGATCGATATGCAGGTCAAGAAGGGTGACAAGGTCCTTTACTCAAAGCTTCTCAACACTGTTGTTAAGTATGACGGTGAAGAGTATGTGATCTTAAGACAGAGTGACATTTTAGCAATTGTTGAAGACTAATCAGGAGGAATGATTTATCATGGCTAAGGAAATTAAGTATGGAATTGACGCAAGAAAGGCACTGGAAGCTGGTGTAGATAAGCTTGCGGATACAGTAAGTGTAACAATCGGTCCCAAGGGAAGAAACGTTGTTCTTGAGAAGAACTACGGAGCTCCCCTGATCACTAACGACGGTGTTACCATCGCTAAGGAAATCGAGCTTGAAGATGCTTTCGAGAACATGGGTGCCCAGCTCATCAGAGAAGTTGCATCAAAGACCAACGATGTTGCCGGTGACGGAACAACAACAGCTACAGTTCTTGCTCAGGCAATGGTTAAGGAAGGTATGAAGAACCTTGCAGCAGGTGCTAACCCCATCATCCTTCGCCGCGGCATGAAGCTTGCTACTGACAAGGCTGTTGAAGCATTACAGGGCATGAGCAGCAAGGTAAACAGCAAGGAGCACATCGCTAAGGTTGCTGCAATCTCAGCAGGTGATGACAAAGTTGGTGAGATGGTAGCTGAGGCTATGGAGAAGGTTTCTGCTGATGGTGTTATCACAATCGAAGAGTCCAAGACAATGCAGACAGAGCTTGACGTTGTTGAAGGTATGCAGTTTGACAGAGGATACCTTTCATCCTACATGGTAACAGATACAGAGAAGATGGAAGCAGTTCTTGACGATCCTTACATCCTTATCACAGACCGTAAGATCAGCAACATCCAGGATATCCTTCCTTGCCTTGAGCAGGTAGTACAGTCTGGATCAAGACTTCTCATCATTGCTGATGATGTTGAAGGTGAGGCACTTTCAACTCTCGTAGTTAACAAGCTTCGCGGAACATTCTCTGTTGCAGCTGTTAAGGCTCCCGGTTACGGTGACAGAAGAAAGGCTATGCTTCAGGATATCGCTATCCTCACAGGTGGACAGCTTATCTCTGAGGAGCTCGGCTACAACCTTTCCGATGCTAAGATCGAGCTTCTTGGTAAGGCTAAGTCAGTTAAGGTTGGCAAAGAGAACACAGTTATCGTTGATGGTGCAGGCTCAGCTGATGCTATTGCTGCAAGAGTTGCTCAGATCAAGAACGAGTATGAGATTTCTACTTCAGACTTTGACCGCGAGAAGCTTCAGGAGCGTCTTGCTAAGATGGCAGGCGGTGTTGCAGTTATCCGCGTAGGTGCTGCTACAGAGACAGAGATGAAGGAAGCTAAGCTTCGTATGGAAGATGCTCTTGCTGCAACAAAGGCTGCAGTTGAGGAAGGTATCATCGCAGGCGGCGGCTCATCCTACATCCACGCTGCTAAGGAAGTTCAGAAGCTCGTTGAGAACCTCGACGGCGACGAGAAGACAGGTGCAAGAATCGTACTTAAGGCTCTTGAAGCTCCTCTTGCTCACATCGTTGCAAATGCAGGTCTTGAGAGTGCAGTAGTAGTTAACAAGGTTAAGGAATCTGAAGTCGGATTCGGTTTCGATGCTCTCAACGAGAAGTATGTAAACATGGTTGAAGCCGGAATCATCGATCCCGCTAAGGTATCAAGAAGTGCTCTTCAGAACGCTACAAGCGTAGCATCAACACTCCTTACAACTGAGTGCCTTGTTGCTAAGATCAAGGAAGACACTCCCGCAATGCCTGCAGGAGCCGGAATGCCCGGAATGATGTAATACAAACGAGTAGATAATGTAAATGGCTCCGACCCTTGTAACAAAGGGCTGGAGCCATTTAAGTATTTTAAATGATATTGGACATATTGATTCAAGGTCAGATCTGAACTCTCTTAAAATCCGGGTGCTCTCCGGACCAGCCGAGGGGAGACAGAGTGCTGAGACGGTGCATATCTTCCCGGTTGATCTCAAAATTGAAGATGTCTTTGTTCTGGAGCATCCGTTCAATAGACGAGGCCTTGGGAAGGGTGACGATTCCGTTCTGATAGGCAAATCTCAGACAGACCTGAGCGGCGGAAACATTATACTTCTTTGCAAGGGCGAGTATAAAGGAATCGTTGAGTACCCGGCTTCTTCCAAGAGGACTCCAGGCCTCCACGAGAATATCATTTGACTTACAGAAATCCACTGCATACTGCTGAGTGTATCCGGGATGGTACTCCAACTGATCTACCATGGGCTTAATATTTCCTTTTGCAAAAAGAACCTCAAGATGATGGGGAAGGAAGTTGCTTGTTCCAATGGCTTTGAGGATGCCTTCTTCGTAGGCTCTTTCCATGGCTTTCCAGGTCTGAACCACAGGCTCTTTCCATACGTCGTCTACCCAGCCAGCTTCATGATCGCCATAATTAATGGGCCAGTGGATCAGATAGAGATCCAGATAGTCCATCTGAAGATTTTCAAGGGAAGTTTCGATAGCCTTCAGGGTGGAATCATATCCCAGATCATCGGTCCAGATTTTTGTGGTGATAAAAAAGTCACTTCGGTTTATTCCGCAGGCTTTTATTACTTTTCCGATGCCGGGTTCTGTTTTATACCGGGCAGCAGTGTCGATATGACGATAGCCGGCCTTTATGGCGTCGATGATAACATTCTCATCCCTTTCAAGCATGGAACGGTAGGTACCGTATCCGATGGCAGGAATCTCCACTCCGTTGTAAAGCTTAAAGTGATCCATTTTGATTCTCCCTTCTTTGCTCTTTCAATTCATCTGATTATCTTAGCATTAAATTAAGATGTTTTGAAGAGCCTTGAAAGGGCTTTTTCAGATTGCTAGAATTACTTGTATACACAAATGGGAGAGTAATATGCGGCATCGAAGACGAAGAAGACGCAGGGGACCCCTTTCTCCTGCGCAGAGAAAAAGACAATTGAGAAACCGGGCAATTCTGGCGGGAGGACTGTTGATGATGGTTTTCCTGGTACTCATAATAGTGAAGGTTGCAGGACGCTCACAAGAAAGACCGGAAGGGCTGGAGGATCTTTTGGAACCGGACTACGAAGTGAACCTTCTGACGCCCAATGAATACTCGAGACCGGGGATTGCTCTTGATAAAGTCAACGGGATAGTGATACACTATACAGCAAATCCCGGAAGCTCGGCGGTAGCAAACCGGGACTATTTTGAAAGTCTGTCCATTAGCCATGAGACCATGGCCAGCAGCCATTTTATCATTGGACTAGATGGTGAAGTGGTGCAGTGTATTCCCACTGCGGAGATCTCCTATGCTTCAAACGATCGAAACGATGACACCATATCCATTGAGTGCTGTCACCCGGATGAGACCGGAGAATTTACGGAACAGACCTACGATTCCCTGGTGCAGACTACAGCCTGGCTGTGTGTCAAATTCGATCTTACCACCAAGGATGTGATCCGCCACTATGATGTCACAGGAAAGGACTGCCCCAGGTATTTTGTTCAAAATGAGGGTGCCTGGAAGAAGTTCAAGAAGGATGTAGACAAATATATTAATGAAGTCGGAGATAAACTTTAATGAGAAATCTTTTGTTTATTGGTTTTATGGGGGCAGGTAAGACAACTGTTTCCAATGCCATGTCCCGGATCACCAAGAGACTGGTGATTGATACAGACCATGAAATCGAGAAGAGAGAAGGACGGAAGATCAAAGAAATCTTTGAGACAGAAGGAGAGGCGTATTTTCGCAAGGCGGAGACGGAACTTTTGCGTAAGCTCTCTGACAGAAAGGATCTTCTCATCTCCTGCGGCGGAGGAATGGCACTCAAAGAGGAGAACCGGAAGCTCATGAAGGAGTGCGGCACTGTGGTGCTTTTGACTGTAAAGCCTGAAACTGTTCTCGGAAGGATTAAAGACACTTCCACCAGACCGCTTTTGAAGGATCGAAAGGATGCGGCCTCTGTCAAAGAACTGATGGATCTCAGAGCCGGGGCATACACGGAGGCAGCAGACATTGTCATAACCACCGACGGCAAGACACCGGAGGAGATCTGCAGAGAGATTCTGGAGGCAGAGAAGGCCTATGTTTAGTATGTTTTTTCCAGACGCGACGGCGGACAGCTCCTACACTGTCGATTATGACAAGCTTTACAGGGAAGGAATCCGGGGCATTATCTACGATATTGACAACACTTTGGTACCCCACGGGGCGCCGGCGGATGACAGAGCCATTGCCCATTTCGAAAAGTTGAAAGAGATGGGGATGAAGAGTTGTCTGATTTCCAACAACCAGAAGCCTAGAGTTGAAATGTTCAACGAGAAAATTGGCACGGAGTATATTTATAATGCCCACAAGCCCTCCACCAGGAATTACCTGAAGGCCTGCGAGATCATGGGCCTTGACAAAAGCCAGGTGATTTTCATCGGTGACCAGCTTTTTACCGATGTTTGGGGAGCCAAAAGAGCCGGAATCCGCAACATCCTGGTTAAGCCGATACACCCCAAAGAGGAAATCCAGATAGTTTTAAAAAGAAGGCTTGAATGGATCGTTCTTTATTTTTACAGAAAACAATTGAGGAAGAAGGGCGCTTAAATGCTTTTGGACAGGCGTTTTGACAAACTGACACAGATAATGGATGAACTGGGAGGGGAGGCAGTGCTTCTGACACAGGAGCATTCTCTCAGATATTTTTCCGGTTTTTCCGGAGGCGAGGCAACCTGCCTTATTACCAAAAACGGAGAAAAGTACCTGATCACTGACTCCCGATACACTACACAGGCAGCCCGGGAGAGCTGCGACTTTGAAGTACTCATGATCGGCCGTGGGGTTACTACCACTGGAATCCTTGTGAGCCTTTGTGAAAAGCACAGTATTCGGAACCTTATCTTTGAAGACGAGGCCATGGTGTGCAGCACTTATATGAAGTTAAGAAATGCTCTCGCAGAAGTGGCGCTTTTGCCTGTGGGAGACAGGCTTATTAGAGCCCGGATGGTTAAGGATAAGGCGGAGGCCGGAGCCATTGCCGCAGCAGAAGAGATTGGAAGCGATGCCTTCAGATATATTCTGGAAAAGCTGAGACCGGGAATGACAGAACTATACGTGGCAGCAGAGCTGGAGTCTTTTATGAAAAAAGCCGGGGCGGAGAACCTAAGCTTTGACACCATTGTAGCTTCTGGTTATCGCTCATCAATGCCCCACGGGGCGGCTTCGAAAAAGATCATCGAGGCAGGCGATTTTGTCACTATGGATTTCGGCTGTATTTATGAGGGCTACTGCTCTGACATGACCCGAACCGTGGTTATGGGAGAGCCGTCCACTATGCAAAAAGAAATCTACAACACGGTTCTCAGAGCTCAGAATGAGGCGATTTCGGAGATTCAACCGGGAAAAGAGTGCTTTTCCATAGATAAAGCTGCCCGGGACATAATCAGCGAGGCGGGTTACGGTCAGTATTTCGGTCATGGCCTCGGTCACGGAGTGGGCCTTGCTATTCATGAGGCACCTATGTTCAATCTGAGTGATCACACGGTGCTCTCACCCGGCATGGTAATCACCGTGGAGCCGGGAATCTATCTTCCGGACAAGTTTGGAGTCAGAATTGAGGACGTCGTTCTGATCACAGAGGAGGGCATCAGAAATCTTACAACAGCCCCCAAGGAATTGATACAAATTTAGGTTGAAAAGGGCCTCGTATTAAGATAAAATAATTTAGTAATTATGTATATTATTTAGGAGGTTTATATATGGTATCAGCAGGCGATTTCAGAAATGGCGTTACAATCCAGATGGACGGCGGCATTTACCAGATTATTGAGTTCCAGCATGTTAAGCCCGGTAAAGGTGCTGCATTCGTAAGAACCAAATTAAAGAACATTATCACAGGAAGCACAGTTGAGAAGTCATTCCGTCCCAGTGAGACTTTTGAGAATGCGATCATCGACCGCAGAGATATGCAGTATCTCTATCCCGATGGCGATCTTTACAACTTCATGGACTGTGAGACATTTGAACAGATCGCACTCAATCAGGATACTGTAGGCGATGCTCTTAAGTTCGTTAAGCTCAATGATGTTTGTAAGGTATGTTCACATCAGGGCAACGTATTCGCAGTTGAGCCTCCTATGTTTGTAGAACTTGAGATCACAGAGACTGAACCCGGCTTCAAGGGCAACACAGCTACAGGTGCTACAAAGCCTGCTATCGTTGAGACCGGTGCTCAGGTTGCAGTTCCTCTCTTCGTAGAGATCGGTCAGAAGATCAAGATCGACACAAGAACCGGAGAATATCTCTCAAGAGTATAATTGACAATAATCACACAAATAATTTGTGCAAAATAACACTTGCCTCACGGCAGGTGTTATTTTATAATCATAAATACAACATAATTAATATGAGGTATACATATGAACGCAAATTATGAAGAAGTACTAGCCAATAATCCATATAACAATGAATGTGCAGCAGATATAGGAAGACTGCTCTTTAGACGCATGGACAGGAAGAGTCCGGAGGAATTGCGGAGGTGCATCATACTTCGCATCGCCGGGGAGCATGACAGATTGATTAGATCCGACGACTTTTTTGGGCGGATCATCGCCGGCTTTAAGGTCTACTATTGCTATGTGGATCAGGAATTTCCATTTGGCCGGGCAACGGTGCCAATTAAGCGGGAAATTGCAGGAAGATTGGAATTATCAGAGCCGGAGCTGTTTGAGCTGGCAATCAGAAATACTCCCCGTATCTATCCTCCTAAGTTAGAGTCTCTGGAGGGGTATCTCAAGTTCTGCGGATCTCCAATACAGGAGGGCCTGGAAAGCGAAGTGTACATTTTGAGCAATCAGGAGATGCGATACGGAGCCAATGTCATACTTTATCCAGAGGTTCCGGGCAAGCTCAGCAAAGTTTTTGACGGAGATTTTTGGATACTACCAAGCAGCATTCATGAATTACTTTTGGTACCCTTCATCGATTCTAGTCAGGCAGAGGCTTTGTCCGAGATGGTGAAAGTTGTCAACAATACGGTAGTCAGTGATGAGGAAATCTTGGATTATAACGTAAGATTATTCAGGAAAGATTTAAATTCTGTTCTCTCCCCGGAAGAATTGTGTTATAATATTCGGGTATGAAATGTGCACCCGTAGCTCACTTGGATAGAGCACAGGCCTCCGACGCCTGGTGTAGTGGGTT
>JAQYAH010000043.1 GCA_029227635.1 Clostridiales bacterium
TTCTTTTGCATTTCTTCGCTTTTCGTTTCTCTAATCTGTATTCCCATATCGCACCTGTAACTTCAAATTTGTTTACTTCTTTTTCTTTACCTTTGGTGCAGGTAATTCTTCATACATTGAATTAAACAATTCTACTAAAAAATCTTTATTGTCTACATCATCAACCAGTAGCATTTCCTTTGCACCTTCATATGGTAATTCATAGTCTGCATTTGGCATTAACTTAATTGCAGACTTTACAGGCTTAACAAGAAATCTATCGTCATAAATGCCGCCAACTATTTTCCCTTGATAATAGATAATATACTCGCCCATCATCGATTTATAGGTAATATCTGTAAGCTCCGATAACTGCTCTAATAAAAAATCTAAATATTCTTTACTCGATGCCACAACAACACACCCTTTCACTGCAAAACTGGAAATTTATCTCACTTCTGTGGATCTAGATATGTAATCGGATTCTGTGCAGACTGATTCACATTCAGTCAGGCAATATGCTTCACATTTCTTTTCTCTACAATATTAGTTATTATTTATGTGCTTTAGTCAACAGAACTACACACTCAACATGTGCAGTCTCCGGAAACATATCGCAGGCACAATAGCGGGCAAGCTCATAGCCTCCCTCATGAAGGATTTTAAGGTCTCTTGCCAGGGTTGCACTGTCGCAGGATACGTAAACTATCCTTTCGGGGACCATTTTTATCATCGTGTCTAGAAGAACGCTGTCACAGCCTTTTCTCGGGGGATCCACCACGATCACGTCGGCTTTTTCATTGTGGGTTCTCACATAAGCGGGGAGTACCTCCTCCGCCTTTCCCACGAAGAATTCCGTGTTGAAAAGCCCGTTAATTCGGGCATTTTCTTTTGCATTTTCAATGGCCTGAGGGATGATTTCCACTCCTCGCACCCGGCCGGCGGCTTTTGCAAGGAAAAGGGAAATGGTTCCGATTCCGCAGTAGAGATCCCACACCACCTCGGATCCGGTAAGGTCGGCATATTCCAGGGCTTTTGCGTAGAGTCTCTCCGTCTGATCCGGGTTCACCTGATAAAAAGAAAGAGGAGAAATCTGATATTCCACCTCGCCGATGCGGTCGGTGATGTGGTTTTTGCCGGCAACGGTTATGAAGGACTCCCCGTTGATGACATTGCCCCGGCTGGTGTTGGGACTAACACAAAAACTCACCACCCCGTCTATGCTCATGAGCTTTTCAGAAAGCTCCGAAAGGCCGGGGATTGCTTTTTCGGTTTCAGCATTGATCACAAGCATTACCACCCACTCCCCGGTCTTTTTGCCGCAGCGGGTCATGATGTGCCGGATCAGCCCTCTTCCGGTAGTCTCATCGTAACTCGGCACATTGTACTCTTCCATGTGAGCGAGGACCGTCTGGAGGATCACGCTGTTTTTCTTGTGACCGAGCCTGCACTTCAGGTTGGGGATTATCCTATGACTTCGCTGAGCATAGAATCCCGCGATGACTTTTCCTTCCTTATCTACCCCCACCGGGTACTGCTCCTTGTTGCGGTAGTGCCAGGGATCTTCCATCCCCATTATAGGCTCTTCCACTGAGGCCAGGTCTTTTTCATCAAAGCCACCGATGCGGATCAGGTTCTGCCGCACCTTCTCCGCCTTGAATTCAAGCTGTGCCTTGTAGTCTAGGTGCTGCAACTGGCAGCCCCCGCAGATTTTTGCCGAAGGGCATAAGGGCTCCACCCTGTCTTTTGAGGGGGTGATGATCTTGTCCAGGTGGGCAAAAGCATAGTTTTTGCCGGGTTTAGTCACGGTGATCTCTGCCTTCTCGCCGGGAAGGGCGTCCTTAATGAAAAAAGGGTATCCCTCGATTTTCGCGATACCCTCTCCGTTAACGCCCAAACTCTCAATATCCACGATCAGCTTCTGATTCTTCTGATATCGGGTATTTGTGCTCATATATTTTATACCTCTGTTCTTCTTATGTAGCTGTCAAAAAGCTTGTTGAACCCAACCCAGGGTCCGCTTCCGCTCTTGCCGCTCTGCTCTGCGAGAAACTCTGTCATTATCTGCAGCTTCGCGTCACAGTTGTCCGCCAGGTTTACCGCCAAAGCCTCCGCGCTCGCGGGAAGCTTGGGGGATCCGTACTCATAGCTTCCGTGATGAGCCAGAATACAGTGCTTGAGCTGATTTGCCAGATCCACCGGGAACCCTTCGATCCTGCGAATGTAGTCCGTCAGCATCTCACAGCCGATGACTATGTGCCCCAGGAGCTGTCCCTCATCGGTGTAGTCGTTCTCCGGGAAATCGGATAGTTCCCGGGTCTTGCCGATATCGTGGCAAAGAGCCGCGGTGTAGAGCAGATCCCTATTCAGCACCGGATAATTGTCCGCCAGATAGCCACAGAGCCGAACCACTCCCAAAGTGTGCTCCAAAAGGCCTCCGGCAAAACTGTGATGCACACTCTTAGCTGCGGAGTGAGCCGTGAAATTTCGGGTAAAAAGCTGATCCTCCACAAAAATCATCTTCAGGAGTCTACTCAAGTATTTATTCTGAACGGCATTTATATAGCTAAGGAGCTGATTCATCATGTCTCCAACACTTTTTTCTGTGGTGGGCATGAAATCGGCGGGATCGTAATCCCCAACCTCAGCCTTTCGGGCACTGCGCACGTTAACCTGAAGGTTTCCGTTGTAAGTGGTGACTTCCGCCCGAATGTCGATAAAATCCTTCGCGTCAAATTCGTAGATGGCCGGACTGCCCGGATCCCAGATCTTGGCATCCACCCGGCCTGTCTTATCCTGAAGAGTAAGATTGTCATAAGCTTTACCGTTTCTGGTCTGAGCGGAACGCTTGTCTTTACAAAGATAAACTCCGTTGATCTTGTCTCCGTCCCTCAGATCTTTGATATATTTCATTAAACTGTGATCTCCATTCTATTGTTACTTTCGGTCCGCCATAAGTGTCACCGTAAGCTTGGTGAGTTTATATCCACTCTTGCCGGCCCGGTAGACTTCAATATCTATAGTGTTGCCCACATCGTGCTGAACAATAATGTTCTGAAGAGAGTGCTGGGCAAGCACTGTCTGTCCGTCCACAGAGCTTATTATGTCTCCGTTCTGGAGTCCTCCAAGCATGGCCGGGGAATCAATGGTCACATTGCTGACGAACATGCCCTCCACAAGTCCCATCTCCTCGGCGAGACTCTTGTTAATGTAAGTTCCGGTGATTCCAAGGCTGGGCACTTCCCTGCCATTGGACATCTTCTCAATTGCAGTCTTAAGATCCGAGATTGCCAACGCACTGATAAAATTGGCCCCCTCTGCACTGCTGGTGGGCGTGATAACCCCGATTACCTCTCCGTAAAAGTTAAAAAGCGCACCGCTTATCTCAGAACCTGCAGGGATATCAGTGACCAGTTTCCGATAGTTGTCTGTGGAAAGACTGCTGTCCCCGGTGGGGGTTGCAATGATTCCCTGTCCCAGCGAAAAGCTGGAGCCATAAAGCCTTCCCATGGCAAGGACAAAGCTGCCTTGAGATGCCGCATAGGAGTTGCCCAAAGTTGCCGTCTTATAATACGACTTATCGCTGTCGGTCAGACTCTTTCTCTTAATTTGGAAAACAGCAAGCCCTGAAGTACTGTCATCCATCACAAACTCAGCATCGTAAAACTCTCCCCCCACAAACCTTGCCCGATACCGGTAATCTCCTCCGAGAATGCTTCCGGGAACCAGAACGTAAAGGTCCGAGGGTGTCTCCGCCACCACAACACCACTGACTATAGCACTGCTTGAGAGAACGTTGGCATCTGCTCCTATGGCAACCATCTCCACCATGCTCTTCTGACACTTCTTGGAAAGGCTTATCACCATTGAGTTCATCTGTTCCATGTTCTCTTCCGTGAAGGTAAAACCCTCGCCGTCACTTTCTGCCGAGGGTTCCTCGTTAGTACCCTCATCTCTATCCGTGCTGCTGTCTGTGGAAAGCTGAACCTGATTCTTATCCTTGGCTGCGAACTCCTCCTGGGCCCAGGGAGAAAGGATGTAAAACATCAGACAGGCAAAAAAACCTATAATCAGGCCATAAAGAGCCAGAACTAAACCTTTGTTTACATACTTCTTCCAGGTGTTGGCGTCGCTTTTGATGTGCTCGTCGATAAAAGAATAATCTTCCTCGGTATTGTTTGAATTATCGGGATTATGCTGATCTGTCATGAATATGATCCTCTCGATCTATTCCGGATACTACATGTGCCAATACAAAATGATTATAACCCAATCACTTTTCATTTGCCAACAAATATTGTAAACTAGGCGTATGAATGAAAAAGCATTAAAAACACTGGAATTCGACAAAATAATAAGCCTTCTGGCAGACAAGGCATCCTCTGTTCCCGGACGTATCCGCTGTCTGAAACTCCTTCCCATGAAGGATATGGACAAGATCAATAACGCCCTGGAAGCCTCCGGTGACGCCTACACAAGACTTGTGAAGAAAGGCAGTATCACCTTCGGAGGACTTACCGGAATCGAAGATACCCTCAAGCGTCTTGCTGTCAAAGCCTCCCTCAACATGGCGGAGCTTCTCACTTTAGCTTCACTCTCGGAGTCCTGCGACAGGGCCCGGGACTATGGATTGCCCAGTGACCGAGATCCTTACACCGACTCTCTCACAGGGCTTTTTAGTATTCTGAAGCCCATGACTCCTTTTGCAAAAGAAGTCCGCCGCTGCATCCTGGCGGAAGATGAGATGGCTGATGACGCCAGCGCTGAACTTCGATCCATAAGGCGAAGTCTGGCTGCCATGAATGACCGCATCCACGAAGCGTTGGACAAGATCGTGAACGGCACCGGCAGAACCTATCTCCAGGATCCGGTGGTAACCATGAGGAATGGCAGATATTGCCTTCCGGTGAAACTCGAATACAAAAATCAGATTTCCGGCATGGTGCACGACCAGTCCGGCAGCGGCTCTACCGTATTTATTGAGCCCACAGCAGTAGTCAAGCTCAACAACGAGTGCCGGGAGCTGGAATTAAAAGAGCAGCTTGAGATTGAGAGGATCCTCCAGCGGCTCAGCGAGAGAGCGGGACTTTTGCAGCGGGAGATCCGGCTTAACTTTGAAACTATGTCCGAGCTGGATTTTATTTTTGCAAAAGGGAAACTCGCTCTGGACTTAAAGGCTTCAAAACCGATTTTTAATGATAGAGGCTTCCTCCGGATTCGAAACGGAAGACATCCCCTTTTGGATCCCGAGAAGGTCGTTCCCATTGACATTGAACTGGGAGGAGATTTTTCCCTTCTGGTAGTGACCGGACCTAACACCGGAGGTAAGACCGTATCCTTAAAGACTGTGGGACTTTTGACTCTCATGGGTGAGGCGGGTCTTCTCATTCCGGCTTCGGATCGGTCTGAGCTCTCCATTTTCTCTGATGTCTACGCCGATATCGGAGATGAACAGAGCATCGAGCAGAGCCTTTCAACTTTTTCCGCGCATATGACCAACATCGTGAGCATTCTCGGGGAAGTAAAAGAGGACTCCCTTGTGCTTTTTGATGAGTTGGGCGCCGGAACCGATCCCACAGAGGGAGCCGCCCTGGCCATCTCCATCCTGGAGTCCCTTCACAAGAGAAAGATCCGCACCATGGCTACTACCCACTACAGTGAACTCAAGGTTTTTGCCCTGCAGACCGAAGGTGTCAGAAATGCCTCCTGCGAATTCAATGTGGAGACCTTAAGGCCCACCTACCGGATACTCATTGGAATTCCGGGAAAGAGCAATGCTTTTGCCATATCCAGGCGCCTTGGCCTTCCCGATTCCATAATCGACGAGGCCAAGCTTCACATCAAGGAACAAGATGAAGCTTTTGAGGATCTGCTGACTGATCTGGAACTCAAGCGGGCTTCCATGGAGGAAGAGGCCGTCCGAATCAAAAAAGAGCGGGAGGAGGCGGAAAATCTCCGAAGAGAGGCCGAGCTTCTCCGCAAAAAGCTCAATGAGACCAGAGACAAGATTCTTACAGATGCCAAAGAAGAGGCCGAACTCATACTTATGGATGCCAAGGAATATGCGGATGAGAACATGAAAAACTTCCGCAAATTCGGCAAAAACGGAATCAACTCCGCCCAGATGGAAAGGGAAAGAGAAGCCCTTCGCAAAAAGATCAAGTCTTCCCGGGAAAGCCGGAACGAACAGGTTAAGGAAACCACCCACAAGCAGCACAAACCCACAGATTTCCAGCTTGGAGATTCGGTTCGGGTGCATTCCATGAACTGCAAGGGAATCGTGAGTTCTAAGCCCGACTCTAAGGGCAACATTCTGGTGCAGATGGGAATCCTGAAGAGTCGGGTCCACTATTCGGATCTGGAGATTCTTCCGGATGTGGACATCACCGGACCGGATAACTTCCGCAAAACCGGAGGCAGCAAGATCAAGGTCTCAAAGGCCAGATCTATAAGCCCCGAGATCAGTCTCAGGGGGATGACTGTGGATGAAGCCCTGGCAGTCCTGTCCAAATATCTGGATGATGCCTGCCTTGCCAACCTCTCCCCTGTGAGGATAGTCCACGGCAAGGGAACCGGCGCCTTAAGGAATGCGGTCCACAACTATCTCCGCAAGGCAAAACACGTCAAGAGCTTCCGTCTCGGAGAATTCGGAGAGGGAGATGCAGGTGTTACCATAGTTGAGCTGAAATAAATCAGGAGAACATTAATGAATAAACAAAGAATTCTTATCGTGGATGACGATGAGATGATCGCAGAGCTCATCTCTCTGTACCTGACAAAGGAGTGTTTCGAGACCAGGATGGTCCATAACGGAGAGGATGCCCTCTACGAATTTGAAAACTTTAATCCCGATCTGATTCTCCTCGACATCATGCTTCCGGGCATGGATGGATATCAGATCTGCCGGGAGATCAGAGCCAAATCTTCCACTCCCATAATCATGCTCTCCGCCAAAGGAGAGGTTTTTGACAAAGTGCTGGGACTGGAACTTGGAGCCGACGATTACATAATTAAGCCTTTTGACTCCAAGGAAATGGTTGCCCGGGTCAAGGCTGTGCTTCGCCGTTTTAAAGCCGCCGGTGTCCAGGCTGCTCCGGCATCAGCCGAACCGGATTCCGACCTCAAGAAAGTAGTCTATCCGGATCTGGAGATCAATCTGACCAATTACGAGGTCAAGTATTACGGCAGCAAACTGGAGATGCCCCCGAAAGAGATCGAGCTCTTGTACTATCTGGCCGCGTCTCCCAACCAGGTATTCACCAGGGAGCAGCTTCTGGATCAGGTCTGGGGCTATGAGTTTGTGGGAGATGCCAGAACCGTGGATGTCCACATCAAGCGTCTCCGGGAGAAATTAAAAGATCATCCGGCCTGGGGAATCTCCACAGTCTGGGGTGTGGGATACCGTTTCGAGACAAAAAACAGCTAGGAGATGTCCCATATGCGCAACCGAATTCGTCTCCGTTTTGCAATTTCATATCTGATCTTCGGATTTATCAGCATTTTTATAATTTTCCTGGTATCTTCAGAAATGTACAAGAATGTCCTTTTGAAGGATGCCTCTGACTCTCTTTACCGCCAGAGTCTGATCGTTGCCAACAATTCCGGCCGGGAGGCTTTTGCAAAAGACGACAACTCTCTGGAGCGACGCCTTGAACAGTACTGCACTGCCAACAACTCCGCAATCTGGCTTGTGGACGCAGAGGGCAAGGTGATGGTTTCTGCCGGAGGCACGATCGTCTCCGACCACCCGGAAAGCATCCCCGAGTTCAATCCTGAGGACTTCACCTCCACCGAGGTCAACACAGGTGACTTCTACGGCACCCTCTCGGAGGAATGTATTACCGCAGTCTCCCCGGTAACCAACGGTTTCAAGACTCTGGGGTATGTGATAATGCACCAGCCGGTGGGCATACTCCTCCCCCTGGTCAACAGCATGCTCCGCATAGGAATCATAAGCTTTGCCATCATCTTCCCTTTCTCCCTCATCATCGTGTGCTGCTATCTTCTCTTTGTAGAGGCACCCTTGAGAAAGATCATAAAGGCCGCCAGAGAGTACTCCGATGGAAACCTCACCTACCACATCAACGTGGACAGCCGGGACGAGATGGGTTATCTGGCGGACTCCTTAAATACCATGTCCACAAAGGTCAACGAGATGGAGGAGACCCAGAAGAAATTCATCGCCAACATTTCCCATGACTTCCGCTCCCCTCTTACCTGCATCAAAGGTTACAGCCAGGCAATAGTGGATGGAACCATACCCCCGGAGATGATGGATAAATACCTTAACATCATCATCTTCGAGACCGAACGACTCACGGATCTCACCGAGGATCTGCTTACTTTGAGCAATTTTGAGCTTAAGGGAATGAATCTTAATATTGAGGCTTTTGACATAAATCAGGCAATCAAAAACACGGTCGCCTCCTTCGAGGGTATATGCCGGCAGCACTATATTCAGATGGAGCTGCTTTTCGCCGATCGGGAAAACCTGGTAAAAGCCGATTCCAGCAAAATCCAACAGGTACTTCACAACCTTCTGGACAATGCCATCAAGTTCAGCCCTGACGACTCAGTCATCACTGTGGAGACCACCCGTCTCTCAGACAAGCTTAGAATCTCGGTTAAGGACAACGGTATCGGAATTTCCAAAGAGTCCCTTCCCAAAATCTGGGACCGCTTCTACAAAAGTGACAGTTCCAGGGGAATGGACAAGAAAGGAACAGGCCTTGGCCTTTCCATTGTAAAAGACATTATCTCCGCTCACGGGGAGACAATAAACGTAATCAGCACAGAAAACGCCGGGACAGAATTCATTTTCCACCTGCCTCTGGCATAGTTGCTAATTTAGAAATAATAATGATAGAGAAAGGCGTGACTTTAGGTCACGCCTTTAACTGTCCAGTGTACGGAGCTTAATTATTCTTCTCGGCTCTGAGTTTCTTGATAAATCTCTCAAATCTGCCGAGAGCTTCTTTGAGATCTTCCATAGAATAAGCATAGGAAATACGAAGGAAACCTTCACCGGAGTCACCAAAAGCGGTTCCCGGCACAACCGCAACTTTCTCCTCCATGAGAAATCTGGTCGCAAAATCCTCTGAATTCATTCCAAACTCCTTAATACAAGGGAAAATATAGAATGCTCCAAAAGGTTCAAAGCAGGGGATTCCCGTGCGTTTGAAGAAGTCAACAAGATAACGTCTGCGACGGTTATACTCGTCTCTCATCTCCAGAACTTCCTGATCACAGTGCTTAAGACCCTCAACTGCTGCATACTGGCTGTTGGTGGGAGCGCACATGATGCAGTACTGGTGAATCTTCATCATCTGTTCAATGATCCGCTCCGGTCCCGCAGCATAGCCAAGTCTCCATCCGGTCATGGCATAACCCTTGGAAAAACCGTTGATAACAATGGTTCTCTCTCTCATTCCGGGAAGGGATGCGATGGAAACATGTTTACCTTTATAAGTAAGCTCTGAGTAGATCTCATCGGAGATGACAAAAAGATCATGCTCCACAATGACGTCTACCAGGTCCATGAGTTCTTCCCCGGTCATGATGGAACCGGTAGGGTTGTTGGGAAAAGGGAGAACCAGAAGCTTCGTCTTATCAGTGATATTATCAAGAAGCTCCTGCCTTGTGAGCTTGAACTCGTTCTCGTTCTTAAGAGGAATTACCACCGGCACACCGTCTGCAAGGACAGCACAGGGAACATAAGATACATAGCTGGGCTGAGGAATCAGCACTTCATCCCCCTTATCCAGCATAGCCCTCATTGCAGCATCGATACCTTCGCTGCCGCCGACAGTGATAAGGACTTCTGTAAGGGGATCATATTTAACATGAATCTTTCTCTCGAGATACTTGCTGATCTCGATTCTCAGCTCCTTAAGACCTGAGTTGGAGGTGTAGAAAGTGCGGCCTTTCTCCAAAGTCTCGATTCCGGCCTTTCTGATCACCCAGGGAGTGTCAAAATCAGGCTCACCGACACCAAGAGAAATCGCCTCCGGCATCTCACTTACTACATCAAAAAATTTACGGATTCCGGAAAAAGGGATATCCTGAATCTTGGAACTTAAAGGGTCTCTCATTAAGGTGTCACCAACATCCTTTCTGAAACAGGCTTTGTTGCCAGCACTGTTCCATGATCTTTGTACTTTCTGAGCACAAAGTGAGTAGCTGTACTAAGTACAGAATCAATGGATGCAAGTTTCTCTGAAACGAACAGAGACACCTCTCTCAAAGTCTTGCCTTCAATGAGTACAAGAATATCGTAGCTTCCGGAGATAAGATAAACTGAATTGACCTCCGGATAATTGGAAATCATCTCTGCAATCTTCTCAAAGCCGGTATCCTTCTGAGGAGTTACCTTAACTTCAATGAGGGCAGAGATCTTATCAATGCCGGTCTTATCCCAGTCGATCATTGTATGATAACCGCAGATGATATTCTCCTTCTCCATCTGAACCATCTCATTGTAAACAGTCTCATCATCTGTTCCAAGCATAATGGCAAGTTCATGGATATCTACACGGCTGTTCTTCTCAATCGCCTTAAGTATCATTTCTCTCATGATATTTTCCCCTTTCTTTCCAGGTAGTGCACCCACTCATCCTTCATGGGTCTGGTGACAAAACGATCTGTGTCTCTCTGGTGAATTATTCGGTTCTTAGTCCCGTTGGTAGAGCCTACTATCTCTGCTCTTACTCCTCTGCTTCTTAAGCTTCTGACCAGCTCACTTCCACAGCTGCAGGCAATAAGCACATTCTCATCACCGCAGAGGAGGTAATAAGGATTAATCTCGAACACCTCACACACTTCGATGGTCTCCTGCTTCATGGGTACAGAATCAAGATAGATATCCATACCGCATTTCATAGCCTCTGCAAAGCTCCAGAGAGCTGAGAAAAAACCACCTTCAGAAAACCCGAAACAAAAAACATCCTTCCTGTCCTTCACTTCCTCCCGGATCGCAAGAGCCTTGTCTTCGGCAGAAAGTTCCGGGTGTCTGTCGGGTTCTCCCTCAAAGATATATTCCAGAAACGCCGGGGAAAATCTCTTCCGGAGGGCTTCCCTCTCCTGTTCGCATATCAAAAGAGTACCGGCTCTTCCGACATATTCTGTGAGAATAATATCTCTGCTTTCCAATAGCACACCTCTGTTTTGTATTTTTAAAAAAACATGTTCCTATTCTAGCACAGTTTCTATTGCTTGTCTAATCTTATCTTCATCCTGTGTCTGTACTGCAGAAATGAGCCCTGAGGCGATAGCCCCGTCGGACATCTTTACTCCTACTATCACCACAGAATTTCTGGGCAGGTAATCACTCTCGTTGACCTGAACCCGCTCTGTCTCCTTGCCATTTACCTTCACAACTTTCCACAGTCTGGCTGAGGCACCTTCCTTGCCTCCGGAGACAGTGGTCATGGTGCCTACGCTATAATCCTCAGATGCCTTGTAGGTCACTCCGTAATCCTCTTCTCCAAGGACCTCCGATTCAAAATCTATCTCTCTGTTCTTATCTCTGGTCTCCTTGCCGTAGATAGTGAAGTAGCAATATCCGTTCTCAACTCCTGCAGAGATGATAATAGGATATGCGGTGCTGTTTCTGAACTTGAAATCTTTAACGTCATCGGCAATAGCTGCATCCCGGCTGGGTTCTACATAGTCCACCAGCATAGAATGATTGCATCTTTCCGTCACCTCGAGTTCCGCATAAAGCACTGCATTATAAAGGGTACTTGAGACCTGACAGATACCTCCTCCCATGGTCTCAACTATCTCTCCGGATTCATAGGAACCTGCGTTGGTAAAACCATTCTCCTCTGTATAAGGCCGCATTGCCGCATCGCCGGAAAACTCCTCTCCGGGCATAAGGATAGTGCCGTCCATAAGTGCCGCACCATTCTTAACATTCTGCACTCTTCCTGAGTTGTCAACTCCGCAGTAGGTCTTATAGCTTCCAAGCACATCAGTACACTCGCCAAGCAGCTTCTCAGTTATCTCAGGCTCAGAAGTTTCGGTCTCCACGCTCAGTGTCAGATCTTCCTTGTCCCAGTCTGCTCCTATGAGCTCATTCAGAGCCTCCACCGACTCATCTCGCTTTACAGCATAACCTTCCTTACCGGGATGAATCTTGACCTCACCGTTTACTACCATCAAAGATGCATTCACCGGTGCATTACCGAGGGATTCCTCCATGGCAGAGAACACTCCGTCTGCTTTGTTGGCATCGATACTGTAGGCAACCTGGAAATTGTATCCCTTCTTCTTAGCCTTTCTCAAGCGGAAATACCTGGTTATCGGCAAACCTTTACGGCCAAGATTATAGGCTTCCTCCACCATCTGTTCCACATCGGTGTCCAGAGGTTTAATACCAAATTCGGAGAGCTTAGAAGTGTAATCTCCCTGACTGCTCTCAATATTTACACGGGCCCTGCCTACATCTTTAAGATGTGCCTCCAGTGCCTCCGAGGCTTCACCCTTCGTCATTCCGGACACATACACACCATCGACGTAAACCTGATTCGCGATCTTGCCTTCCTCCAGCATTCCTCTGGAACTCAGCCACCAGAAAAGATTCAGGGCTATAAGCAGAATGATTATGGCTCCTCCGTAAACCTTGATCTGTCTTATTCTCTTTCTTCGATAGTACGCTTTGCTGCGTCTTCGTCTTCTTACTGTGTTGTTAGTAGCCAATCTCAAATTCCTAATTTCTTATGAAAGTATTAAGTCCGCTTACTATTCTATTATTATTGTGCGGATTTCTCAAGACTAATCTCCCGTCCTGAAACAAACTTCATAATTATTAAGGAAGTATTTCCGAGGTAAATGGCCCTCTCCAGCCTCTCACCCGGATTCAACTCAAGGGAAGTTCTGATGGATGAGTCGTCCAGTACGAGCGCATCAAATTCATATCCTTCCTCAAACCGGCCAAGCTTTCCATAAAAGCTTCCACCTCCCACAGTGGCAAGATAAAAAGCTTCTTTAACTGTCACCGGCCTCATACTCTCATCTACAAGTCTCCAGTAAAGCTTGGATACCTGCACCGTCTCCACTATCGTCCTGAACATATCCAGCGTATAACCGGCTGCAATATCACTGCCGAGTCCTACTTTTAAGCCGCTGTTAAGATATTTTCTGATCGGAGCTATACCTGAGGAAAGGTCCGTGTTGGACTGAGGACAGTGAGCTACGTACACACCTCTCTCCTTCATTAGCGCAATCTCCTCATCGCTGCAGTGAACACAATGGGCCATGATCGCCTTGTAGTCTTCCCCTCCGAAAAGACCAAACCTGTCATAGGCATCTCCGTAAAAATCCGACCAGGGACAAAGTTCTCTAACCCAGTCGATCTCTCCAAAATTCTCTGAGAGATGGGACTGTACATTGAGTCCGTACTGCTTTCGGATATCAGAGATTCCCTTCATAAGCTCATCGGTACAGCTGGGTATAAACCTCGGAGTCAGAATGAATTTTGTGTTTTCAAGTTCTGCTGTCTCCTCAATAGTCTTCACCGTCTCTCTGAGAGAGAATTCCGCACTCTCTTCCACAAGATAGTCCGCTGCATTCCGGTCCATGTTTACTCTGCCCACATATGTCTTAAGGCCACTCTCCTCCAGATAACTCATGAGGATCTTCGTAGCCTCGGTATGGGCTGTAGCGAAAATCGACGCTCGACAGGTAAAGCTGTTCTTCAGATCCTCAACAAAGATTCTGTAAGCCCTCCTTGCATACTCCTCATCTCTGTACTTGGATTCCTCAGGAAATGCCTGAGAATTAAGCCAGTCCAATAGCTCCAGATCCATTCCCAGACCCCTGAAGGCATACTGAGGTGCATGGGCATGGAGATCGTACATACCTGGAATTACCAGCTTGTCGCCGCAGTCTATCAAATCAAATTCTTTGAATTCATCAGGTAATTCACGATATACTCCGCGGCAGATTCCGTCTTCACAAACTGCATATCCGCCCTCAGTCACTGAAAGATTATCTTTGTCCACACTATAGATTATATTTCCTCTGATAACAAAAGAGTCCTTCATGATCGCGCCCTTCTTTCTAAAAAAATTTGTATATCAGCTAATAATATTATGGCATTTCAGGTCAAAATAGTCAAGCACTTATTTTATGTTGTATTCTTATTATTTGTGTGATACTATGTAGTTCCAATCTAAAAACAGGAGGAATCATATGCACAAGAACATCAGATCCATAAACTTTTTCCCTATTCTTTTTCTGCTTCTTTTCCTCAATCTAACTCCGGTTCATGCAGACAGCAATGTTCCGGTTTTCGAGGGGTTCGATGCCGGAACAGTCATCTCTGCCTATAAGGATTACCTGGGAACCCCATATGTTTGGGGAGGCAAGGGACCCTCCGGCTGGGACTGCAGCGGTTACGTCTCCTATGTAGCCTCTCACAGGCTTAATTGTAAGATGCCCGGATCCACTGCCACAATATATTCCTATCTATCTGACCGAGGTCACACTTGTGCCACCGGTAACTCTTATCTTGAGCTCTCGGCCCAGATTGCTTCCGGAATCGTCCGCCCGGCGGACATTATCCTTTTCATCAATAGTTCCGGCCGAACTTTTCACATAGGAATAATTGGATACAACAGAACCCTGATTCATGCTGAATGCGAAGCCACCGGTACTGTGGTCACGGGTCTTTCGGGAACTGTAAATCTTGCGTACTCCTACGTGGTTTTCCGGGGTGTGAGATCTGACGGCTTTATGGAGCTTTCCCTTGAATCGGCTCTTCCTGAAATAACAGAAGAGAATCCCCTCTACTCTTTTGAAGGGTGTTCCTTTACAGTAATTGACAAGGCAACCGGAAAGGCTACCGGCAATCTGATTTTTGAGGATGACAGCTGTACTTGCCGTATTGAACTTCCCGAGGGCAGCTACCAGATAAAACAAGATAAGACTTCCCCTTCCTATGAATTGTCCGGAGAATCTTTTGACATTTCTATTAATTCAGGCAGTACTTCAAGCATTGATCTGCCGCTCGTTCCCGTCTATGTAAAAGGAGGTCCCGTCATAATTCTTAAAGACCGGGATTCCGGGCTGATTCCCCAGGGAGGGGGAGATTTTTCCAAAGCTTCTTTTGCAGTGGATTACTATCCGTATTACATTGACTCCAATGAGGAATTATCCTCCCGGGCTTTAGCCTCCCTTAACATATATACCGCTGAGAAATATGGGGACAACTCCGACCTGTGCTGCTTCAAAGCTGATTTCTATGAATCCTTCGTTGCGTCCGGCAACTTTACTTTTTCCCCGGAAGGTATTCCTCTCCTCCCTCTCGGAACTTATGTGTTCTCTTCCGGGGACATACCGGAAGGCTACAATGAAAGCTGTGAGTTTACTGATTCCAACTCTGACACTTATGGAAATTGTCTGATCCTCCATGTGGAATCAGACAATGGGAAGGGAGTAATTCGGGAAGGTAATTCATTCTATGCCTCTTACAGAGTAATTAGAGGAGACTTTAATCTCACTAAGACTTCGGCACCCTCCGGAGAGCTGTTGGGCGGAATTACCTTTACGATCACTTCTCTTACCACGGGGGAGAGTCATAGTTTTGTTACCGATGACAATGGGTATTTCGACAGTACACTTGACCCTATATACTTTGGAGCAGTTGGAGAAGAATCCTCAGGTTCACTACCCTATGATACTTATACTATTGAAGAACATGCCAGCGATGCCAATAAAGGGCTTACTCTGTTTAATGGTCATATAAACCTTCGTCGAGATGGCTTCAACATCTCTCTCAATAATGTCATAGGATATCCCCTTGGACGATTTGAGGAAGCCATAACGGTGACCGATATGCCTGTTGAATCAGAAGAAACTACAGAATCAAACAGCAATCTCCCTGATGATACCGGAAATATTCATGATATTACGGAATCTCCCGAATCATACCCTTTGGGGAGCAATACCGACAAAGCGTCTACCCTCTCCCAAGACATTTCTTTAAAAACTGAAGTCAACTCGATTAATACCGGAGATCGCATCGACAGGGCTTTTTATCATAAAGTACTTATTCTGTCGCTGATAGTTATACTTGTCTCGTCTTTTGGGATTCACATAAAAAAATCGAGAGGATACAAACTTTGACTCGTCGCTAAACAAAAAATAAGAATGCCCTTAACGGACATTCTCAATAATTTCACTTTCTGTTACACACTCATTTTTGATCCTGCCCACAAGGAACTGGAGAGCCTCCACCACATGAGGCCTTATATCTCCACCAATGAGCACATACATTATGTCATCCCCTACGCCAAGCTCTCCCTCGTTGAGCCAGGTTCTTACATAATATATACCCTCAAGCTTCAGAGTCTCCTCCTCCGCCTCTTTTACCTTTTTCGCATCGTAGGAGAAATACATCCCCTCAACATCGGCCGCATCCTTTCCCAGGCGAACTCTTGCTTTTGCAGTTTTTCGCACCACACCATTGTGGGTGAGGTACATTCCAATCTGATCAGCTCCCAGAGCCTCTTTGGCCTCCCTGAGCCACAGATCCATAGACGGTGATTCTTTTTTCATAGTGTTATTCCTCTTCTTATCAGTATTCTACATTCATCAAAGTGAGTCCTCCGGCAGGCGCGGTGAAACCAGCTCTGGTTTCATCCTCCGGATCAAAGAGTCTGTTGATTTCTTCTACCTTCATTGCACCTCTACCCACCTCAATGAGGGTTCCGGTCAGGATTCTAACCATATTGTATAGAAAGCCATCGCCTCTGTAGGATATCTGAATGATTCCATTTTCTTCTGAAATAGTGATCTCATATATGGTTCTCACTGTTGACTTCCGGGTTCTTTTTGCAAAAGAGCATTTCCTGAAATCGTGTCTGCCTGTCATCAATGCTGCAGCTTCTCTCATTCGGCTCACGTCTAGCTTAGCGGGATAGAAATACTGAAACCGATGACAAAACACATCAGTGACTCCGGAATTATTGATGGTATAACAGTAGGTTTTAGCCTTCGCATTAAGCCGCGCATGAAACCGGGGTTCAGCCCTCTCCACTCTATTTACCCCAATGTCCTCAGGAAGATACCGATTCAGGTAATCTCTAATCTCCAAAGGATCCAGATCAATGCCGGTCTTAAAGTTTGCAATCTGCTCAACTGCATGAACACCGGCATCAGTTCTACCTGACCCATTTATTTCGACACTCTCCCCGGTCATTATGGATAGTATTGCCTCTATCTTACCCTGAATCGTTTTCTCTGAAGACTTCTGGCGCTGCCATCCCAGATATCTTGTGCCGTCATAGCTAATTCGGAGCAGATAATTGTATTCTTGTTTCTTAGTCATGATCCACCTCTGCTAATGGTACAATTATTATCATTCCAACAGAGTAATCTGTCAATTTAACCTTAAATAATCTATTTATTAAACGGTTAAAAAGTCAATACTTTTGTAAAATTTTCTTGATAAATGTGCAAATTTATGATTATTTCACAAAACATCCGTTCTAATTTGCCCATATGAGATTTCTTAAGCAATTCTTAATTTTTGTGGATAATGTGCATAACTTTGATGATAATTACGGTTTTAAGCCATTTGTTGACATTTCAGAATGCGAATAACTTGATAATCTACATTTTATAAACAGGTCACTCATATTTTTTGCGAAAAGAATTTGTGCATTTTGCAGAAAATAAACAATATTGTGAAAACCACTTGCAAATTCCCAATTTCGTATTGACTCATGCCAGAAAACTTAGTATCATAAAACAGTAATCATTACTGATTTTGAAAGGTAAGCACATGGCACAACTGAATCATAGTAGACAGAGATCCGAAATCCTTGATTACCTCAAGGGCACCAAGGAGCACCCGACGGCATCTACTATATATGCCGAGGTCAGAAAGATCGATCCCAAGATCAGTCTCGGAACGGTCTACCGGAATCTGACATTACTTGAGGCCAACGGGATGATCAGAAAGCTCTCTGTTAATTCCCAGCCGGATCGATTCGATTACGATGTCAATCCTCATTATCACCTCTGCTGCACCCGGTGTCAGAAAGTGGTGGATCTTGATATTGAACCTTTGATAGATATCGATTCAATTGCTGAGGCTGTATCAGGAGCAACTATCAGATCCCATGATTGTACTTTTTATGGCATATGTAACCAGTGCTGCGGCGCGGCCCCTTTGGAAACCGGTAAATAAAACAAAGATTATATTTTAGGAGGAAATGAAAAATGGCTAAATTCTTATGTCCTGTTTGTGGTTATATCGAAGAGTTCGACGGTGATGTACTTCCCGCAGATTTTGTATGTCCCGTATGTAAGGTTCCCGGCTCAAAGTTCACAAAGGTAGAAGGCGAGCTTAAGCTTGCTGCTGAGCACGAGTACGGTGTATATGAGAAGACTGTTGCTAACAACGATGCTATCTCTGCTGAAGACAAGGCTTACATCCTTGAGCAGTTAAAGGCTAACTTCAACGGCGAGTGTTCAGAAGTTGGTATGTATCTCTGCATGGCAAGAATCGCTCACAGAGAAGGCTATCCCGAGGTAGGTCTCTACTGGGAGAAGGCTGCTTACGAAGAGGCTGAGCACGCTGCTAAGTTTGCAGAGCTCCTTGGTGAGACACTTGAGCCTAACATGAAGGCTACAACAAAGGACAACCTTGCTTGGAGAGTTGACTGCGAATTCGGCGCAACTCAGGGCAAGTTCGATCTTGCTGCTTGCTGCAAGAAGAACGGTCTTGATGCTTTACACGACACTATCCACGAGATGGCTCGTGACGAGGCTCGCCACGGAAGAGCTCTCAAGGGTCTCCTTGATCGTTACTTCAAGTAAACAAAATACCCGAACAGGTGGGCTTGTGCCCACCTGTTTTTTATGCTATCACAATATAGAAAAATGGTGTAGAAAGGATGTCGCATTATGCGCAGCACGAAACAAATCCCTCCGGAGCAGGTGTACGATCTGTTCCCGTATCAGGAAGCTCCGGACAACAACACTTTCTTCTGCATGGTCATTGAGGAAGGCGGGGCCCATCCCTATCTCCGGACGGGGGACACATACCAATATATTGAAGAGCGTGATTTTATAGAAATCCTTTCTGAAACATATCCCGGATGTCTTAGATATTCCGATGTTCCCTATGACGCTCGCGATATACAGTTTACATTAAAAGTCGACCCGTATAAACTCGTTGATCAGGTTCTTGTAGACCGCCGGACGGGACAGGCATACCGGGAAATCATGTGGTGCTGGGGCAAAGCAATGTGCGGCGATACGATACTTGGTCCTCTTTCTGCAGGTGAAATCAAGAAATTACGCAAAAAGCGTTGAGTATTCCATAATATTGATGCCGGCAGTCCGGCAAAGCTCTCAAGGGTCTCCTTGATCGTTACTTCAAGTAAATCGACTTATCAGATAAGACTTAAAGAGGAGAAGGCGATAGCCTTCTCCTCTTATTTGGCTTATTTTGTATGAAGACAGCCTGGATCTCTCCGGGCTGTCTTCAATATAGGGCATTAGTGAATACTAGAATGTAAGGGAGAATACCTCTGTATCGAGAATGTTGTCGAAAGTCTCCCAGTTAAAGATGTGGAATGAGAATTCCGCACTCTCAATAGTGTCGATGCTTTTTTCCTCCAGGTCTGTGTCAAAGAACTGAATTGCAGTCACTGCTTTTTTGCCTACTACCACATCCTGTGACATTGATGAATCAACCATGTAGCCATTGACTGAAACGTTGTCAGCCTGAACGACGATGTCCTGAGAAGAGTTGTTCTCAATGTAGAGCAGGACTCCGGGGCCCCAGAAGGAGTCACTCTCAGATAAGCCCTTGCAGATAATGCGAATTCCGTTGTTGTCCACAAGCACCTCGCCAGAATCGTCGTACTCCTGAGTGTAGCTGTCCGCTGCCGAAGTCCCAACTGTGCAAATCTCTGTGTTAAAGATCTCTTCATAGCTGTCTCCGTTGAGGATTGCAAAGCCGAATTCCATGCTGGCGATAGTGTCAATTCCGCATTCCTCAAGAGATGCTGAGTCAAAGATGAGAGATTCATTAGCTTTTTTGCCGGCTGCTACGTCTACAGAAAAAAGAGTTGTAACCATGTAGCCATTGACTGAGGCATCTCTGGTCTGAACCACAATGTTCTGATCGGTATTGTTCTCAATGTTAAGCTTTAGTTCGGGACCGAACATATCTTCTCCGAATCCGGTGGCGGTGATCTTCACGTTGTTACCCTCGTAAAGAACCTGCTCCTCCACCGTCACAGATGAGTTGTCCGCAGTTTCCTTTTTGTCTTTCTTAGCCTCCTTGGTCTTGCCGGAATCGGAAGATCCGCTTCCCAGTGCCAGTGCTGCAAAAAGAGCAAGGCATAGAAAGACTGCCGTCAGTTTTTTGAAGTTTTTCATAATACTATTTCCTCCTCAAGTATCTTTTTATTACCAAAACAGCTGCACCGGCCGCCGCTGCCGAGACTGCAATATCCACCGGATCAAAAGTTCCTGCTGCAAAAGAAGTCAGCTGGAGCAATTCAAGTCCCGCGAAAAAGCAGACTGCGATCACCGCCGCCACCGTCGCCGATTTGTTTTCCAAAACAATGTAAAGTTCAAAAACCAGCGCATAAGTCCAGAACATGTCCGGACCGTAATATCTGATCAATCTGAACACTGAGGAAAAGCCTTCAATTTCCATGTGGAATCCTGTCCCAAGGAGCAGGTCCAGCTTTTTTACAAAATCCACCTCCGGTGAGAAAACGTAGTAAAAGCCTCCCCCCGCCAAAAGTGGAATCACCGTATTCAGAAGCAAAAAAGCTTTATCCTTCGAAATTCTCAATTCTGCACCCCACTGGACCTCAGGGGTTCGAAACCGTTCTTTTTCAAAAGCTCATTTACCTCGATAATGCTTCCGGGCCGCTCGTTAAAAGCAATCATGATGAGGGCATCTCTGGGAGTCTTAGCGTAAAGCTCCGGGAGTTTGCTTTTTCTTAAGGCTTTCTGGGTCTCCTCGAGAGTGAGGGTCGCCCCGTAGCAGATTCTTAAAATAACATCCCTCTGCCTGGTTTTTTTCTCTCCCGAGAGTAGCTTATAGCCGTAGCGCTCAGGAATATCCGCCTTTAGGAAAACCAGCTGCTGGGTCATGCCTCTTTGATAGATGATCTCCCTCACATAGTCCCCGAAGCTCTCCGTTTCCCCGTTAAGGCTATCCTTATTGTCATCAATAAATTTCTGAAAATCTGCAGTGTGGGTCTTACCCAGTGCATCCGTCAATTCCTTTGTGCTTTTCTCACTCATTGTTGGCTCCTATCTGATATAATCAAAACATACAATCTAAAATGAAAGGAATCATGAAGTGGATATCTCCAAACGCCTCGCGATTTCATATTACAAATCTATAGCTCCGATCAACGAAGCTCACAAAGTCTTTCTGGTACAGCATCTGGAAACGAAAAAGATCTGCATCAGAAAAACTTTGGAAATTTACAACATAGATGTTTACAGACAGCTGTATCAAACTCCCGTCCGGGGAATCCCCACAATCCTCCAGTACTGCGAGGACGAAGGTCAGCTGATAGTGATAGAGGAATATGTGTCCGGAAACACTCTGAGAGAGCGGATTCAGCAAGGTTCCCTGAATGTCAACCTGATTCTCGGACTGATCCTTGACCTCTGCGATATCCTGGGTCAGCTTCACACCATGAAACCGGCTATTGTACACCGGGATATAAAGCCTTCCAATGTCATGGTGACCAGCTACGACAGGGCTGTTCTTCTGGATTTCAATGTTGCTAAAAACACCCACCCCGAATCCACCGAGGATACTGTCCTCCTGGGAAGTCAAGGTTATGCTGCACCTGAACAGTACGGCTTCGGCGCCTCCTCCCCGCAGACGGACATCTATTCTCTGGGTATAATGCTACGGGAGATGCTGGAATCCATCAACTACACTGACCCGTTCTTTGAGTCCGTGATCAGGAAATGTACCCAGCTTGAACCTTCAAAACGCTACGGTAATATTTTCGAGTTGAAGGATACTATCCTCAAGCAGATTTCTCCGATTAAAGCAACTGCCACGGGGAAACCAGACAAATTGAGCTTTGCCCTTCCGGGCTTTCGCTCCGGTCTCACCTGGAGGACTCTCATTGCCGTTCCCTGCTATCTGTTTATTGCCTGGGTCTGCCTGACTCTCCAGGTCAACGGTGCCTACGGGTTGAATCTTTGGGTTCAGCGGATCTTTTCCCTGGCAATTGCCCTGTTCAATGTATTTGGAATCTTTAATTACCTGGACGTTCAATCCATGATGCCTTTGTGCAAAAGCCGCAACCCTGTCATAAGGATTCTGGGAATCATTATCCTCAATGCAGCTGTAAGCTTTATTATGCTGATGATACTTACGCTTCTGGTGTTCCTCATGGAATCAGCTTAAGTATAATAACACACAAAAAAACAGACCGTTGCCACCTTAGAGGTGGAAATCTTAGCCTGCTCAAATATTTGTTAATGAATAAAAAAGAAAGGAGCCAGATATGGCTGATGTAATCGTTTTTGTCCTCCTTGTTCTGGTCATAGGAAGTGCCTGCCTCAGCATATATGTAAACCATAAAAAAGGCAGGAAATGCCTGGGCTGCCCTTCGGCCTCCTCCTGCAGTTCCTGCTCCGGTTCATGTGTGGGTAAGAATTGCTCTGATTTCAAAAAACCAAAGACACCCTCCTCAGATAAATAACTTTATCTCACAAGTTCATAAACCTCTTTAAGAGCTTTATCCTTTCCGTTTACAGATTTGGCATCATTCACATCTCCGCAGACTACGGTCCCCTTAAGGGAACACTTGTCAAAACAGTAAATCCAGCCTTCAAGACCGCTGATAGCCCTGTCAAAAGTGTGTTCATCTGTGTCTGCCGCTGAAGCGATAAAATAAATATCTCTGAAGTTGTAATCCCCACCGTAAAGCGGATTACTTCTGTCCAGCAATGTCTTCATCTGGCCGCTCATCTCATAATAATAGATGGGGGTTGCAAAAACCACCGCTTCTGCTTCCCTTATCTTGCCTATTACCTCCGCCCCGTCATCCTTAAGCACACAGGGCATTCCTTTATGGCAGGTAAGGCAGCCGATACAGTTTCTGATCTCCTTATCTTTAAGGGAAACATATTCCACTTCAAGTCCGGCATCTGCTGCACCTCTTGCACACTCTCGGGCAAGGATCTCTGAGTTACTACCTCCTCTGAGGCTTGTAGAAATAACAAGAACTTTCTTAGCCATTACTGCTCCTCTCCGATAATCTCTTATCCAATACAATCTTCTTCCATTCTTTTACGAAGGATTATGAGACAGATTGTCTCAAAAATCAGCTGACAACTCCATCCAACAAGGCATCCGTAGGCTTCACCGGTAATGCCTATCCTTGGAACCCAAAGTGTTACACAAAATGCCCTGATACTGATCTGCATAACCGTAGCCACAAGAACGATGGACATGCGCCCCATTCCTCTGAAAAATCCCTGTATCGCATTATTTACACAGGCCAGGATAAACACCCAAGCCTTAACACTCAGGTAGGTCACTCCCATGAGCACCATCTGAGAATACTTCCCCGGACAAAGAAGTCTTACTATCGGCTCCTTAAACATAAGAGTCAACCCGCATATAACGGGGTAGTAACAGATTGCTATTACGAGACCCCATTTAAAAGAAGCCCACACTCTGTCCGAATTCCTTGCACCCCTGTTCTGGGCAGTGCAGGTCATTGTTCCGCTGCCCATACTCTGAGCCGGAATACAGGCAAAATCATCCACCCTGCAAACCGCGTTGAAAGCTCCTATGGCAATGGTTCCCTGAGCATTGATCACACTCTGGATCACCACCTTACCAATAGGCTGAGCTGCCTGCTGTAATGCCGTCAAGGCTCCGCTCTGAGCCGTTTCCAAAAGGAGTTTCCGGTCCACCACGACCTCTCCTAAGGAAAGCCTTAGCACCGTGACCTTATTTCGAATTCTAATACTGCAGAGAACAACTGACATCCCCTGAGAGCACACTGTAGCCACTGCGGCTCCGGTCACGCCAAAGCCAAGCACCCCCACAAAAAGCAGGTCCAATAAGACATTCAGACCACAGGAAATTCCAAGAAAAACTGTTGGTGTTTTTGAATCCCCGATGGATCTCATGGCATGACTAAGAATATTAAACTGAAAACTGAAGAGAAAGCCAACAAAAATAATCCTTAAATATCTCACCGCCATGGGCATGATTTCTACCGGAGTATTGATTAGTCTGAGTATATGGCCGGCAGATAAGATCCCCACCCCAAAAGTCATCAGTGACAGGATTGTTCCCATAACCAGTGTAGTGCAAAACTCTCTTCTGAGACCTTCCAGGTCCCCTCCACCGTATAGCCGACTCATAATGACTCCTGCCCCTATTCCGATACCGGAGGCCCCAAGAATCATTATGGTCATGACCGGATTAGAGGTGCTGACTGCCGCCAGTGCATTCTTTCCAAGGATCTTACCGATAATCACCGAATCCGCAGCATTGTAAGTTAGCTGCATGATGTTTCCCAGAATCATGGGAATCGCATATCTTATCAAATGACAGGCAATGCTGCCTTTGGTCATGTCCTGCATTAATACGTTTCCTTCGTAAGAAAAGATGTGCCCCGGCACATCCAAAACTTTATTACGGCAGGACCGGAATCATCCTTCGATCCTGCCGTTCACTATTAGTTGCTGCTTATCACTTCGGGAGAGCTGCTTTATGGCATACTCCCGACTCATGGCTTCCTCCCGGGTCTCAAAACACTCATAGTATCTTAGTACTACCGGTCTGCGGCTTCTGGTATATCTTGCACCCTTGCCGCTGTTATGTACCCTGAGTCGATTTTCCAGGTCATTTGTCCATCCGGTGTAGTAAGTTCCGTCACTGCACTCCAGGATGTAGACATAGTTACTCCCCATATTACTTATCTTCAGTGGCGGATTCAAACTCCACAAACAGTTCCTCAATCCTTGTGAGCAGGCAATCTACCGAGCCATAGTAGGAATCGGAGCGTGCCGGATCTTTGATTCCGGCCTTAATATCCTCCAGACCTTTCCTTATGTTGTCTATCCTTCCCTCGCCATTCTTGCAAAGAAATTTACGGCACCTCTCGTTCTCATTGGCGGTGAGTTTCTTCATGGGAATCTCAACGCTGGGCTTCTCTCCGATAAACCTGTAAGTAATGGTGGGAGAAGCATGATTAAAAAGCTCCTGAAGATAATAGATATCTCCGGTCTCATTGTAATAATTCCAGGCAAAAGTCTTGCGCATGGTCTGTGCTCCGATAGAGCTTATTCCTATGGAGATGCTGGCCGACTTCATTGCTCTGTAGGCTTGTTCTCTGGTAAGCTGTGAATCCGGTCTGTGTCCATGGAAAACATAATCCTCGTCATTGAGATTTGCCGTGTATTCAGAAATATCCTTCCTGAGGTAATCTGGTATCTCAAAAGTTCTCTCCGTCTGTCTGACTCCGATCTTCACCAAGAGAGACTTCTTGCCTCTGAGATCCTTAACTTTGTACTTGAGGATCTCCTGAAGCTGAAGGCCGGTTCCAACTCCGATCTCAAACATAATGTAGTATTTGGGATCTGCCTTCTTGAGTGCCTGCTTGAAGCTTTCCAGTGTTTCCTTGTCTTTAATAGGTGCTACCCAGTTCATGACCCTACTCCTTTACTTGTTATGAATATTCATCATATTGCCTTCAGTCTTAAGAACTGCCGTCTTGCCCTCGGCAGCCTCCTCCGATGTCTCCATATTCGGTCCCGCTCCGGAATTAATTTCGGGATCATCGGTTTCTCCTCCTGAAACACCTTTCCCTTCCTTCCCGGATCTGTTCCTTCGCCTTCTCACTGAGATCACGATAAAAGTCAGTATCAGTATAAGAAGAACTCCCCCTGCCAGGACATAAGGAAGCATTTCCATACCGACGGTGCGCTTCCCACTCTCCTTAACAATGGAAGGAACATTCAAGGGAGTCTCATCCTTAATGAGTTTATCGTCGACCTCTTTGATATAGGCAAGTTTATAGTTGACGCTGCAATGTCCCAGATCTATTCCTCCGTAAGCGAATCCTACAGAACCGGAATTGCAGCTGACGACCTCATCAATGACCTCAACGGTCTCTATCTTATCCCGCTCAAAAGAGTTAGGAACACTAATAAGTGTATCGTCCTTAACATTGATGATCTTACGGTCATCAATGAGCTCCGAGGCAGGTACGTTAGAGAAATTCTCGAAACAATAATCAAACAATCCCCTTGTGGCATCATATACTGCAGTCCCTGCCCCCTGAAGGGTCACGCAGACCAGACGGTGTCCGTCCTTCTCCGCATAAGTCACAAGGGTGGTCCGGGCCTGATCCGTGAACCCGGTCTTACCTCCGGTACAGTACGGATAGTAGTACTTGTTGTCCGGGTCCTCCTTGAACATCTTGTGCTTATTGTTGATAACCCAGTCGTCTTCCGGGTTCATCTCTGTAAGCGGCCGGCGATAGGTCTGAAGATTACAAAAGGACCTGAACCACTCATTGTTATAGGCCGCGGTAGCAATAAGTGCCATGTCATAGGCACTGACATAGTGCTCAAGATCATGAAGCCCGTGAGGATTGGCAAAATGGGAATCAAGGCACCCCAACTCCTGTGCCTTGTCATTCATCATTTGAATAAAAGTGGCATAATCGCCCCCGCCCACACTCTCTGCAATGGCGTAGGCGCACTCATTAGCTGAAGCCGACATTAGACATCTAAGCGCAGTGTCAAGATTGATCACTTCCCCCTCATGCATGCCCACGTTAGCACTTCCGGGTTCTATATTGTATACCGCATCATGGGAAAAAGGAACTGCCTGGTTAGGATCTCCGTTCTCCACCGCAACCAGTGCCGTCATAACCTTGGTGATGCTGGCCGGATAATGAGCTTCATGGATGTTCTTACCATAGAGCACCGCCCCGGTATCCATATCCATAATAATTGCAGCTCTGGGCTGAACATCCGGTCCCACAGGCCAGCCCTCAAACTCATCCCATAAAAAAGTTGAAGGGCTGTCCTCCGGTATAGTCAACGGAGCCGGGATGGCATCCTCGTCTGCAAAAGCCCTGCTTCCTCCGGCTATGACCAAAACGCTAATAATAAGGAAAAAAGCTATGAACTTTCTTAATCTATCATCGCCTCTATGCATTACATATACCTCACGTAAATGAATTATAATCTATATGTGACATTTATGCAAGCAAAAAGATAATTACCACCCCTTGTCCTTGACATTTACATCCTATTCTCTATAATATACAAAAGAGGTAGAGTAATGAAAAATACTGAATTTATGGGCATTCTCCAGAGTGTTACATGCGGAGAGCCCGCGTATTTAATCAGAGAATTTGACGGTCACCGATTCGTAAGAAAATTTCTTCCCAAATCAAGACTTATCATACTTGGAGGAGGGCATGTTGCCGAGCCCGTTTCACATATTGCATCGGCACTTGAGTTCGATGTGACCGTAGTGGATGATCGACCTTCTTTTGCCAACTCGGCAAGATTTCCGGATGCTTCTGAAGTCATATGCGACAACTTTATCAGTGCAATTGACAGGCTTTGCCTGCGCTCCAATGATTATGTGGTGGTAGTCACAAGGGGACACCGCTACGACGCGGACTGCCTTCGCAGAATACTCAAAGGCACTATTCCGGGATACATCGGTATGATGGGTTCCAAACGCCGGGTGATCGAGCTTTTGAAGATGCTTGAGAGTGAAGGTTACGATCGAAAGATCCTCGATACCATACACACCCCCATCGGAGTCAGCATTCATGCGGTGACTCCCGCGGAGATTGCTGTTTCTATCTGCGGAGAACTGATTTCAGAAAGATTTCTTCTTGCCAAAGCAGATCCTTTCCAGACAATGGAACAGACGGTAGTGGATATGCCCACTCTCTCATATCTTGCGGAGAACGAAGACGATAAGGCTCTAATGATGGTGGTGACAAGAAGCGGATCCATCCCCACAAGGCCCGGTGCCATCATGACCATAGACCGAATGGGTATAACCCACGGCACCATTGGCGGAGGCTGTGCAGAGAGCGAGATAATGGGAGAAGCCCGGCATCTCATAGGCACCGGAAGAAGCAAGCTTGTGGAGATAGATATGAGCAATGACGTTGCCGGAGACGAAGGCATGGTCTGCGGCGGTAGAATGCAGGTTCTCATTCAGGATATCAGTCAATAAAATCAATTATTTATATACTCAGGAAAATGAAAGGTGAATATCATGTACGAAAAGGTTGATTCTAACTTAAATTTCGTCGAGCGTGAGAAAGCTACCGAGAAGTTCTGGCACGAAAACGGAATCTTCAAGAAGAGCATGGCACAGCGCGAAGACAATGAAATCTTTACTTTCTATGACGGTCCTCCCACCGCCAACGGAAAGCCCCATATCGGACACGTTCTCACACGTGTAATCAAAGATATGATTCCCCGTTACCAGACCATGAAGGGTAAGATGGTTCCCCGAAAGGCCGGCTGGGATACTCACGGACTTCCGGTTGAGCTTGAAGTTGAGAAGAAACTGGGCATAGATGGTAAGGACCAGATCGAATCCTACGGACTTGAGCCTTTCATCAAGGAATGTAAAGAGAGTGTCTGGAAGTACAAGGGCATGTGGGAAGACTTTTCAAGAACTGTCGGCTTTTGGGCTGATATGGATAACCCCTATGTAACCTATGACAATAGCTTTATCGAGTCAGAGTGGTGGGCATTAAAGCAGATCTGGAATAAGGGTCTTTTATACAAAGGCTTTAAGATCGTTCCCTATTGCCCCAGATGCGGTACTCCTCTGTCCGCTCAGGAAGTAGCCCAGGGTTACAAGCAGGTAAAGGAGCGTTCTGCCGTTGTCCGCTTTAAGGTCGTTGGAGAAGACGCTTATTTCCTTGCCTGGACAACTACCCCCTGGACTCTCCCTTCCAATTCCGGTCTCTGCGTGAACCCTTCTGAGAGTTACTGCAAAGTAAAGTGCTGTGACGGCTACACCTATTACATGGCCGAGGCACTTTTAGACACAGTTCTCGGACCTCTTGCTGGAGAAGGCGAGAAAGCCTACGAGATTCTTGAGACCTATACAGGTAAGGATCTCGAATATAAAGAATATGAGCCTTTGTTTGCCTGTGCCGGTGAAACCGCAAAGAAGCAGGGCAAGAAAGGATTCTTTGTGATCTGTGATGACTACGTTACTATGGGTGACGGTACCGGTATCGTTCACATCGCTCTTGCTTTTGGTGAAGACGATAACCGTGTAGGCCGCAAGTATGACCTGCCTTTCCTTCAGTTCGTAGACAGCAAGGGCAACATGACTCCCAACACTCCTTATGGCGGTGTTTTTGTCAAGAAGGCAGATCCCATGGTTCTCACAGATTTGGACAAGGAAGGCAAGCTTTTCTCTGCACCCAACTTCGTCCACGACTATCCTCACTGCTGGAGATGTGACACACCTCTCATCTACTATGCAAGAGAATCCTGGTTCATCAACATGCAGTCTGTTAAGGATGATCTTATCAGAAACAACAATACCATCAACTGGATTCCCGAGAGCATCGGTAAGGGCCGTTTCGGCGACTGGCTCTAGAATGTTCAGGACTGGGGAATTTCCAGAGACAGATACTGGGGAACCCCCCTCAACGTTTGGGTATGTAAGGATTGCGGACATATGCACTCCATCGGCAGCATTGAAGAGCTGAAGTCCATGTCCGACAACTGTCCAGACAACATCGAACTGCACCGTCCTTACATCGATGAGGTGGAAATCACCTGCCCTGAGTGTAAAGGAAAGATGCACAGAGTGCCCGAGGTAATTGACTGTTGGTTCGATTCAGGCTCCATGCCTTTTGCCCAGCATCACTATCCTTTTGAGAACAAGGATCTCTTTGAACAGCAGTTCCCTGCAGACTTCATCTCTGAGGCTGTTGACCAGACCCGCGGATGGTTCTACTCGCTCCTTGCGATCTCTACTCTGCTTTTCAACAAAGCACCTTACAAGAACGTAATCGTTCTGGGACATGTTCAGGATGAACATGGTCAGAAGATGAGTAAGAGCAAGGGCAATGCTGTTGATCCTTTTGAGGCTCTTGAAACTTACGGAGCAGATGCCATCAGATGGTATTTCTATACAAACTCCGCGCCCTGGCTTCCCAACAAGTTCCACGGCAAAGCAGTTATAGAGGGTCAGAGAAAGTTCATGGGAACCCTTTGGAACACCTACGCTTTCTTCGTACTCTATGCCAATATTGACGGTTTTGATGCTACCAAATACAGTCTTGAGTATGACAAACTCTCTGTAATGGACAAGTGGCTTCTCTCAAAGCTCAACTCTACAGTGAAGAGTGTTGACAAAAATCTCGGAGATTACAAGATTCCCGAGGCAGCAAGAGCCCTGGAAGAGTTTGTAGATGATATGAGTAACTGGTATGTTCGTCGCTCCCGTGAGCGTTACTGGGTAAAAGACATGCCTCAGGATAAGATCAACGCCTACATGACTCTTTACACCTCACTGGTTACTATCTGCAAGGCTGCAGCTCCCATGATTCCTTTCATGACAGAGGAGATCTACCGCAACCTCGTGTGCAGCATCGACAAAACTGCTCCCGAGAGCATCCATCTCTGCGATTTCCCTGCAGTGGATGAGTCTATGATCGACACTGAGCTTGAGATGAACATGGACAGAGTTCTCAAGATCGTTATCATGGGTCGTGCCTGCCGTAATGCCGCAGCTATCAAGAACCGTCAGCCCATTGGGCAGATGTTTGTAAAAGCTCCTTTTGAGCTATCTGAGTACTTCTCAGATATCATCACCGATGAGCTCAATGTGAAATCCATCAAATTCACCGATGATGTACAGGATTTCACCTCCTACTCCTTCAAGCCTCAGCTCAAGACAGTAGGACCTAAGTTCGGCAAGCTTCTTGGCAAGATCAGACCGGCACTGGATGCCCTCAACGGCAATAAAGCCATGAAGGAAATTAATGAGACCGGAGCGTTAAAGCTTGATCTCGGTGATCAGACTATTGAACTCTTAAAGGATGACCTTCTCATCGATGCAGCTCAGGTACCCGGATATGTGTCCGAGCAGAACCTTGACCTCATCGTTGTTCTTGACACCAACCTCAGCGAGGAACTCATTGAGGAAGGTTTCGTAAGAGAGATCATCAGTAAGGTTCAGACCATGAGAAAAGAAACCGGATTTGAGGTTATGGATCGCATTAAGATCACCTACTCCGGCAACGACAAACTGGCTGATATCATCATCAGAAATGCAGAGGAGATCATGGACAATGTTCTTGCCGATGAACTCACAGAAACTCCTGAGGGTGCTAACTCCAAGGAGTGGAAGATCAACGGAGAGACCATCACCATCGGTGTTGAGAAACTTTCATAATTGAACATAAGTATTAAGAGCTGCAGTTCATTGAACTGCAGCTCTTTTTTGCGTTGAGATTCTTGATTTTTTAGTACTTAACTCCCGAAGCCGCCTTAAATACGGCAAGGGCGGTTTTGTATGTTTCATATACGTCCAGCTTGGAAACCACCTCGAAGGGTGAGTGCATTGAGAGCACCGGTACTCCCGCATCCAAGGTATCGATGTTGCGGTTAGCCATGTATTTTGCCACGGTACCACCGCCACCTTCATCTACCTTACCGAGCTCGGCGATCTGCCAGATGACTTCATTCTTAGCCAGAAGTTTTCTCATGTATCCGAGCACTTCCGCACCGGCATCACTGGCTCCGGATTTACCTCTGCTTCCGGTGTACTTGCAAAGGCCCACACCCCGGTTGAGGTATGCAGCGTTGTTCTTCTCGAACACACCACTGTAGTTGGGATCATAGGCTGCTGTGACATCGGCACTCAGGCAAAAAGAGTTGCTGTAGCAAGCCCTTAAGGACACTCCCTGCTGGCTGCAGATATCCTCCATAAAAGTATCAAAGCTGTCTGACTGCATTCCGGTGACACCGTCGGAACCAATCTCCTCCTTGTCCGCCAGAACACAGATAGCAGTCCTTCTGGGTGTGTCCGAAATATCCAGAAGTGCTCTGAGCTCGGCATAGGCACAGGATCTGTCGTCATGTCCGTAAGCTCCGATCATAGAGCGGTCCAGCCCGATCTCGCAGGCATCTCCGGCGGGAACCGCCTCCAGTTCTGCAGAGATGAAGTCGATTTCCGTCATTCCGTATTTTTCATATAGGATCTCAAGGATCTGCTGTTTTACCTTGCTTCCCTTCTCGCCATCGTCAACCGGGCGGCTGCCTATCAGAAGATTGAGGTTCTCACCGGGGTGAGCCTCCTTAAGCTTTTTGGCATCCTGATCCGCGGAAAGATGGGGCAAAAGGTCAGTGATGACGAACCTGGGATCTCCCTCATCACATCCGATATGAATGTCTACAGGAGGTTTGTCCGGGAAACATACTTTGCCGTGAAGTTCCAGAGGGATAGTAACCCACTGATATTTTCTGATTCCACCGTAGTAGTGAGTCTTCAGGTAAGCAAAATCTGTGTCCTCGTAGAGGGGGTTAGGCTTTAAGTCAAGCCTGGGGGCATCGATGTGCGCCGCTGCGATCTGAACGCCCCTCGCCAGAGACTCCTCGCCGATGTAGGCCAGGATCAGTTCTTTTCCCCGGTTATTAAGGTATACTTTATCTCCCACTTCCAATTTCATTCCGGGAGCAAATTCCACATAACCCGCGTCCTTGGCCAGCCGTATAGCTTCATCGACACAAAGTCTTTCAGTTTTACCTGCGTCCAGAAACTTCATATAGCCTCTGCAGTACTCTTCCATTCTTATGCTTTCTTCAATACTCAATTCGGCATAGCCGTTCTTTCTCTCAAGAAATAGATCTGTCATTATTCTGCCTTCTTTTCTTTTGATTCCATAGCAAGAGCTTCCTTCTCAAGCTCTCTATATGCGACTTTTCCTACAAGGGTCTTTGGCATCTCCCGCTTAAATTCAATCTCCCTGGGCATTGCATACTTTGCAACATGTTTTGAGACGTATTTAAGAATTGTGTCTTTAGTCTCATCATTCTCGGGAACCCCGGGTTTTAACATAATGAACGCTTTGACCCTGTGCATTCTGTACTCGTCGGGAACACCGATAACGCAGCTCATCTGAACCATCTCATGGGCATCCAGAATATTCTCCAGCTGATTAGGGTATACATTATAGCCGGAAGTGATGATCATTCGTTTGCTGCGGCCCCGGAAAAAGATGAACCCTTCATTATCCATGATTCCCAAGTCACCGGTGTAGACCCAGGTGAGTCCATCCTCATGGGTTCTAAGAGTCGCCTCATTCTCCTCAGGGCGATTCAGATATCCCTTCATCACGGTAGGTCCTGCAATAAGGATCTCGCCTTCGGTTCCGTAGGGAACCTCCACATCCGTTCCGGGTTCAACTATCTTCATGTAGGTATCCGGGAAAGGAACACCGATGCTTCCCTCCTTCTCCATATGAAGAGGAGTTAGACAGCAGGCGGTTACGGTCTCGGTAGTACCGTATCCCTCTCGAACCCGAATCACAGCATTATGATCACAGAGGAACTTATCCATCTTGCGCTTAAGATTGATTGAGAGGGAGTCACCGCCGGAGAATACTCCCTTGAGGAAGGAAAGGTCTGCCTTCTCCATGGATTCTAATCTCAGAAGAGCCTCGAACAGGGTAGGTACACCGGCAATAAAGTTGCACTTATATTTTGTAATAAGTTTTGCATAGCTCTGGGGGGTGAATCTGGGAACCAGCACACATCTTCCACCGTTGGCCAGCATGGAATGAATACAAACCCCCAGTCCGAACCCATGGAATATGGGCATAGCCGCCAACATCTTATCTCCCACCTTAAAGATAGGATTTGTAGCGATTATCTGGCAGCCAAGGGCATTGAAATTGCGGTTTGTGAGCACAATTCCCTTTGTGTTGCCGGTGGTTCCGCCGGAATAAAGGATGACCGCAGGATCCTCACCCTTTCTTTCTACCTTATAGTTGTAGAAGCAGGCTTTGCCCAGCTTAATGAACCTGTCCCACATGATTACCGGAGCATCTGCAGGGATCTTCTTGATCTTTCGGCCCTCGGTGAGCATGTATCCGGCTTTCATCGGTTTTGTAAGTTCATCTTTGATACGGGCAATGATCACGTTTACCACCTTAGTGTTTGCCCTTATGGACTCGATCTTGTGGTAGAACTGATCCAAAGTGATCACAGATACACTGTTGGATTCGTTGAGATAAAATTCGATCTCCTTCTCTGCGGAAAGAGGGTGAATCATGTTTGCAATTCCGCCCACAAGGTTGATTGCGTAAAAAAGATAGATTCCCTGAGGACAGTTGGGAAGAGCGATAGTTACATTATCTCCCTCTCTGATGCCAAGAATCTTTAAGGAGCGGGCACACTCCTCGATTTTCTGAAGCATTGTTTTGTATGTTGTAGGCTTTCCCATAAAGTCGAATGCGATCTGATTGGGATATTTTTCCGCAATTGCCTTAACTGCGCTGTACATAGACCCTTCAGGGTAATTAAGATGCAGGGGGATGTCCCCGGTGTGGCCCTCCCAGGGGGTCTTTACTTTAACATTTTCCAAGTATTTTCACCTCACGATTATTGGTTTCACAAAAATTTGACTGAACCAATTACATTTTACTAGAAAAGCTATACATATGCAATTTTTACAAAATCATAAGAAGTGCCTGATTGGCACTTTTGAGATTGTTTGTGGTCGACAAAGTCCGGGTGCTACCCGGACTTTGTCTTATCACTTAAATAAGAAGCGGCGCACCGCCAGAGAAACTCTGTCAGTGCGCCGAGAAGCTATCGAATTATTTTGCAATGTAATCATTAAGATCAACTTTGGGATATGCAACTCTCTGGATAGTCTTTGAGAGTTCCGCATCTCTGGTTGCATCGATACCTACTTTGGTCTGAAGACCGGCTCTGTTGGAGCAGGGATCCATCTCGTGACCCTGAGAGTAAGGTACTGTGAATACGTCTCTGTCAGGTCTTACACGGGTAGAAACTGCCCACATAACGTCAGCAGGGTTATAGATATCAACGTCCTCATCAACAACGATAACGTTTTTGATGTTCACATAGGTCATCATTGCAGCAAGCGCAACATTCTTGGGCTCGCCGGGAAGTTTCTTTTTGATCTGCACCAGAGCGAGGAAACCGTCTCCGTAAGGAGGAATGTGTACATCAAGTACACCGCTGGAAACGTAAGAAGTAAAGTTCTTGAGCAGAGGCTCACGGGTGAGTACGTTTCCGAGGTTGATGTGCTCAAAGGATGCACCGTTGATAGTCTGATATATGGCATCGTTTCTGTGGCAAATAGCCTTAACCTTTAAGGTAGGGCTTTCCCAGGGCTCAGAGTAATGACCGGTGAACTCACCAAGGGGTCCTTCCATCTCTCTCTTGTTGGGAATGATCTCAGCCTCAATAACAACTTCTGCCTCCGCGGGCACATAGATATCATTTGTCACAGACTTGACCCACTTGATGGCCTCGCCTCTGATTGCGCCTGCGTATGAAGTCTCATCCTCATCGGAGCGAAGACCTGCAGCAATGTAGATGACGGGATCGCAGCCACAAACGATAGAGATGGGAAGTGCTTTACCTTCAGCTTCTGCCTCTGTGTAGAACTCTCTTAAGTGTCTCCAGTCATTGATCATGATTCCGGAGTAGTCCTTGCCCTTAACATGCATTCTCTGGAAAGAAAGGTTCTGTCTTCCGCCGTGGATGCTCTTGGAGTGGATTACGCCGCCGGTAATCATGGGACCGCCGTCCAAGGGAGCATGTACGGGAATGGGAAGCTTTGCAAGATCAATGTCGTCTCCGGTGATGATATTCTCATGTACCGGTGCCTCTGACTCATCAACGATCACAGGAGGGATAAGCTTTGTAAGGCATGCCTGAAGGTGATCTGTGATCTCAGCTTTTGATACGCCGAGTGCTACAGCCACGTTATCCATGGAAGCCAGCATTCCACCTGCGAGGTGGATATCACTTCCGGCGATCTTGTCAAAGTATACGGCTTTTCCTGATTCTGCCTCTGCGGTTGCGATAACAGAACCTGCTTCGTGTACACGATCAACTTCTTTGTCAACTTTTACAAGTCTTCCGTTTTCATCCAGTGCCTGGATAAAAGAACGAAGGTCATGAATTTTTGTCATAGTTCCGACTCCTTTGTTTTATTTATTTTCTCCAGCCTTGAATGCCTCTTTTCCGAGGTCGTAGATCAGACACACCTCAGCGAGTTTTGCTGCAAGCTTTGTTGCTGTTGCCATTCCGATCTCATCAGCTGCTGCCCCCTCGGGGCCCTTGTCCTGAGACCAAACTTTTCCACCGGTATATCCACCATTTTCGTTGCACACAAGGTTCATAGTTCTTGTGCCGAACAGCTGAATAACATCATTGATGGTGGTCTCCTGTCCTCCGTTTCTTGTTCCTCCCACTGCGATTACAGAGAAGAACTTGTTGCGGAGAAGCTCAGGGAAACAGTGCATTGCAGGTCTCATTCTGGAAGCAACTGCGTGGAGCTGGGGGGTTGCGGTCATACAGTAAACCGGGGTAACAATGAGGATACCGGATGCTTCTGCCATCTTGTCAAAAAGCTCCTGCATGTCATCTTTTTTGATACACCAGGATTTGTTTTTCTTGCAATAACCGCAGCCGTTACAGGGATCGATCTTCTTTCCTCTGAGGGTATAGAGTTCTACCTCGATCCTGTCATCGAATTCAGCCGCTGCCTTTAAAGCTTCCTTGGCCACATACTCTGTAGCCATGTTTCTGGGGCTGCAGCTGAGTGCGAGAATTTTTGTCTTTTTCATAATTAATTCCTTAGATATTGTAAATCAATTTCTGTCTTGTAAATACGAAGCCTTCGGTGAAGCCCACCTTAAGAAGGGCTGCATGGGAATGTTCTGCCACTGTCGCCGGGCCCCAGGTTCCAAGGGCGGTGTTGCCTCCCGCCATAACTCCTGAGTAATTCAGGAAGTACTCGTCCAGGACCTTATCTCTGATGAGAGTCCAGATGTAGCCGGGCGCCTCCACACTGATATGCTTCAGACCACATCCTCTCAAAAGCTTCATGATAGAAACCGTGTCCGCGATCTCTTCCCCGGCAGCAACGATTCGGATCCTGTCGCTATCCATAAGAAGATCTGTGGGTTCTGTGATAATCTCACATTCACGGTTCATATTCTTTCTGATGTAGTCCGCTCCGGCCAGCGATGTAGCGATGACAGGCGCATTCTCCATACTGAAGATCGCATGGGTAAAAGGAACGTCCTTTCCATCTATGGAAGCGATAATGCTTAAGGGGACGTCTGTCTTTTTGCCCAATTCTTTTCTGGCAGTCAAAAGATCCTCATCATGGATCTGAGCATACCAGAGTTTATTCATTCTGGCCTTCAAGGTACCTGTGCCCATTATCACTCCGTCAGCATAGCAGCGGCAGACATTCATCATCCAGAAGTCCAGCTTTGCTCCTTTTGCATCGAAACGGTTTTCCTTTGAGATCAGGGTTCCCTCGGGGTCATCGTCAAATCCCATCTTTCCGTCAAAAGACAGGACCATACATCCGAAAAGATAAGGTTTGTCCTCGGAAGGCTCCGGCAAAATGATGTCTCCGACAATATCTTTGATCTTGCCGGGAGTCTTCATGGTACCCCTCTCCTCAACTTCCTTAAGAAGCTGAGGGTTGGGGGAAAATGTATCAATTTTCAAAAAATCAACATCAAATGCCATGTCTTTTTCCTCTTAAATTATCTCTCACCCTTGATGAACGGCTTACCGATTGCCTTAGGACCACTGGTACGTCCGATTACGCTTGCAAGGATGATCATAGTGAGCAGGTAAGGGAACATGGAGAAGAACTGGGAAGGAATGGGAATTCCGAGAGTCTTCGCTCTTACCTGAAGGCCGGTAGCTGCTCCAAAGAGGAGGGATGCCAGCATTACGCCGATAGGGCTGAATTTTCCGATGGTAACTGCTGACCAGGAGAGGTAACCACGTCCTGCAACCATTCCGATAGAGAACATGGACATCTGTCCGATAGCGAGGGCTGCTCCACCCATGCCGCCTAATACGCCGGCGATGAGAACTGCAGTGTAACGCTTTTTGTCAACATTGATACCAAGGGAGTCTGCTGCATGAGGGTGCTCACCGCAGGCTCTGATTGCCATACCGAAAGAGGTCTTGTTGATAACATAGAAGATGACCGGTACAAGAAGGAAGGCGATGTATGTGAGCGCCTGCTGTTCAAAAAGAACACCGATCACCGGGATCTTGGCGAGAGGTCCAAAGGAAATGGTCTTGAATGCGTTTACCTTATTGGGCATTCCGTCAGGATAACAGAAGCTGATGAGGTAGCTTGAAAGACCAAGACACAGGGAGTTAAGACCGGTACCTACTACTACCTGGTTGACCTTAACTGTGATAGCCATTATGCCAAGGATCATGTTGGAGATAACTCCGGCTACTATACCGCAGAGCAGTCCGATCCAGGGACTGCCGGTAAGGTAGGATCCGAGAACCGCAAAGAAGGCACCCATTGTCATAACACCTTCCATTGCGAAATTGATAATACCTGCTTTTGAGCAGAAAAGACATCCGAGACCGCAAAGCATGATAGGACATCCGGTTCTAATCGCTGCTCCAAGCATACCTTCAATAAATGCTAACATCGATTAGGCCTCCTTTCCTGACTTACCCTTGCTAATCTTAATGATAAAGTTACTGAATAAGCCCTGCATCATAACGAAGATGATGATAAGACCCTGGATAATGGAAACGAGAGATGCAGGAATCTGCATTGCTCTCTGCATTGTTGTGGATCCGGCACGGAGTGCACCGAAGAACAGCGCTGAAAGGGTTACGCCCACAGGGTGAAGTCCTCCGAGGAGGGCGATAGCCATTGCGTCGAAACCAAGCTCGGAAGTGAATCCGGGCATGAGTCTGTGGTGAAGACCCATAATCTCAATTGCACCGGCAAGTCCGCAGAACGCGCCTGATAAGAACATGGCAAGTACCAGATTCTTAGTTACGTTGATACCGCTGGTCTTGGCTGCGGAGGGGTTGTAACCTACCGCTCTCATCTGATATCCGAGAGGGGATTTCCAGATAAGGAGATATACAACAACAATGGAAATTATTGCAATAATAATTCCGGTGTGGATTCTTGTCTGAGGAACCAGTTTTGTGAGAAAAGCTGTATCCTGAAGCATAGAAGACTGAATGTAAGTTCCGGGGGGTTCAATGATAGGCCCGGAACACATATAGCTTACAGTAAAGGAAGCGATGTAGTTCAGCATGATGGTGTTGATGATCTCTGAAATACCAAACTTCGCTTTGAGGAATCCGGCAATACCTGCCCAGATACCGCCGCCGATCATACCGCAGATAAGGCATAAGGGAATCATGACAAGTCTGGGTAATCCGGTAACATAAACACCGACAATAGTGGTCATAAGACCTGCAATAGCCATCTGACCTTCCGCGCCTACTGAGGTAAGTCCGGTTCTGTAACAGATGCAAAGACCAAGACCTGCAATGAGAAGAGGGATGGTCTTAACCATGGTCTCACCGATATTGTAGGTTGATGAGAAAGCACCTTCAAAGAGGTAACCGAATGCCTCTATAGGGTTCTTTCCTGACATTGCAATGATAAGGGCTGTGATTACAAGTACGAGGGCAAAAGTGACAACCAGTCCACCGATTCTTGCGATGAAGCTCTTATCTTTCTTTTTGATAGTGATTTCAGTCTTTCCGACTTTAGCTGTCATTATTCCTGTACCTCCTCTCCGTTTCGGGAGATTCCGCCCATCATAAGACCGATTTCAGAGAGATCGATCTCGCCGGGTACAAACTCACCCATGATCTTGCCTTCGTTGATAACGATTACTCTGTCGGCAATAGCAAGGATCTCATCAAGGTCAGCTGAGATTACCAGTACTCCGGATCCGTTTTCCTTAGCGGTGAGGAGTTTATGGTGAACGAACTCACTGGCACCGATATCAAGACCACGGGTAGGGTGCATAGCAATGATGATCTTGGGATCTGATGAGAGCTCTCTTGCGAGGATAACCTTCTGCTGGTTTCCGCCTGAGAGAGATTTTGCAAAAGCCTTGGGGTTCCTGGGACGAACATCATATTCCTCTGTCAGAACTTCTCCATGGGATTCTACAGCCTTGCTGTGGAATACAACCTTGTGAGTTGTGTAGGGCTCGTGCTCATACTTATTGAGGACATAGTTCTCACTGAGAGAGAAATCCATAACCAGACCCTGAGTCATTCGATCCTCGGGGATGTAAGCAAAACCATTCTCGATTCGCTCTCTGGTGGGCATGGTGCTTATGTCCTTGCCATCAAAACTTATCTTACCCTCTGTGAGAGGAGTAAGACCCATGAGAGATTCACCAAGTTCAAACTGTCCGTTTCCGTCCACACCGGCAACACCGAGGATCTCACCTCTCTTGATACTGAAGCTTACCTTCTTGAGAGTTGAGGCAAGATTAAGACCTTTCGCACAGATAGAATCAACTTCCAGAATATTATCTGTGTTTGTAACCGGAGTCTTTTCGTAGCTGAAGGTGACCTTCTTGCCTACCATCATGGCAGCCATGTCGGTTTCTTCAACCTCATCAGTGTTAACAGTCTGAACCACCTTGCCGCTTCTGAGAACGGTACAGCGGTTTGAGAGTCTCTTAACTTCCCAGAGTTTATGTGAAATCAGGATGATGGATTTGCCCTGCTCAATGAACTGCTTAAGGATGACAAAAAGCTCGTTAACTTCATTGGGTGTAAGAACGGCGGTAGGCTCATCGAGGATGAGAACATCCGCGCCTCTGTAAAGTGCTTTGACCAGCTCTACTTTCTGCTGAGCACCTACAGAGAGATCCGCAATCTTGGCGTCAAGATCCAGCTGGAAGCCATAGGTATCGCAGAGCTCCTGAACTTTCTTTCGAGGTGTTTTAAAATCAATTTTCTTGAGGTTGTCTGTCTGTCCGAGAATGATATTCTCCAGAACTGTCATAACCGGAACAAGCATGAAGTGCTGATGCACCATACCGATTCCTACTTTGATCGCATCTTTGGGGTTGTTGAGCTCAAGCTTCTGCCCCTTGTAAAAAATATCTCCCTCTTCCTGTCTGTAAATACCGTACAGACAGTTCATAAGGGTCGTCTTACCTGCGCCGTTCTCTCCAAGAAGAGCATGTACTTCACCTTTGCGCAGGTCAAAATCTACGGAATCATTAGCTACCAGGCTTCCGAATCTCTTCGTAACACCCTTCATTTCTAATACGATATCCTGCATATTTATCTCCCTTTGTGATATTCGGGAAGGAATCAGATTCCTTCCCGAATTTTTTGTGCCTTATTAGTCAACTTCTGTTGACATTTTGCCGCCTGGCGGCAAAATCAAAAACTCTCTTTATTCGAAAGATGTCTTTCTGAGAATACCTTCCTCTTTAAGAGAACCGTCAGCGATCTTCTCAACAGCTTCGTTGATCTGAGCGATCTGCTCTTCTGTGAACTCAGAATCGTGGCCGTGCCAATCTGAAACGTAGATAGCACCCTCGTTCATACCGAAGAGGTTGATAGAAGCCTTGAATTCGCCATCGATGTACTGCTTAACTACAGCCTGTACAAGAGTTGCGTTATCCTGTACTACAGAAACCTTAACGCAATCGCCCTGTGAATACTGGTCAGAAATGATACCGATGCACATGATTCCTGATTCTTCGCAAGCTGCGATAACACCAAGAGATGCTGTGTTAGCATTACCAAGGAGAACGTCATAACCCTTGTCGATGAGACCCTGTGCTGTCTCCTGAGCAAGTGCTACATCATCAAATGTATCCATAACGATTGCTTCAGCCTCAATATCGGGGTTGATGTACTTAGCGCCATCCTTGAAAGATTCGTATGAATCCTGGAAGTGAGCTGCGTTTGAACCGGAAAGGTAAGCAACCTTGTTGGTCTTTGTGATTGTTGCGGCAATAACACCAGCTGCGAAACCAGTCTGTGTTGTTGTGTAACGATATGAAGCAAGGTTGGGCTCAAGCTCAACGTTACCGTTGAAGTCTGCGAACATAACTTCAGGGAACTCAGGAGCTACAACAGTACATGCATCTGCGAACTCTGAACCTACGCAGATAACAAGGTTGTAACCATTTGCTGCATATTCACGAATTGTGCTCTCGAAATCGGGCTGGTTAACTGACTCTGAATAAGCTGTCTCGAGACCATACTCTTCACCTGCTGCTACGAAACCTTCGTAAGCACTCTGGCACCAACCACCATCGTTGATATCACCTGAGAGAACAAGTGCAACTTTAACTGTCTCATCTGCAGAACCTGCATCAGATGAGCCACCATCTGTACCTTCTGACTTGTTTCCGCCACAAGCTGCAAGTGAAAGTACCATTACAAGTGCCAAAGCAATTGAAAGAAACTTTTTCATTGTAATTCCTCCTGTTTTCTTGTTTGATTGTTATATGATCAGGAACCGGTACCCTTGCCGATGCAGAGTCATCAATCGGCAAAGACGCTGATTCAAGTCATCAGATTATTTGCAGGCTCTTGAAAAGTCTGTCTTCGCAATGAGATCCAATGCCTGCTGCTGCTCATTGCAGAGGATTCCTTCCTCATCCATTCCAAGGAGAACGTCGTCCTCCAGAACCACCTTGCCGTTGATCACAGTCATGGTGATGCCTCTTGAATCTGAGGAGTATACCAATCCGGCTACCGGATCATGCATAGGACAGCAGGTGGCTGACCTTACCGGATTGAAAAGGAACATATCCGCTCTCTTGCCAACCTCCAGGGAACCGACCTCATTCTCAAGGCCGATAGCTCTGGCTCCTCCCATGGTAGCCATCTCCAGAACATCATAAGCTGAGAGGATCTGGGGATCACCGCTTGTAACCTTGTGAAGCAAAGCGGTGGATTTAAGCACTTCCAGCATGTTGTTGGAGTTATTGCTTGCCGCCCCGTCACAGGCAATGCTCACTGTGAGACCTGCCTTCCTGAAAGCCGGTACAGGTGCAACTCCGCTGGAAAGAATCATATTTGAAAGCGGATTGTGGGAGATCTTGACGTCATGCTCTTTGAAAACGCTAATGTCGTGATCATCCATCTTAACACAGTGAACCGCAATAAACTCCGGTGTGAGAAGGCCGGATCTCTCATAGAAATCAATGGCCTTCATTCCGTATCTTGCAGTGCAGACTGCGTTGTCGGTATCCGTCTCAAAAACGTGCATTGTAATAGGAACATTTACTGCCTTGGAGAACTTAACTGTCTCTGACAATCCGTCAAAAGTAAGTCCCCAGGCTGCTGCCGGTGCAAGGTACATCTTAAGCATGGGATCTGAAAGATCCTCGTACTGCTTCTTAAGACCCTCAACCTCCTTGAACACCTGATCCAAATCATCAATAAGCTCATCCGGGAAGGTGTCGCTCTTCCTAAAGTTTCTGAAACCTCTTCCGTACATAAGCCGGATTCCCATCTCTCTTGCAGTTTCAATCTCTACCGCTGAGAGTCCCGGAACCGGATGTACCTGGAAATAATCCACTATTGTTGTGGTTCCGGTGCGGATAGCCTCAATTGCTGCCGCCTCAGTAGCCGCCTTGACATGCTGTTCTCTGAGTACCACTCCGGTAGGTCCTATAACTGTAGGCCACCACTCCTCAAGGTTCATGTCACAACCGAGACCCTTGAGAAGATGCTGGAAAATATGATTATGGGTATTGATCATACCCGGAAAAACAACTGAGTTGCGGGCATCCTTAGGGGTTATCCCCAGTTCCTTCGCCTTAGCGGCGATTTCCTTCGTGGATCCGATTGCGGATATGCGGGTATTCTCCCACAAAATTCCGGCATCCTTAAGGATTCGGCGATCTTTATCCACAGTTACGATCTGGGCATTTATGATTGCACCGCTGTTCATCTTCGTATTTATCCCCTTATAAATTCATTAACTCATTGAATGTCTTTACTATACACTCGTTACAAGGGCTTTTCAAGCTAAATCATTTTTGTATTAACTTTTTTGTGAAAAACCATTAATTTGCCCCTTTGCTTTTTATGCAAAATGCTAATCAAACCCTTTGCGGAAGGTTTCGATCATGGTGGCTGTGAGAGCCAGGGTATTCTTCTGGGGCTCAATATCCTCTCTCTCAATCCACTCCGCAATAGCTAACTCTCCCGCATCTCTCACGATGGTATCGTCTCCTTCCACGTCGCAGAAGTAACCCAGAAGAAGGTCTGTCTCGCTGCCCCAGGGCTGGGATCCGAAGTACCGGATATTGGTTACCTTAAGCCCCACCTCCTCCATGACTTCCCGGCGGACGGTATCTTCTCCGGCCTCGCCGATCTCGCAAAAGCCTGCCACCAGTGCCCGACCTCTGAAGGGTCTGTTGGCATAACGGGTCATGAGCAGCTTATTACCGTTTCTGATTCCCACAATGACTGCCGGACAGATTTTTGGATAAATAATGTTTCCGCAGTTCAGACAGTGCATGGCTCTTTCCCGATCATAGATCTCGGCTTTTTTGCCGCAGCGCCCGCAATAGCAGTTATCCCTATACCACACAAAAAGATGGTAAGCCGTCATCCCGGCAAAAGCCTCGTCCGGCAAAGAGGGATCCCTAAGTGCCTGAGTGCTTGTAAACATAAAGCCAGGAAGTTCCGGCTCCTCCTGATCGAACCACCAGAGGAAATGGCTGATCCCCTCGATTCTGAAGAGATACTGAAGCCGTCCTTTTCCCTTGAGATCCTTAACTCTGGGAAAAACTGTTCCGTTTTCGTCTTTTTTCAAAAATACCTCTCTGACCTTAAACGCCCAGACAAAATCATTGTCGGAAGGCTCATGTATCTCATACTCCACATGATACCTTCCGAGTCCTATATCCTGAATCATTTTCTACATACCTTTCCATGGATTAAATTTGTCATATTTCAGCCCGAACTGCATCAGGATCTTTCCTATTATATGGTTGATCTGTCCCTCAATGGTGATCTCTCCCTGATAAAAAGACAGCACCGGGGGAAGAATCACACAGCCGGACTCTGATGCCTCCAACATATTTCTCAGATGAAGCTTGCTCAAAGGGGCTTCTCTCGGAACCAGCACTACCTTCCGGCCCTCCTTCAGGCACACATCCACCGCCCGGTTGATGAGATTATCCGCATACCCCGAAGCAACTCCTGCCAGAGTCTTCATGCTGCAGGGAAGCACCACCATTCCATCGGTGACAAAAGTGCCGCTGGACACCGCCGCCGCCATATTTTTGATATCATAGACCACATCCGCCTCGCTGATGAGATCCTCAAAAGGCAGGTTGCTCTCCAGCTGCCAGGTCAACTTCGCCCCATCGCTTACAATGAGATGAACTCTCACTCCCGCCGCCTTCAGGGCCTTGACCAGATAGTAACTCATCTCCACACAGGTTGCTCCTGTTACTCCTACGATAATATCCATAATTCTTCCTCAATTTATTACTGCACATTGAATGACTTTTGTTATAATAATACACGAAATCTTTACTGTGAGGTAGTCCATGTCAAAAGAATCTAAAACAAATGCAATGCGCATACTGGACAGGCTCAAAATCTCCTATGAGACTGTCTACTACGAATGTGATAAATTTATTGACGGTATTCACACCGCCGATCTTAAAAATGTTCCCCACGAGCAGTCCTACAAGACCCTTTGCGCCGTGGGCAAGAGCCGCAACTATTATGTTTTTGTCATTCCCATAGAGAAGGAAGTGGACTTAAAGAAAGCCGCAAAGGCGGTGAAAGAAAAGTCTATCGATATGCTTCCCCTCAAAGAACTGACCAAAGTCACCGGCTATGTCCGGGGAGGAGTATCTCCTCTTGGAATGAAAAAGGCCTATCCCGTTGTTGTACAACAGGATGCGGCCTCTCTTTCAAAAATGTATATCAGTGGAGGAAGAATCGGTGCCACCATCGTCCTTACTCCCTCGGATCTAATTAAGGCCTCTGGCGGCTGTTTCGCCGACATCACCTGCTGATCCGTCTCAATATCCGCAGAGGATCATGATCCAGCCGAACTCCTCGTGCTTATAGCACTTGACCCTGGTAAAGCCCGCCTCGGAAAGATGATTTACTATATCATACTGTGTGTAAATGGAAAGATCGTCGATGACCTCTTTCCATTTTTCATCTTTCTTGTCCAGGCCGTTGAACTCATTGCAGATCACAAACACTCCTCCGGGTCGCAGCACCCGTCTGACTTCTCGGAAAGCCTCCGTGAGATCCGGCCAGAAATATATAGTCTCAAAAGCCGAGATGTAATCGAAACTCTCTCCCTCAAAAGGCAGGTTCACTACATCCGCCTTTAGAACATGACAGCGCCCCTTCTCTATCTCTTTCTTATTGAATCTCTCCGTCATTGTAAGGCTGGAATCCGAAATATCTATCCCGGTCACTTCCCCGGATGGACAAAGATCCAAAAATCTTGCCACCACCGCGCCGCCTCCGCAGCCGATGTCCAGCACCTTGTCCCCGGCTCCGGGGTGAATATGACTAAAAGCCCACTGGGTGAGCTTTGCATGGCCAGCATTCATCCCTCCAACCAGGATCTTTCCCATGTTGCCCTCGGGTTTTCCCATTTTTCTGAAGATTCGTCTCAAAAACTTAAACACGACAACCTCCTATCCCCGGTAGAAGTCAAAAATTTTCTTCCAGTAGCGTTTTACCGTGAGATCATCACTGTTGAAGATCTCGTGCTTGGTGCCTTTCACCTTGATAAAAACGGGCTTGATCCGACCGGCGGCAAGCACCTTGCCCACAAATCGGTTCTGCTCCTTTACGTCCACCAGATGATCATTATCCGCCTGGAAAAGCATAAAGGGTGTGACTATCTTCTCAGGAGCCTTTGTCATAAGGAAAGAATTGAGTCTTGCCGCCTCATGAACCCAGCCATAACTTGGCCTGCTGTTATGGAAAAGCAGCTCATTGAAGCGGATATCCTCCTCATAGTCGAAGCGCTCTCTGGAAGTGGCGGAACTTCGCTCAAAAATAAATTTACTTTCATATATTATCTGTCCCGGCACTCTTCTCCTGGAAAAGCCAAGTGCACATTCCCCTGCGGCAATGAGTTTTGCCGCAAAAAACGGCAGAGAACCCGTCAGAGGCCTGATCATGGGGGAGGACAATACTGCTTTTGCAAAAAGATTCGGATACATGGCCAATGCCGCAGCTCCGATACCACCTCCCATTGAATGACTGTAGAGGAAAAGTCTGGTTCCCGGGAATCGAAGTTTCGCTTCTCTTGCCACCATTGCCAGTTCCACCACATACCGCTCAAACATATCTGTGTGAACCAATGTGAAGGTAGGGTCATTCACCAGGCGGTAGCTCCTTCCGTGTCCATGATGCTCATGCATCACCACGTTGAACCCCGCCTGAAGGATCCGGTAAATGTTCTCCCGGTATTTCTCTATATTTTCAGTGTAACCGTGGGAAATCACCACAGTTCCGAACAGATTGACCTTTGTACAGGTAAAAGCCGAAACAAACAGGTCATTTAGATAGAAATTCTCCCGTCTCTCATTGAGGTAAGGCACGACCTCGTTATTCATAAAATCCTGATAACTCATTTTCCGCCTCCCGTTTTGAAATGGTTTTTGGTTTCGGTATTGCCATTATAACAAATTTTCTGAAAAATTAAACCTCAGCGGGTTGACTTTATATTTTTATATGATAATATATTCATATGAATATCCATTCATTTGTTATTCGAAGTAAAGGAGGGGAACATGACAGATATCAGAACAGTGACTGATGAAGAGCTCATAGACCTGGCGGAACTTTTTAAGGTTTTTGGAGATTCTACCCGGATTCGAATCCTTTTCTCTCTTTTCGATAAGGAAAAGAATGTATCTGAGATCTGCGGGGAGATCAACATGAACCAGTCGGCAGTATCTCACCAGCTCAAGATCTTAAAGACTTCCAAACTTGTCAAATCCCGGCGTGACGGGAAGGCTGTTTATTATTCCCTGGACGATGACCATGTGAAGACCATCATCGCAATGGGTAAGGACCATATATTAGAGAAAGATTGATCTACGGAGGATTATTATTATGAAGAAGAAATTCAAACTTATTGATCTGGACTGTGCTCACTGCGCTGCCAAGATGGAAGATGGGATTCGAAAGCTTGACGGAGTCAATGAAGCTTCCGTAAATTTCATGGCTCAGAAGCTCACAATCGATGCTGCGGATGACCGCTTCGACGAGGTACTTCAGGAAGCCATTAAGATCATCGGCAAGATCGAGCCGGACTGCAAGGTTGTGGTAAAATAATTATGACAAGCAGACAGAAGAAGGAACTTTCCAAGATAATTGCAGGTTTTTTCATCTATCTCCTGCTGATTCTTGGGGAACACTCCGGCAGATTTGACCTTATTTTCGAGAACCGGCTCTACGCCCTTTTGCTTTTCCTGGTGCCCTACCTCATTTGCGGATATGACGTCCTCAAAGGCTGCATCCGGGGAATACTCAACCGGCAGCTTTTTGATGAGTCTTTTCTCATGACCATCGCCACCTTCGGAGCTTTTGCCACGGCTCAATTCTCTGAGGCGGTAGCGGTGATGATCTTCTACCAAGTGGGTGAATTTTTTCAGAGCTATGCGGTAGGACGCTCCCGAAGATCCATAAGCGACCTCATGGATATCGCTCCGGAGTTCGCCAACCGGGAGGTGGCTGAAGGCAGTTTTGAGACCATCGATCCCGATGAAGTGGAGATTGGTGACATATTGGTGATCCGCCCGGGAGAGAAGATCCCTGTGGACGGCACTGTGATCTCCGGCACAAGCCTTGTCAACACCTCCGCCCTCACCGGTGAATCGGTTCCTGCCAACGTGTCCGAAGGTGACCTCGTCATCTCCGGCTGTATCAACGGCGACGGGCTTTTGAGAATAAGAGCGGACAAGGCCTACGACGACTCTACTGTAGCCAAGGTTCTGGAACTTGTGGAGAATGCCTCGGAGAAGAAATCTCAGACCGAGAATTTCATCACCCGTTTCGCCCGGGTCTACACTCCCATCGTTGTTTTTGCCGCCATTGCTCTGGCTCTCATTCCGCCCATTTTTGTGGGGGATTTTTCCACCTGGATCTACAGGGCCTGCTCCTTCCTGGTAATCTCCTGCCCCTGTGCACTGGTGATCTCAGTGCCCATGGCCTTCTTTGGGGGCATCGGAGCGGCATCCGCCGCGGGAGTTCTGGTGAAGGGCTCCAACTATCTTGAGCTTATGGCCGGAATCGATACTCTGGTGACCGATAAGACCGGCACCCTCACAAAGGGTAACTTCAAAGTGACAAAGCTCATTCCCCAGGGAGACGCATCTCCTTTTGAGCTGCTGACCCTTGCGGCCGCGGCTGAGTCTTACTCCACCCATCCGATTGCGGTCTCCATAAGAGAGGCCTGCCTTTTGGAGACAGGAGTATTACCCCCCTCCCCGGATAGTATTTCCAATATTTCCGGCCGGGGAATCGTTGCCGACATGGATGGAAAGGAAGTCTTAGTGGGCAGCGAACTGCTTCTCAAAGACAGGAGCATAGATGTCATTGCACCTGAGGATGAAGCTTCCACTGTAACCTATGTGGCCAGAGACGGAATCTGCCTTGGAGTCATTCTCATAAGAGACGAAGTCAAGCCGGAAGCCCGGGAGGCAATCTCAGAGATCAAAACCCTGGGAGTTAGCCAGGTCATTATGCTGACAGGTGACAGAGATGCGGTAGGTCAGGCAGTTGCCCGGGAGCTGGGGCTCAACAAGGCTCTCACTGAGCTTTTGCCCCAGGATAAAGTACTCCGGGTGGAGGAACTGATGGCTGAAGCAAAAGGCCGCACCCTCTGCTTCATCGGAGACGGAATCAACGACGCCCCGGTGCTTCGCAGGGCCGATGTGGGAATCGCCATGGGCTCACTGGGTTCCGATGCCGCCATTGAGGCGGCGGACGTGGTCATCATGGACGACAATATCAAACGCATTCCCAGAGTCATTCGCATCGCCCGAAGGACAGTGAGAATCTCCAGGCAGAATATTGCTTTTGCCCTGGCGGTGAAAGCAGGGATCCTGATTCTTGCAGGACTTGGAATTGCCAACATGTGGGCTGCGGTTTTTGCAGATGTGGGCGTTGCAGTCCTCTGCATCCTGAACTCCATGCGTCTTCTCAGACAAAAGCATTAAACTTTAAGAGCTGCGGCACAAACCGCAGCTCTTGTTGTATTCAAAAATATTAATTTCTGTACTCGGCGTCCTCTGTGACAATGATGGGCATGGGGAAATCCGTTGCCTCGGTGTAGAGGGCTTTTCTCTTCTGGGCCTCAAAGGCAATAGTCACATTCTCAGCCTCTCCCGCCTTTGCTAGGAATCGGTCGTAGTAGCCGGCGCCGTGTCCGGTTCTGGCTCCGCTCTCATCAAATCCCACACAGGGAACAAGAATCAAGTCAATGTTCTCCGCGGGAATCTGCTCCGACTTTGAGGTGTCAGGCTCCAATACACCGAAGCGGCCTTTCCTGAAGTCCTCCGGTGACTTCGGTGCCCAGGCTTCCATGATACCCTTCTTCAGGGAGATGGGGAACACCAGCTTTTTGCCATTTTCGATCGCCCAATCGTGGAACTCAGCAAGATTCACCTCATCCGGGGTAGCCTTGTAGGACATGATGACCTCTGCTTTGCTCACCTCGGGAAGTGCTTTCAGCTTCTCACAGATTCTATGACTGAACTCTGCCTTCTCCTCCAGTGAGAGAGATTTTCTTGCTCTGTAACAGATCTTTCTCTGAAGGGTCTTCAAGGTCTTTAAGCGGCTGCGGTAGAGCTGACGGATCCTGCCTGCAAGGTACAGAGATCCGAAGGCGATAACCGCCTCTCCGTTGTCCTCCGCCGCATCCATGGCTTCCTCGATCGCCTCCTCGTAAGAATCACAGGCAACCGCACTAAGTCCCCGGCGATTCAGGTATTCCGCCAGTTCCTCGGCCTTTAGAGCTCTGCGGCTCTTAGGTGTGAGGCAGTAGAAGCAGGTTGCAAAAGGCGCCACGGAATCGATCATGGCCTCGTAGTTTTTGTCCCTCAGAATGCCAATGATAAACCGGCACTTTCCTCCGGGGATGTAATCCCGGATCGCCTGATTCTGGCTCTGAGCACACTGAGGATTGTGGCCGCCGTCCAGAATGAAAAGAGGATTCTTGCTGAGAACCTCAAATCTCGCAGGCCACTTCACATGCTTTAAGGCATACTTCACGGTCTCGTAGGAGATGTCGTAACCTTTCTCCCTAAGGACGTCCACAGTGGTAAGCACAACCGCCGCATTGTGAAGCTGATGCTCTCCAAGAAGGGCCAGCTTGTATTCCTTGCCATCCCAGGTGAAGCTCTGACCGGAAAGGTCATGCTTTAGAGGGACAAGTCGTCTCATGTCAGCTTTTCTTAGCTCTACACCCTTGTTGTAGCACTCTTCCTCCAGGACTGTCATAACCTCGTCCACGTTGTCATAGGAAACCGCGGTAGTTCCAGGTTTTATGATTCCGGCTTTTGCCTTGGTAATCTTCTCTATGGTATCTCCCAGATACTCCATGTGCTCCATGCCGATCCGGGCGATAACTGAAGCCAGCGGAGGATCGATGACATTTGTGCTGTCCAACTCTCCTCCCATTCCTACTTCCAGCACTACCACTTCACAGCCTTCCCAGGCAAAACAAAGAAAAGCCACAGCGGTGATTAGCTCGAACTGGCTGGGATGATCTTCCATGGACTCAGCTGCAAGACGGACATACTCCGTTGCTTTTGCCAGAGTCTCTCCGGCAATATTCTCTCCGTTGATCCGGATTCGCTCGCTGAATTCCTCCACATAGGGGGAAGTATAAAGTCCGGTACGGATACCGTGCTTTCTTAGAATAAGCTCCAGCATTGCACAGGCGCTGCCCTTGCCGTTACTTCCCGCAACATGGATAAACTTGGTCTTCTTCTGGGGATTCCCAAGGAGTCTTAAAAGCTCATAGGTACGGCCAAGTCCCAGTCGGAACTGGCTCCAGGTATAGTTGTCAATGTAGGCGATAGCCTCCTCTGCGGTGGTGATCATTCCGGTGTGAGCCGCACTCTGATCATTGCTCTTGTAGATCAGATTTGCGGTGGCCGCCTTGATCACGTGCTTTGCCAGAACTGCGGTGGTAACGGAGCCAACTCCTGCAGGCACCGGGGTGATGGCCTCAACAATAGGCTCCACCTTCTCAAAATCCACGTCGCCGCAGCAGCTTCCGTCAGGAAGCATGTTGATTCCGACATCGATCACTACCTGTCCTTCTCTGACATAAGTATCATCCACCATCTTGGGGGAACCAACCGCCGCAATGAGGATGTCTGCTTTTTGGCAGATCTCCTTAAGATTCTTTGTCTTTGAGTGGCAGATGGTCACTGTAGCGTTGTCATTTAAAGCCATCATTGCCACCGGCCGGCCGATTACCATGCTTCGTCCGATGACCACGATATTTTTGCCGGTAATATCGATGCCGTAATAATGGAGAATCTCCATGCAAGCCTTGGCGGTGCAGGGAGGATAGCCTTTGCCCTTACCGGAAAAGACCGCCGCCAGCGCTCCGTCGGTCATACCGTCTATGTCCTTTTTGGGATCCAGGAGTTTTCTGACCTCGTGCTCCATCTTTTTGTCCGGAAGAGGTCTGAAAATGAGGCAGCCGTGAATCATCTTGTCCTCGTTCACCTTGGTGATGGTTCCGAGAAGTTCTTCTCTGGAGACATCCACCGGAAGGTGAAATTTGACCACGTCGATGCCGATACTCTCACAACGCTTTATCGCAGTATTCTCATAGTATATGTCATCCTGTCTTTCTCCCACTCTCACAATTGCCAGGGTGGGGTTGATCTCTGCCGCAAAAAGCCCGTCAGCCTTGGAAATGAGCTGATCTGTCAGTGCTTTTGCCGCGGGGGCTCCTGCCAGTATTTTTGCCATAAAACACCTACTTTCTAATCTGACGGGTTACTTCACAGGCGATGCGGTCCGCCTTTCTGGTGCTGACCTCCAAAAGCTCGTCGGCTCTCGTCTCCAGCCGATTGGCCATCTCCCGGTCTTTGAGAGATCCGGTGTTGATAAAAACATTCATGGCCGCACTCTCCATGGCTGCCTTGCAAAGAATCGCTCCACAGCCCACGTCAGAGACCAGCATCTTTGTTCCTATGGAAAGCATCTCCTCCAAAAGTTCCATGGCCCGACTCAGGGTTTCCAGCATCTCCATGGGGGCCTTGCAGGCATTGAGGGTCGCCTCCTCCAGGATCTTCTCCCGATTCGGGTCATCCTTGGGGATGGAATAGGCTTTGGAAAGAGGGAAAAATGCTTTTGCATCCTCCTCAACCAGATCCACCAGCCTGATTCTCAAGGTTTCCGCCTCATTAAGGTTTCTTTCAATGTCCTCCTGAACGTCGGCGTATTTCTTTTTGCCGAGGGTAAAATTTCCGGCCATCTGACAAAGGGCCACCCCAAGGGCACCGGCCAGAGCCGCCGCTCCGCCGCCTCCGGGCACAGACTCTTTAGATGCCAAAACCTGGGCAAAATCCCCACAGCTTCTGTCAGTCAATCTCTCCATATCAATTCCCTTTCATAAAAAACTGCTGATTATTTATCTGATAAGATTCAGTATCTCCCTCTCCAGCTCCAGGTGAGGTTCCTCACCTTTGCTGTGAAACACTGCCACGTGCTCAAGATCCCTGCTTCTGTCCTTGAAGGAGGGATAGAGAAAACCACAGGTGGGAAGGCCCGGGTCAAACTCATCATAAAGAGGGCAAAAAGCACAGATCAGGAACTCGTAGACCTCCTCCGATTCCCCCTGATAGGCGCCGTCCCGTCCTTTTCTCGGAATGTCATACCGATTGTGGTAGACAAACACTCCGAAATCCTCATCCTCACAGACGAACTTCTCTCCCACCAGCTCGTAGAAGGTCTCCATGAGAGCATCGTTCTTAAGTCCGCTTGTGATCATACCGTCAAAAAGACGAAATATCTCTTTATTCCCGGGAAGTCCCGAGGATACCTTGTATTCCAAAAGCTCTTTGTTGGTCTCGGCAAAAGGAATCGCTTTGGCGATCTCCAGCTGCATCCTCCGCTCGTTTCCTTTGAGGTTCAGGAAATTCACATTAAAACTCCCCTCTATATCCCCCTCGAAATCGATGTAGGCTCCCGCCACCCGGGTGAAAGTATGCCGCTCCGGGGTGATCCTACGGGTGAGCTCCAGCATATCTTCTCTGTTAAGCATTATCTCACCTCTCCCTCAGAATCCAGAAGTTCAGAAAGGTTCTTCTCTGTGTACACCGGAATTCCATGCGCCTTTAAGGCAGCCGCCAGCATTCCGTCTCCGGAAATGATCTTCCCGGAAAATGTCCCGTCATAGATCTCCCCGCTTCCGCAGGAAGGGCTGTTGGCCTTGAGTATGGCTCCGGATATGAGGGAAAGATCTCCGCCGGTAAACTTCTCCAGATACCCTATTACCTTATTCGTTCCAATTTCAAAGTATTCGGTGACATCCTCTCCGCTTCGGTTTACCACTCTTCCGTTGATAAACTCTGCCGGATCTCTTGGTACGGGGAGTCCGGACACCTTCTCCGGACATACGCCGATGTGGTTGTGCGTCTTGCAGAACTCCATAACGGCGCTGTTTTCGTTGTTCCCCCCGTTGTATTTACAATTGTGACCTAAAAGGCAGGCACTTACCACATAAACTTTGATCATTACTCAAAATAGATCCTGTACCATACCAGGAAAGTGTAGATGGTCCAGACCTGTCTCCAGAGATCTGAGTTTCCTCCTACATACTCGTCGAAGATGGCACTGATCTCCTCCACTTTAAAAAACTTCTCCGCAGCCTCGCTTCTGAATGCCGCCCTCACATCCTGGTTGTATCTTTCGTCTGCCATCCAGATTCGAATGGGCACGATAAAGCCCAGCTTCTTTCTGAAGGCAACTTCCTCGGGAAGAACTTTGGCGGCTGCGGTTCTGAAAGCCACCTTGTTCTGCTCCGCGTTGACCTTGTACTCCGAAGGCATTCTGGAGGCGATATCAAAGATCCTCCGATCGGTGAGAGGCATTCTGATTTCCAGACCGCAGGCAGTACTCATCTTGTCCACATTCAGGTAAATGTCTCCCTCCAGCCAAATCTGAATATCCACGTTAGACATCTTGGTGAGGGGATCTAGTCCCTCCATCTCCCCGTAGAGATCTTTTACAATATTTATAGGCAGGATGTCCTCTTTATAATTCTTGAGGATTCGCTTCTTCTCCTCCTCCTTCATTATATTAGTGTTACCTACGTAGAAATTCTTCAGGTTCTCACCGTATCTCTCAGCATTGCGGTACATGTTGTAGCCTCCGAAGAACTCATCGGAGCCTTCACCGGAATAGCAAAGCTTAGTGTGTTCCGCCGTTGCCTTGCAGCCCAGTGTAAACACAATAGCAGAGGCATCAGCGAGAGGCTGTTCCATGTTCTCCATTACAAAAGGAACTTCTCCGAAAAACTGCTCCGGAGTTATGATTGCCGTGCGGTTCTCCCGGCCAAGCCATTTTGCCGTCTCTCTCGCCAAAGGAGACTCATCAAACCTTGCCTCCTCGTAGCCGCAGGAGTCAGATACTTTTGCATCAGACATAGCAAAAACATAGGAAGAGTCCACCCCTCCGGAGAGGAAACATTCTGCTGTCTCATCCTCAGTCTTTACTTCCTTCATGATAAGTTTAAGAGTCTCGTGAATCTCCTCCGCATAATCCTCAAGAGATCTGCTTCTATCCGGTCTGAACGTCGGAGTGAAGTAGCGAACGATCTCCGCCTTACCCTTCTCAAAAACAAGGTAATGTCCGGGCATGAGCTTCTTTACACCCTTAAAAAAGGTGTCTTCCCCGGCTGCATAGGTGAGACTTAAGTAAATCTGAAGCATGTCCTCATTGATCTCTTTGACAAATCCGGGCTGATCCATGATCTGCCTTATGTAAGTTCCATAGAGCAGACGTCCCTCCTCGGTTATGTAATAATAGAAAGGCTTGGTTCCAAACTGATCCCTTATGCAAAAGATCTTGTCCCCATCCTCGATCGCCAGGGCAAACATTCCATAGATATGATCTCCCAGCTCACAGCCCCACTTCTCGTAGGCCCGGATAAGGATTGCTTCCTCTCTCTCCTCTCTTGTGAGACCGGGCTCTATTCCCAGCTCATCCATGAGAGCCTTGAAATTTCTGATGTGACCCCTGTATTCCTTAAGTACAGCCATTTTCTAACACCCCTTTATCAAAAAAAACTTCGAAGCTTCAATCCGTCTTTGAAATCAAAGATCCGATCATACAGATCTGAAAACCAACCGATAATACTTCCGTTCACCAACGCACAGATCACCGTCCCCACATTGACTCCCCTGAACTTTCCAAAGCCAAAGAACACAAAGGACATAATGATTGCCGTTGCCGCAAAAACACAGTCAAATCCGGTTTTGAACACTGGAATCTTAATGCCGAATCGTCCGGAAAGTTCCTTTACAAACATCTCATATACTTCCGGGGACAGGTAGGTATTAAAGACAAAAGCCACTCCCGCCGCGCAGAAGATAAGTCCCAGAATATAGCAAACCACCCGGATCCACATGACCCCTGTGGGGATCCAGCTCATACTGAATCTCGTGAGATCCAGCAGCTTGCCGTAAAATACCGCTGTGAAGAAGCAAAAGCAATAGGCAATATTCATCTTCCTCATCACTATCGCCATTATGATCACAAGGGCAATCTGCAGTGCATACTCTGAAGTTCCCAGAGTAAACCAGGGCCAGATCTGAGAAAGCTTTAAGTAGAGAGTATAGGCCGGCGCCATTACAGTGGATACGCCGAAATCCGCAATTGTCATAAATGAGGCACCTATACATATCAGCAAAAGACCTACAAAATATGCCGCCTCAGCAAAAAACGTAAACTTCTTCATGATTGCTCCCTGTTTAACATATTGTTGAGTTCTTCCCAACGTCAATATATTATCACAAAGGTGAACTCTGTGCATTACAATAACAAACGGACAGGCGAAGAATTACTCTCCGCCTGCCTGTAAAAAGGAATTGATTATGAACCCCTTTGGGTTGTCTCTATTTAGTACCGAACTCCGATTCGATCAGCTTAACACCGGCTTCAAGAGCCTCTTTCTCCTCAGGACCGTCACAAACCACTTCAATCTCTGTACCGCACTTGAGTCCTGCTGCAATGAGGAGTAATACACTCTTCCCGTCGATCTCCTTGTCATTCCCATGGATGGTAACCGAACAATCATATTTGGATACCTCACTGACAAAAAGACTTGATTCCCTAAGATGGAATCCGAGCGGGTTTGTGACTGTTAATTTCTTTGATACCATGATAAACTCCCCCTTTCAAGTTTATTATGTATATAAATTAGTATAACAAGCATTTTTATCTGCATATTATAGCACAAAAGTGTTATTATTGCACATTTTTATTTAAGCTCCTTAATATTTGTCTTATTCAGGTAGCGCTTTGGCGCTGCCCGATCGGTTATTATCTGAGTTATGTCGGAGAACTCTGCAAATTTCACCGCCGCAATGGTGTCAAATTTACTTCGGTCCGCCACCAGATAACATTCCTTGGAGCGCTTTATTGCCGCATGCTTCACCGCTCCCTCCTCGATCTTGGGAGTTGTGATCTCACATCTTACATCAATGGCATCCACACCGATAAAGCTCTTGGTGAAGTAATATTTCTGGAGATCCTCCACCGCGTCGGCTCCTATAACCGCCTCCGTGACACCGTTTACTCCTCCGGAGAGGATCTGAACTCTAAAACCTTTTCTGGCAAGGACCAGGGCATGGTTAACCCCATTTGTTACATAGGTTGCATCTCTCTCGCTGATGAAATCCAGCATCTCGGTAGTGGTGGTTCCGGCGTCGATATATACAAAGTCATCCTTGCAGATAAGAGATGCGGCATACTCGGCAATCTTTCGCTTGGCCTCCCGGTTTCTGGAAGCCTTCTCGTTGACATCCACCATGTTGATGGTTCTTCCGGGCTCCGCAACCACCGCGCCTCCGAACACCTTCTTGACTCTTCCCTCGGCATCCAGTTCCACAATATCCCGGCGGATAGTGGATTCGCTGACTCCCAGGGCATTGGCAATGTCCGTTACCTTGACCGACTTGTCCTTCTCGAGCATATCAAGAATATATTCAAATCTCTTAAACTGAAGCATTATACCTACCTCCTGTTTTGATCAATACCATCGGGTAATGTGATGCAACTGCCCCTGAATTGCTTTTTATTATAGGCTATGCTAGAATTTTTTCAAGCATTTCAAAGGAGGCCAAAAAATGAAACTTTATACTGATGCGGTAATAATCCCGGTAGACAAAGACCATCGTATTATTGAAAACGGTGCCCTGGCTATCGAGGGAAACACTATAGTTGACATTGGGGATTCCGACATTATCAAGAGTCGCTACCCGGACGGAGAAGTATTTGATCTCAAAGGTGGAATCATGATTCCCGGCCTTATCAACACTCATATTCATCTTGCCCAGTCCCTGCTCAGAGGAATGGCGGAGGAAATGCCTCTTTTCCCTGACTGGCTTCAGTATCGCATCTGGCCCATGCAGGGTTCCTACACCGGGGAAGAATTTCTTGTAAGCGCAAGGCTTGCCCTCTGTGAGATGATAAAGACCGGAACTACCACTTTCCTGGAGACCATGCTGGCAGATCACTATGGAATTCCCGGCCTTGTAAAAGAAGTGGAAAGCTGTGGACTCAGAGGTATGCTGAGCAAGATCGTTATGGACAGAAACACCCCCAATGATCTTCCGGACTGCATGACCGAGTCTTTGGATTCCTCTCTTGCCCTTGCCATTGACTATTATAAGGAATATAACGGTGCCGCCGACGGCAGAATTGGCATCTGGTTCGGTCCCCGCTGGAGCGGAATGTTTGAGCCGAAGCTTTTGCCTCTTATCGCTGAGAATATGCACAAGTACGGCATTCACACCGACATACATTATGCGGAAGTCACTGAGGATGCGGAGGCCATAAGAAAGGCCACGGGACTCACCCCCGGTCAGTACCTCAAGGAAACCGGACTTGCCGGTCCCAATACTGTGATCGTTCACGCCACCAAGCTGGCTGACACAGACTACGAGATTCTGGCTGAGACCGGAACTTCCATCTCTCACTGTCCCATATCCTCCATGCACGGCTCCTTAGGGTATCTGGATGTGCCGAAGGCTCTCGATACCGGAGTCAACGTTGCTATGGGAACAGACGCTCTTGCCTGCGACAACAATGCGGATCTTTTCCTGGATATGAGAGTTGGAGCCCTTCTTCAGACTTTTGTCAAAAGCGACAGCCGTGCGCTTCCGGCCTACAAAGTTCTGGAAATGGCTACTATCAACGGAGCCAAAGCCTTAGGTCTTGAGGACAAAATAGGTTCTCTGGAGATTGGCAAAAGAGCCGATTTTGCCGTCCTCAACACCAACCAGATCAAGTATGCTCCCAGAGTCAATCCCGTATCTTACGTTGTCTACGGCTCCGTAGGAAATGACGTAATGCTCACCGTCTGTGACGGCAAGGAACTCTACAGAAACGGCAAGGTTCTCACCATGGATGAGGAAAAATGCATGACAGAAGCCAATATTCTCGGCAAGGCGAAGTATGAGAAGCTTCTGAATCACACCCTGATCTGATTCTAATATCTTACACTATGACTGATAAGCTCTTCTTCCTCATATTCAAGCTTCATGAGGAAGAAGGGTTTTTCTTTTCTCAGCAGTTCCAGAAAGACTCTGTCCCCTTCCCAGAGATTCAGCTCTCCTATCTTATCTTTAGGGATCCAGCGAAGCTCTCCCTCGTCACATTCCATAAGGTCTCCTGAAAATTCATTCGCTGTAAAAAGACACATGTACTCCGTCTCAGTCTTGTTCTGGACAAAAGTAATGAATCCCCGGAACTTAAATCCGGTGAGGGTAAGACCGGTCTCCTCTTTAACCTCTCTTATGAGGCACTCCTCCGGACTCTCTCCGGGCAAAAACTTACCTCCCACACCTATCCACTTTCCCTCATTGATGTCATTTATCTTCTTGTTGCGAAGGAGCATGAGATAACAGTCGTCTTTTTCTATGTAGCACAGTGTTGTCATTTTCATAGTAATTGTCTCCAAAAAAAACAAGCCCGTGCTCCTGATCTTCCACCGGGAACACGGGCCGTAATTCATTTGCGTTTAAGCCTGATCTTCAAGCTGTGATGTACAGTGAGGACATCTTGTAGCGTTGATATCGATCTTGGACTTACAGTAAGGACATTCTTTGGTGGTCTCCGGTGCAGGAGCCTTCTCTGCCTCTTTGCGGGCATGTACTTTGTTCATCGCCTTGACTACCATGAAGATCACAAAGCCAATGATGATGAAGTTGATGATTGCTGTAACAAGCATTCCGAAATTCAGTACCGGAGCTGCTTCCCCCGCTCCAAGGGGCACTACCCAGCTTTCAAAGCTAATCCCACCTGTGATCACTGAGATCACCGGCATAATGATTCCCTCAACGAGGCCGGTAACAATAGCAGTGAAGGCGGATCCCAAAACCATACCGATTGCAAGATCCATCACATTACCCCGGGCAATGAACTCCTTAAACTCATTAAAAAACTTCTTCATCGTTTCCCCCTAAATGTTCTTACTATTTATTTTCCTCTTTATCGATATCTTCGTACTTGATACCTGCCATCATCATGGAGATCTCATGGATAGGTGTATCTGCAGGTACAACACCCATTACCTGACCTTCATACATAACAGCGATCTTATCTGAAAGTGCCTGAATCTCCTCAAGCTCTGTGGAAACAAGGAGAACGGCTGCGCCTGCATCTCTTGCCTCAACGATCTTGGACTGTACGAAGTATGTGGCACCGATATCAAGGCCACGTGCAGGATGCATTGCAATAAGAAGCTTGGGATCTCTCTCGAGTTCACGTCCCAGTACTACCTTCTGCTGGTTACCACCGGAAAGGTTCTGGATATATTCCTGCTCGCTGGGAGTCTTGACATTGTACTTGCTGATAATATCCTGTGCGTACTTATCGATCTTGCGCCAATCAATGAAGGGACCCTTCTTGTAGGACTTGTCGTCTGTGTTCATCAGATAAATGTTCTCTGAGAGAGTCATGGGCATGATGATACCACGGGCAATTCTGTCGGCAGGGATATGAGAAACGCCTGCATCAAGAACCTTCTTAGGATGAGCATTTGTGATCTCCTCACCGTTGATGGTCACGGTACCTTCATCTGCCTTCATAAGACCGGTAATACAGTCAACAAGTTCGTTCTGACCGTTACCGTCTACGCCGGCGATACCGATGATCTCACCAGATTTAATCTGAAGATCGAGTCCTTTAAGGGACATTCCTTCCTTCTTCTGTACGGTCTTAAGACCTTTGACATCTAGAACTACTTTCTGAGTCTCGGGATCGATCTCAGCCTTATCATAAGAAAGATCTACAGGTTTACCTACCATAAGAGTAGCGAGTTCCTGACGGGTAGTGTCCTTAACATCAACAGTTGCGGTAACTTCACCGAGACGAAGTACGGTACATCTGTCGCAGGCTCTCATAACCTCGGGGAGCTTATGAGTGATGAAGATGATAGTCTTGCCCTCGGAGGTGAGCTGATCAAACATGATGAAGAGCTCGTCAACTTCCTGAGGTGTGAGTACTGCAGTGGGCTCATCGAAAATGAAGAAGTTTGCACCTCTGTAGAGAGCCTTTAAGATCTCAAGTCTCTGCTGCTGACCTACTGCCATGTTGGCAACCTTGGCCTTGGGATCGATTTCCATGTTGTAACGCTTAGCCAGCTCAGTAAACTTCTTTGCTGCAGCGTCAAGATCAAGAATAGGTGACTTGGTATCGTTCATACCAAGAACAACGTTCTCAATAGCGGTAAGTGCCGGAATGAGCATGAAGTGCTGATGTACCATACCGATACCAAGCTCAATAGCCTTATCCGGGGAATCAATATTTACAAGCTTGCCGTCAAAATAAATCTCACCTGAAGTCTGAGTATAGAGACCGTAAAGGATGTTCATAAGTGTAGATTTGCCGGCACCGTTTTCTCCTAAAAGTGCATGTACTTCGCCTTTCTTAACGTCAAGATTAACGTTGTGGTTCGCACGAACTCCGGAAAAGTACTTGCAGATATTTTTCATTTGAAGAGCATATTCCATTTTGTCTACCTAACCTTTCCTCAATTAGTTCTTCTCGTACGGAATAGTTTCAGCCGCAGGGCTGCCTGACTTACCTGCAGATACTACGAGTGCAAGGATAGTGAGAACGTAAGGAAGCATCTGAAGGAGCTGATCGGGAATAGGTGTGTTGAGGGCTGCAAACTTAGCCTCAAGAGCCTGACCACCACCAAATACGAGTGAAGCGATAAGTACACCGAGAGGTGAATATCTTCCGAATACAACTGCTGACAGTGCAATGAAACCACGTCCTACTACCATGTCCTCGTTGAATCTTGAGAGGTTGATAGTGCTGAGGTAAGCACCTGCAAGTCCGCACATCATTGTGCTGTAGAGAACTGCGCCGTAACGCACACGATATACATTGATACCAAGAGTATCGCAGGCACGGGGGTTCTCACCTACCGCACGAACCTTAAGTCCGAGTTTGGTATGGAACATTACATAGTGTGACACGAAGAGAAGTGCAATAATAACATAGATCATAATGTTATAGTTGAAGAACATCTCTCCAATGTAAGGGATATCGGAAAGTCCGGGAATGTGGACCTTGCCAATGGAGTTTACTTTGTCCGCTGTGGAGTTTACACCAAAAGCGATACGGTTAAGTGTAGTTGAAAGACCAAGGCCCAGAATATTGTAGGCCGCACCTACTACAGTCTGGTCTGCCATGAGAGTGATGGTCATGAAGGCAAAAAGTACACCGGCCAGAATACCTGAGGCCATAGCTGCCAGAAGTCCGATCCATACACTGCCGGTCTTGATTGCAGTTACATAACCAACGAAAGCACCAATGAGCATGATACCTTCGGCACCGATATTCAGGATACCTGAACGCTCGGCATAAACAAGTCCCATCGCCGCAATAAGGATGGGCATCATCATTCGAATATCTGTATTAATAAAACTAGCGATAGCACCCATATTAATTATCTTCCTTTGCTTTACGTTTGATCTGCATTTTCTTTCTGATTCTGTCAATGTAGTTACTGCCGATTACAAAGAGGATTACTGTTGCCTGGATAATGTAGATGATAGCAACAGGAACCTTGGCACTGATTGACATCTGGTGTGCACCTGCGCGGAGTACACCGAAGAGGAATGAACCAAGAGCAAGTCCGATAGGAGTACCTTTACCTAACAGAGCTGCTGCGATTCCGTCGAAACCGTATCCGGGTGAGAAGTTGGGATACATACGGATCTGGATACCAATGATCTCTACGATACCGGCAACACCTGCCATACCACCGGCAAGGAACATTGCCATAAGAGATCTCTTGTTTCCGTTGAAGCCGGCATATCTTGCTGCTTCAGCATTTAATCCTACTACGCGGGTCTCATAACCGGGCTTGGTCTTCCACAGGAACAGATAGTAGAAGATAATTCCGATGATAGCGAAAACAAAACCAAGATTGATTCTTGTTCCCTGAACGATCTTAGGCAGCATTGCGGTTGACCAAACCTTAGCTGTCTGAGGAAGAGCACCGCCGGGTTCGAGAATAACAGACTGTACCATGTAGTTAACGATGTTGTTGGCAACATAGTTAAGCATTATGGTGGTGATCATCTCACTGGCACCAAACTTGATCTTAAGTCCGGCTGCAAGCATACCCCAAAGGCCGCCGCCGATGAAACCGGCGATAATGCAGGCAGGGATATGAAGGAAGCTGGGCATGGGAACATAAAGAGCAACAAGACCACCGATAAGTCCACCCATGTAGAGCTGACCTTCAGCACCCAGGTTTACCATACCGCAGCGCTTAGCAAGTGCATATGCTAAAGCGGTAAAGATGAGGGGTGTGGCCTTAACGATTGTTTCACCGATAGCCTGCTTACTCATAACTGAGCCCTTAAGCAGTGCCTTGTAAGCAAGGCCTGCATCAAGTCCGCAAACTTCGATAATGACAGCACCCAGAATGAGAGCGATTACGATTGCCAAAAAAGGAATCGCCAGCTCACTGAGAGCCTCTTTCCATTTGAATTTCTTGAATTGTACTGGCATAGCTTCTCCTATTTCACTTCTTTGCTCCTACAACCGGAGCACGTTAACAGTTACTGTTTTATCCGATAATATCGGTTCCTCCCCTTCCTCTGACAAAAGCCGATTGGACAAAACTCTGCGTTTTCGCAGATGCTTTATTCTAACATTTTTCACCAATTTCTTAAATAGCAACCGCATCACTTTCCAAATTTTATAAAAAATGTCTAAAACATTATAAAAGAATTATGAACTTTACACAAAAACAGGGATGGATCCTAGGATCCATCCCTGCGAAATGTCAATATGTCGGATTTAACAAAAAGTCGAATTGTCCTTAATTATTCTACTCTGATATCGTCTGTAACGTAATCTTCCATCATCTTGTTGACATCAAGAGAACCATCCGCGAAGCCCTGGAACATTTCTTCTACAGCTGCCTTTGTCTCATCGTCCATCTTAGCATCTTCATAGAATACGCAGTCAACATCACAACCCATTGCGTAGAACTCACCCTTGAATGTTCCGTCAATGATGTACTGTACAACTGTATCCATAGCCTTGATGAGATCGTTACAAGCTGCCATAAGAACTGCATCAGATTCGATCATTGCGATAGCGGGGATAGCCATAACACCCTTCTCTTCGCAAGCTTCGAGAGCACCGAGACCAGCTGCATCTGCATCGTAGAAGATAACGTCTGCGCCCTGCTCGATCATTGAAAGAGCAACTTCCTTAGCCTTAGCCTGGTCTTCGTCATCACCTGTCATGTTTGTGAGAACCTTAAGATCAGGATTTGTGTAAAGAGCACCTGCTGAGAAAGCGTTAACAGCAGCAACGATAGAAACGAGTGACATACCGCCGATAGCACCTACGATACCGGACTTTGTAGCCTTAGCTGCAGCAGCACCTGCAAGAGCACCCATCTGTGTGGGAAGAGTGTTAACTGAAGCAACGTTTGTGCCGTTGTGTGCATCTGTTGATGTGATAATGAAAGCAACCTCGGGATAGTCAGCTGCTACGATCTCAGCTGCATCGTAGAACTCTGAACCATGTCCGTAAATTACATTGTAACCTTCGCCTGCAAGGCTTCTGAAAGCATCTTCCTGGCTTGACTGGTCAACACCTTCCATGTATGTTGTCTCACAGCCGTAGTCAGCCTCGATTGCCTGAAGTCCTTTGTAAGCAAGTGTGCACCAACCCTGGTCATTGATTGAACCGGGAAGTACAAGAGCTACCTTGAGGTCTTCTTTAGCGATCTGGATACCTTCGCCGCTTGATTCTGTTGAGTCGCTACCGCCTGAAGCCTGCTCATTTGCGCTGCTTGAGCAACCAGCGAGCATTGCAACGACCATAGCCATTGACAATAAAACTGCTAATAACTTTTTCATGTGTTCTTTCCTCCTTATTCACATTGTAAAAAGTTCCGGTGACCGCTTCAGCCACCGTAATCGACTTCCATTTTATCATTTTTCATAAAAATGTCAACGCGCCCCCGGGGAGACAGGATGATTTTCGTGATTATTAACAAATAGGCCGGATAAACCCAAGAGAATTCTCTGAGGATTTTGTACTATTTGTCTTTTTTACCCAGGGCTGATGAAACAAGCCCCAAAAAAAGCGGATGGGGCCGGTTAGGACGGCTCTTAAACTCCGGATGGAACTGTACCCCAACATAGAAGTCATTTCCGGGAACCTCAATAGTCTCCACTATGTAGTCGTCCGGGGAAGTTCCAGAAAGGACGAGTCCCTTGCTCTCCATCACCTCTCTGAACTCATTGTTGAACTCATAGCGGTGACGATGGCGCTCTGCAATCTCTTCCCTGCCGTAACACTTTCTGATAACAGTACCCTCTTTAAGAACGCAGGGATATGCACCGAGCCTTAGAGTTCCTCCCTTGTCCGTGCTGTCGGTCTGATCCGGAAGAAAATCGATGATCTTGTGGGCAGATTCGGTATTAAACTCTCCAGAGCTTGCATCCTTGAAGCCGCACACATTTCTTCCGTACTCTATGGCGGCAATCTGCATTCCCAGACAGATTCCCAGGTAGGGAACATTGTTTTCCCGGCAGTATTTTGCCGCGGAGATCTTTCCCTCAATACCTCTAGTGCCGAAGCCTCCGGGAACCACGATTCCGTCACAGTCTCCAAGCACCTCTGCCGCATTTGTATCTTCGATCTGTTCCGAGTCGATCCACCGGATATCAACTTTTGCATCCAGGGCAAAACCTGCGTGACGCAGGGCTTCTGCCACGGAGAGGTAGGCATCATGAAGCTGGACATATTTGCCAACAATGCCAATAGTCACATTTTTCCTGAGATTCTTGATACGAGAAACCAGATCCTCCCACTCGCTTAAGTTGGGTGCCTTGGTCCAAAGCCCCAGTTCCCGACACACAATGAGAGAAAAATCATTCTGCTCCAGCATCAGCGGTGCCTCATAGAGTACCGGAATTGTCCGGTTTTCAATGACGCAGTCCGGTTTTACGTTGCAGAACATGGCGATCTTTCGGAAAATACTCTCCTCCAGAGGCTCATCACAGCGAAGAACAATGATATCCGGAGAGATTCCCATTCCCTGAAGCTCCTTAACTGAGTGCTGGGTGGGCTTTGTCTTGTGTTCGTCACTTCCCCGAAGAAAAGGCACTAAAGTCACATGAATATAAAGGGAGTTCTCCCGGCCGACTTCCAACCCTACCTGGCGCACCGCCTCAAGGAAAGGCTGTGACTCAATGTCACCGGTGGTACCACCGATCTCGGTGATGACCACGTCGGCGTTTGTCTTTTTGCCTACACTGTAGATGAATTCCTTAATCTCATTGGTGATATGGGGAATAACCTGCACTGTTTCACCCAGATATTCACCTCTTCTTTCTTTATTTAATACATTCCAGTAGACCTTACCTGTGGTGAGGTTTGAAAACCGGTTCAGGTCCTCATCAATGAAGCGTTCGTAGTGGCCCAGATCCAGATCCGTCTCGGCCCCGTCCTCAGTAACATAGACTTCTCCGTGCTGGTATGGGCTCATTGTTCCCGGATCTACATTGATGTAAGGATCCAGTTTCTGTGCTGCGACTTTGAGACCCCTGGCTTTTAACAGCCGGCCGAGGGAAGCAGCAGTGATACCTTTGCCAAGCCCTGAGACTACTCCTCCGGTTACGAAAATATACTTTGTCATATTTGCTCCTTTCTGACCTTTCCCCCTTGTGGTCGTTACCCCTGTTTTCTAAAAAAAAGAAAAACACCGCGTGGGTCCTTGAGGGGTACTTCTACCCTCAAAACGCCCTTCGGTGTTTCGAAATATAAGAATAAATATTTTCGCGAAATAAAATACTCAGTTAGTATATTACTCGTTCTTTTCTATGTCAAGAATAATCTTGAACTTTTAATCAGCCTTTGAGGCCTCTGGACTGACGATCCATATCCTCCACCACGATGTCAAAAATCTCACCTAAAGAAGCTGCATACTTGAGAAGATCCCAGGGCTCATTGGTGTGGAAATGGATCTTGATGAGATTCTCATCCCCAACTGCAAGAAGGCAGTCACCCTTAAGATTGTCCTTGATCCAATCGAAGATGTCATCCTCGTCCAGATCTTCTCCCTCGATCAAAAGCTGTGTGTCATAGCGAAACTCTAAATCTTCCATATTAATATACTCCTGTCAGTTTGATTGCTTTGCAAAAAGTGTTCCCACAGACTTGCCCGCAACTATATCATATATAGATTCCGGGTGCTGTCCGTTTGTTACTATAGTGTCTATTCCCTGGCGGGTAGCAAGCTCAGCCGCCTGAACCTTGGTTCTCATTCCCCCGGTACCTCTTCTTGAGCCGGCTCCTCCGGCTAGCTGATACACCGAATTATCGATCCTGTCGATTCGGGAAATGAGCTTTGCATCTGGGTGGAATCTGGGATCGCTGTCATAAAAACCATTGATATCTGAGAGAATGATGAGCTTCTCTGCTCCACAGAGGATGGAAACCACCGCCGAGAGCATATCATTATCACCGAAAAGCCTCTCCTTGGACTCGATCTCCGTGTAGCTGACGGAGTCGTTCTCATTTACAATGGGAATCGCTCCCATCTCCAGGAGAGCATTGAAGGTATTGGTCAGGTTCTCTTTCTTCTCCTCCTGCTCAATATCCTCGGCATTCAAAAGGATCTGAGCAACGATCTTGTCATAATCATTGAAAAGTTTATCGTAAAGATAGAGCATCCGGCACTGTCCCACTGCCGCAGCAGCCTGCTTAAGTCTCATGGATTCCGGCTGTTTCTCCATTCTAAGCTTTCCTCTTCCCGCAGCAACTGCACCAGAGGAGACAAGCACCACCTCGTAACCCATATTGTGGATGTCAGACAGGGTGCGCACCAGAGTATCCAGGGTGCGGAGATTTGTGTTGCCCTGCTCATTGGTGACTGTGGATGTTCCGACTTTAACTACGATTCTGTTCTTAATCAGTTTCATTTCTCTCTTTTCCTTATATTCTATTAATCCTCAGAAGCTCCCGATGGACCCTTTCTGAGATTGTATCCGATTGCCAAAAGTCCGGTCCCCCGGCCCCCTAATCGCCGCTTATATAAAAAATTACGTTAATAAATATATCACGAAGAACTGCACCTTTAAAGATTAAATATATTGATATTATCAATTAAAAACGTTGTTTTAACAACTTATATTCATATCTCTTTTTGCTATATTATTAATGCTCGAGTAAAAAACACTTACATTATGATATACTGACAAAGGAGTGAAACCCAAATGAAAAAGTTAATAGCTTTACTGCTTTCATCCGCTCTTGTACTTATGATGCTCACCGGCTGTTCTTCAAAGACCACTGATGAGAACACAAGCAGCGAAACAACCTCAGAGGACACCAATGAAGATGCTGAGCCTGTGGAACTTGTGGTTTTTGCGGCAGCTTCCATGACCGAGACTCTCACCGAGATCGGCGACAGATATATGGAGGAGAACCCTGATGTGACTCTCGTATTCACATTTGACTCCTCAGGCACCTTAAAAACCCAGATCGAGGAAGGTGCTGAGTGCGATATTTTTATCTCAGCAGCTCAGAAGCAGATGGATCAGCTGGACATCAACGCCGATCCCGAGATCAACACCGACGGACTTGACTTCGTCCTCTCCGACACCAGAGTGGATATTCTTGAGAACAAGGTCGTTCTTGCAGTTCCCGAGGAGAATCCCAAGAACATCAACTCCTATGACGATCTTGCCAAGGCTCTGGGTGAAGGCTCCTGCCTTATGGCTATGGGCAACGAGGATGTTCCCGTAGGCCAGTACACTCAGAAGATTCTTGCTTACTACAACCTGGACGAAGCTGCTCTCGCAGGTAGCGGATGCATCACTTACGGAACCAACGTTAAGGAAGTAACCACTCAGGTTTCAGAGGCAGCAGTTGACTGTGGAATCATCTATGCAACCGACGCTTTTTCAGCCGGTCTTAAAGTGGTAGACGAGGCAACTCCCGAGATGTGCGGTCAGGTAATCTACCCTGCGGCAGTGCTCAACATTTCTAAGAATCAGGAAGCAGCTAAGGCATTCCTTTCCTACCTTATGAATGAAGAATCTTCAAAGACTTTCGAGTCTGTAGGCTTCACAGCTCTCAACTAGACTCAAATGTGCAACATTTAACGAAAGGGCAGTCCATGGCTTTCCGATGAGGCAAGTCATGGGCTTTTCCGTATTTTTTACAAATAAAAGGTAACTGTTTATGGACTGGTATCCCCTTTATAACTCTCTGCGAATCGCAGCCATAAGTACCGTGATCATTTTCTTTGTGGGAATTTTTGCGGCCTACTACATTTCAAAAGCTCACAAGATCCTGAAGGGTATTCTGGATGTGGTCCTCACCCTTCCTCTGGTTCTCCCTCCCACGGTAGTAGGTTATCTGCTGCTTCGGGTCTTTGGGCCTAAGCACGCTGTGGGCAGCTGGCTGCTTTCTGCTTTTGGACTCAGGATGACTATGACCTGGTGGTCCGCCATTCTGGCAACCACTGTGGTGATCTTTCCCCTAATGTACCGCACTGCCCGGGGAGCTTTTGAATCCTTCGATGAGACCTTAAGCTACTCCGCCCAGACGCTCGGGCTTTCCAACACCTACATTTTCTGGCGGATCCGGCTCCCTTACTGTCGTCAGGGAATTCTGGCCGGCACGGTGCTTGCTTTTGCGAGAGCCCTTGGTGAGTACGGCGCCACCAGCATGATCGCAGGCTATACACCGGGGCGCACCGCTACCATCTCCACCACCGTCTATCAGCTTTGGAGAACCAACGACGACGCTCTGGCGGTGAAGTGGGTAATGATCAACATTCTGATCTCCTTCGTGGTTCTTCTGGCGGTGAACCTTCTGGAAAAAAACAACTCTTCCACCACTAAAACCAAAGGAGGTCGCTAGCTATGTCTGTATTTGTTGATATCGAAAAAAAGCTTGGCTCCTTCAACCTTTCGGTGAAGTTTAAGGCGGAAAATGAGATCCTTGCCCTCCTTGGAGCCTCCGGCTGCGGCAAAAGCATGACTCTCAAATGCATTGCCGGTATTGAAAAGCCGGACAGAGGCATTATAAAGGTGGATGACCGGGTGCTTTTTGACTCGGAGAAAAAGATCGACCTCACCCCTCAGGAGCGGCGAACAGGGTTTTTGTTCCAGAACTACGCACTTTTCCCCAACATGACTGTGTATAAGAACATCAGGGCCGGAGCTGTCAGGGAAAAAGACAGCCGACAAAAGGACGCCTCTGTACTTGAGATCATGGAAAAGCTGGATATCGAAGAGCTTAGGGATCGCTACCCTCATCAGCTCTCCGGCGGCCAGCAGCAGAGGGCTGCCCTGGCCCGGATCCTTGTTTCAAAGCCGGACATTCTGCTTTTGGATGAACCTTTTTCGGCTCTGGATCAGCACCTCAGGTTCCGACTTGAGACCTACCTGGGCGACATCATAAGAGAGTATGGCAAAACTGCCGTCTGGGTCTCCCACGACCGAGACGAAGTCTACCGTCAGGCCGAAACCGTTGCCATAATGAGCCGGGGTAAAATTGATGTTTCCGGTCCCATAAAGGACGTATTTGCGGCTCCGAAAACCAGGAGTGCCGCCTCCATAACCGGCTGCAAAAACATTTCTCCCCTGAAGTTCATATCCGAGAATCGAATCAAGGCCCTGGATTTCGATATGGAGTTCAATGTGCCTGAGATCCCTGAGGGAGTTTCTTTTGTCGGGGTGCGAATGAACGAAGTAGAAGTCGGTACCGGAGAAAACTCTTTTGTCTGCGAGGTCCTCGAGGAGATCGAGAATCCTTTTTCCTTCACTTTGATGGTAATTCCAAAGGGAAGTTCCCCGAAAGAGCCTTTTCTCGTCACGTTAAAGAAAAACCAATGGTTGGATATAAAAGCCAAATATATTACAATAAACATTGCGCCCGAGCATGTTCTTTTGCTTCGGGATAATTGACAGGAGCAATAAGTTATGAAGAAGATAAGAGTTGAAGATGCCATAGGAATGACTCTCTGCCATGATATCACCAAGATGGTAGACGGTTTCAAAGGTCCGGCTTTCCGGCGGGGACACGTGATCTGTGAGGAGGACATTCCTCAGCTTTTGGATATTGGCAAGCGCACAATCTATGTTTGGGAGGAGAATGCCGGAGAGATCCACGAGGAGGATGCCGCCCTCAGAATGGCCGCAATGGCTCCCGTTTCCGGAGCCTCCTACACCGCTCCTTCCGAAGGCAAGGTGCTTCTGAACTCTGAGGTTCGAGGTCTTTTTAAGATAAACAAGCCCCTCTTGCACAGAATCAACTCCATAGGAGACATCACCATCACCTCCCTTCCGGATCACTATCCGGTGGAGCCGGGCAGCCGGCTTGCCTCCATGCGGATCGTTCCCCTTGTCACCAAGGAGGAGCAGATTCTTGAAGCGGAGAGATTATGCGCCGAGGCAGAGGATAAGCTTTTTGAGATCTGGCCCTACAAGGATCTCAAAGTGGGAATCATTATCACTGGCTCAGAGGTCTATACCGGACGCATCAAGGACAAGATGGCTCCGGTGCTCACCGCAAAGCTCTCCAAATATCCTTCCGAGATCCTTGGCACCACCATCTGTGATGATGATACTGCCATGATCGCTGAGGCAGCTTTTGACTACCTGAATAAAGGGGCTGACCTGCTCATCTTCACCGGCGGAATGTCTGTGGATCCGGACGATGTCACTCCCACCGCCATAAGAGAGATCGGAGCTGACATTATCACTCACGGAGTACCTTCACAGCCCGGCAACATGACCCTTGTGGGCTACAAAGGAGATGTGGCCATCCTTGGAGTGCCGGGAGCGGCAATAAGCCTTCCCACCACCATCTTCGATGCGCTTTTGCCCCAGATATTCACAAAGGTGCCCCTCACCAAAGATAACCTTATAAATCTGGAAGACGGCGGCGTATGCCAGCTGTGCAAGACCTGCCACTTCCCCAACTGTACATTTGGAAAATACTGATGATTGATAGATATTCCCGGGAAATTTCATATCTGCGCCTCTCCGTCACCGAGCTGTGCAACCTGCGCTGCCGTTACTGCATGCCCGAGGAGGGCATCTGCAAAAAAGCCCACACAGACATGCTCACCGAAGACGAAATGATCACTGCAGTGGAATGCGGTGCGATCCTGGGAGTCAACAAGCTTCGGATCACCGGAGGCGAACCCCTGGTCAAAAAGAACATCCTGTCCATAGTGGAACGCTCCGCCCATGTTCCCGGAATCAAAGAAGTGTGTATGACAACCAACGGAGTCCTCCTTCCCGAATATGCCAGAGACTTAAAAGCCGCCGGCCTCTCCCGGCTCAACATAAGCCTTGACACCCTGAACGCGGAGAAATTCCGGTACATCACCCGGGTGGGAGATCTGGATAGGGTGATAACAGGCATTGAGGCCGCGGAAGCCGCAGGCTTCACAAACACTAAGATCAACGTGGTTCTGATCGGAGGCTTCAATGATGATGAGATCTGTGATATGGCAGAGCTGACCCGGAACCTGAAAGTCAACATTCGGTTCATTGAGCTCATGCCCATGGGGGATGACACTTCGGCTTTTGGACCTTCCGCCTACATCCCCTCCCAGAGAGTGCTGGAACTCCTTCCGGAACTCATTCCGGTACCCAGCCCCACCGGAGACGTGGCAAAACGCTACCGCTTCCCGGATGGAAAAGGACACATTGGCCTCATCACCCCGGTAAGCAATCACTTTTGCTCCACCTGCAACCGAATCCGCCTGACTTCCGACGGCAAATTAAAGCCCTGCCTCCACAGCAGTACGGAATACTCCATCAAAGGTCTTCCCAAGGAGGAGATGCTGGAAGTTATGCGAAATGCCATCTGGTCAAAGCCGGAGAAGCATGACCCTTTGTCCCACTCCTGCCGAAGCGGCGCCGGACGGGACATGAATCAGATCGGAGGCTGACATCTATGAGTTCAACAAAGGATTTTACACATTTTGACAGCGAAGGCCGTGCCCGCATGGTAAATGTGGGAGAGAAAGCCCCCACCCTGAGAACTGCGAGAGCCAGGGGCTCGGTTCTGATCAATCATGACACCTATGAACTTATCCGTTCCGGGGGTGTCAAAAAGGGAGACGTTCTCACAGTAGCCCAGATCGCAGGAATCATGGGGGCCAAAAAGACCTCCGAGCTAATTCCCATGTGCCACCCTGTCTTTATAGAAGGCATCAACTTAAAACTGACTTTGAATGAAGAGAAATGTGCAGTAGATATTCAGGCTGAGGCCCGGTGCAGCGGCAAGACCGGCATCGAGATGGAGGTTCTGACTGCTGTTTCCGTTGCCGCCCTCACTGTCTATGACATGTGCAAAGCGGTTCAAAGAGATATGGTCATCTCCGACATCTGCCTTCTGGATAAGACCGGAGGAGTTCACGGAGATTTCCACAGAGAAGATTAATCACTTTTTCAAGGAGAATTATCATGAGTTATTCTGCCGCAGTGCTTACCATCAGTGACAAGGGATCAAGAGGAGAGCGGATCGATACCAGCGGTCCTCTTGTTGTGCGCCTTCTCACCGAGGCAGGCTATGATGTGCAATACACTAATATTTTGCCGGACGAGTTCCGCCTCATCCGGGGGGAGCTGCTTCACCTCTGTGATGACCTTAAGATCAATCTGATCATCACCACCGGAGGAACCGGCTTCAGCCCCAGAGACATAACTCCGGAGGCCACCCTCTCCGTGGTGGAGCGAGAGACAAGAGGCATCCCGGAGGCAATGCGGGCAGCCAGCATGAAGATCACTCCCAGAGGCTGTCTCTCAAGATCCGCTGCGGGAATCAGAGGCCGAAGTCTCATTGTGAATCTGCCCGGCAGCGAGAAAGCCGCCAAAGAGAACCTGGAATCTGTGTTGGATTCCCTGGGTCACGGCCTGAAGATGCTTTTGTCTGAGGGAAGTGCCGACTGTGCGGTTATCGGGGATAATAAGACAGGAGTTTCCGATCTACAGTGTTGACGATATGCTGGTGAATTTAGGAACCGCCTTTACCTTCAAGGCCCCTGAACAGCTTCTTGGCCTTTCTGGGGTTTTATCCCCACAGGGGCTCTTCTCTAAAAACTCAGCTAATCCCAACCCCGTGCTCTCGGGTCAAGGCTCCTTGTGGCCATGTACAGGCAGGCATTCGCTATGGCTGCCGCCACGGTGCTGCCTCCTTTTCGGCCCCGGGCAATGATCGCCGGGATACCCATTGACAG